>CALILP010000072.1 GCA_938016515.1 uncultured Paracoccaceae bacterium
CGCACCCGCTGCGCGGTGGGACACCTATGCTGGCCCCTTAGGGGATGCTTTCGCGCAAGTGGGGCTGGATGTGCATCTGTCCATGCAGATCGATCCTTGCGCGGTTGACTACATCGTTTATGCCCCAAACGGCGGGCTTCGTGATTTCACTCCCTTTACTCGCACTAAAGCGGTGCTGAGCCTTTGGGCCGGGGTCGAACAGATCGTTGGCAATCAAACCCTCACCATGCCGCTGGCGCGGATGGTGGATCCCGGCCTGACCAAAGGCATGGTGGAATGGGTCACGGCCCATGTGCTGCGCTATCATCTGGGGTTGGATCTGGATGTGAAACGCACCGACGCGCAGTGGATCGTGCGCACCCCACCTTTGGCGCCGGAGCGTTCTGTGGTGGTGCTGGGCCTTGGGGCTTTGGGGCGGGCTGTGGCTGAGACGCTGGTCAGCCTTGGCTTTGACGTGACCGGCTGGTCGCGCAGCCTAAAGGACGTCGCCAATGTGCGCTGTCTGAGCGGAACCGACGGCCTGAATGAGGCGCTCACCCGCGCTGAAATAGCTGTGCTCCTGCTGCCCGACACGCCCTCAACTGAAAACACATTGAACGCAAAGACACTTGCTCAGATGCCCAAGGGTGCCTTCATCATCAATCCCGGTCGTGGCCCGTTGATTGACGATGACGCCTTGCTCGCCGCCCTTGAGAGCGGCCATATCGCCGGAGCTACATTGGATGTGTTCCGCATTGAACCACTGCCTGAGGACCACCCCTATTGGGCGCATCCCAACGTCACTGTCACGCCACACATCGCGGCAGAAACACGCGCCAGTACTGCGTCTGAGGTAATTGTTGAGAATATCCAGCTTGGCGAGGCCGGAGAGCCGTTTATCAACCTTGTGGACCGCACGCTTGGGTACTGACGTAGGGTGCGCACGCGCTGTGCACCACTCTGGAAGGGGTTAAGGTGCGCAACAAGTGCGCACCCTACGCCGCTCTCTTGGTGCGGGTGGAACCCTTGCACCGCGAACCTCATGTAACGTGGGCTTCATCCACCCGACAACTGCGCAAACACATCCTTGTTCTCGCAATACTTCGGTGCCGCATCCAGCGCAGGCCGCCCTTCCAGCAACCGCCCGCAAGCCCCCGGCGCGGAACAGCCTCGGCAGCGGTCGATCATGGCGGCATGGTCCCCAGACCTCAGTCGCCCGTCGTCCCACGCCTTCACCAGCGACACGCCAACAGCGTCCGCCATTTTCACAACTTTCCAGTAGTGCGCGCGCGCGTCACCAAGTGGTTTGATCTCCATAGCAGCCTCCTTGTGCTGCCACAGACCTATACCGCCGCGGCGACCCTTGCTTTGCGCTAGATCAAAGGTCGGTCTTGACCGGATCGACGGACTGCAGCGGTGTACGCGTCCAGAACGCCTGGGCATCGGCACGGCGCTTGACCGGCTGTGCTGCGACGGCCTTTTGGCGCGGAGTGTCTTGCTCCAGCGCGCGGGTTGTCCAAACTTTGGACGCTTTGCGGACTTTCTGGTCCCGCCAGAAATCTGCACGTGGGGTCATGTTATTTCTTTGCGACATAGTGGGTCCTCCGACCCTGATCATACCACAAAATGTGTCATTTTGCTGGCTTATCTTGCGTCCAGATAGATGCGGACGGCATCTTGCACCCGGCGAAACCGGTCACCACCCAGCTTGGTGCCACCAAACCACCGGGTCACAACGATAATATGGCCCTGCAGATCCTCGCGCTCGAGCATGCGCAAAATGACCATCCCAGCCCCGCTTTCCCCGTCATCATTCTTCAGCGGGCCGTCCGGCAGCAAAACAGCCCATGTGTTGTGGGTGGCCTTGGCGAACTTCTTTTTGCGGCATAATTGCTTCACAAAGGCCTTCGCATCGTCCGCCGACCCGACGGGCCCACCAGACACCGCGTACTTGGAGCCACGATCGGTCAGCGCGTTCTCGATAATCTTGATGTCGCACCCCCTTGGCGGCCCAAGCCCTGACACTATCTGATCGGTATGAGCAAAACACGTGTACTTTATAACGACGCTTGCCCGATCTGTTCGCGCGAAATCAAGCACTATGACAAGCTGGCCACCAAAGATGGCCTGCCCCTGACCTTCGAGCCTTTGGGCGACAAGGCCACTGCATGGGGCATCGACCCCGACACTGCCGCCCGCAAGATCCACGCACGGCGCGGCGACGAGATCCTCACAGGCTTTGACGCCTTCATTGCCATGTGGTCCGAAATCCCACGCTATCGCTGGCTCGCCCGGCTCTGCAGCCTGCCGGTGATCCGCACCGGCGTTCGATTGCTTTACGATCACGTCGCGGGCCCGTTCCTCTATGCACTTCACAAGCGCCGCCAAAGGAAAGCCGGGCACTAGCCTTTTCGTGGTTTCTTTGGTGCGATCTGACTGTGGACCGTTGCACAGATTTGACCCGATGTGATCATCGCGCATCATGGCTCGACGCGCTGGCGGCAATGGCATCAAACCGACCACCCCAAGACGAGGACCAGGTCAGAACCTGAACCTAACTGGCGCGAAGACTGATGCCGACAAGATGCCGAGCGTTATTTGCAAGGCAAGCTAACCCTAAGGTTTTAGAGCATGATCCCGCGATCGCTACTGTTCATTGTCGCCCATAGCTGGCTCAGTCATTTTGCCTTGGACACCCGCGAACGTGAAGTTGCCCCTAAAATCTGCGCGGCGTCACGAACAGCTTAGATGTGGCGATTTTCGCGGTGCAAGCGGGCGCAGCACGTATTCACAATGACTGAGTTGGGCGCCATTTGAGCCATTCGCCACACGCAGCGAAAAGGTCCGTTTTTCTATTTGAGGGCAAGTATATCACGTCAGGGTCAGCGATATCCGACGACCAACACACATATCCCCACCAAAGACATCCCTCAAGCACGACCACGCTGCCGCCCGCGGTCAAGCGATCTTTCCCCAAACGCTCCATAAGATACACACCCAGGCCACACCAACCGCTATACCCGACAAGGCTACCGCCGCAGAGGCCGCGTCCTTGGCCTGTTTCGCCAGGTCCCGCTTGTCAGTGGAGATATCGTCGACCACCCGCTCGACGGCTGTGTTCATGCATTCCACGCCCAACACAAAAATCCCGCCCATCAACACGATGGCCCGCTCTGCACCAGTCAGGGGTAAGACAAACGCCAGCACACCAAAGACCGCGTTGGCCACCAGCCATTGCGACAGCGATCCTTCGGTGCGGTAGACATGCACGAACCCCTCCCACGACCAGACGGCCCGCAATTTGATCCGGTTGATCTGGTTCCACATGTGCTGTCCTTTCCTTGCCCGACAAAGTGTTGCCGGGAACCGCAGGCCCAAACAACCCCCGCAGAATGACCCAACGGTACAATTGACCCAAGCCCCGGACTGCACTGATGATCATTCCAACAACCAAAGGACCCTGCATGTACCCTACTGCCGCCCGCCCCGAACGCCTTGCTGATGGCGCTGTGCATGCTGTGGGTGTGTTGGGGGCCATCATTGGCGCCACCTTGCTGATCGTGCAACATGCCGGTCTGGTCTCTGGTGGCCAGCTGGTGGCTTTGGCGATCTATGGGGTCGGCCTGATTGCCACCTTTGTGGCCTCGGCCTTGTATCACATGACCCCTTGGCATGACCTGCGTCCGACATTGCGCCGGATTGATCACGCTGCCATTTACCTGATGATCGCAGGAACCTATACGCCGCTGGTGGTGATGGTCGGCACAACCTTTGCCTATGTGATCCTAGGCATTGTTTGGGGATTGGCTGCGGTTGGCATCGCCCTCAAGCTGTTCTTTTGGCAAACACCCGGCCGCTTTGGACCTGCCTTGTATCTGATCATGGGCTGGCTCAGCGCGGGTCTGATTTGGTCGATCTGGCCACTTTTGCCGGGCAGTGTCATTGCTTTGATGGCCGCAGGCGGTCTGACCTACACAGCGGGGGTAATCTTCTATGTCAGTGAAAGGCGGTTCACGACCGCGATCTGGCATGGGTTTGTTGTGGCAGCCTCTGCCTGCTTCTGGGCGGCGATTGCCATTGGAGCGATGGCAACTGTCTGAGCAGCTTTGCGCGGCCGCACAAACGACCTGACCTGACAGCAAGACCATCCAACACGCGGTGACCCACATGGCCCAATGGCATCTGTCCGAAAGTTATCAGACCACCGCAGGCACTGTTGCTGCGGGGTCTGCCGGAACTGGCCCTGCCCTTGTTTTGGCGCATGGCTGGCCGTGGTCCTCTTATGCATGGCACCGAATTATTCCTGCACTGACGCAGCGCTTTACAGTCTATTGGTACGATATGCCCGGCTATGGCCGGTCCGACAAAGACCCCACCCAAAGAACATCGCTGGATGTGCAGGGCAATGTGTTTGGCGAGATGCTGGATCACTGGCAATTGGATGCGCCCACGGTCATCGCTCATGACTTTGGCGGAGCAGCAACGTTGCGGGCGCATCTGCTGCAGGGTCGGACCTTTGCAGCCTATGTTCTGATGAACGTTGTGGCCTTGCGACCTTGGGGGTCTGACTTCTTTGATCATGTCGGCAAACACATTGATGCCTTTTCCGGTTTGCCGCCACATATCCACAAAGCTCTTGTGACCGCCTACATCGCAGGGGCGATCACCACACCGCTTCGTCCAGCCGATCTGTCAGCTCTCATCGCGCCTTGGCTGACACCCGAGGGTGCGGTTAGCTTTTACAGGCAATTCGCCCAAGCCGATGAAGCCTATACGGCCGCATTCGAGGGGCAGCTGGATCAGATCAGGTGCCCGGTGCATGTGATCTGGGGCAAAGATGACCCGTGGATCCCAGTGACGCGCGGCAAGGCGTTGCAAGCAAAAATCGGCACCGCAAGCCTGACCTTGCTGAACGGCGTTGGCCACCTGCCGCAACTGGAAGCACCGGAGGCGGTGTTGGCAGCCCTTCACGACCTGATCCAGCCCAGCACGCAGCCTACACAAAAACACCCTTAGATTGCGCAACTTAGGCCGGACACGCCCCGCAGCCCTGTCAACTACGGGGAAACCTTACCCTGTTTTCCCCCTAAAGTCCGGAATGCCTGACCTGACGTCACCTCAGGCGGCCCCTACCGTCGACCCATCGCAACCAAGATGGCCTGCCAAGGCGATTGCTTCTCCCGAGCCGGTTGCGACAGATCGAAGGCGTGACGCATGACGTATCTACTGTCTCTTCCAACCGAGCTTTACGACGCCATAGGTGTCGCGGGTTTCGGGCTTTACGTTCTCAATTACACGCTTTTGACCGTGCATAAGGTCAGCTCGCATCAGATCCGGTATTTCACCATTAATCTATTTGCAGCCGCCATGGTTTTGATCGGGCTGACCAGTGCATTCAACCTTGCCTCTGCCTTGATACAGGGGTTCTGGATCGTGATTTCGGTGGTAGCGATTGCCATCCGCATCAAAAACCCGGAAACCGAAGGCGACGTCACCCCACAGCCCGGAACCACGCTACGCAGTCATGGCAACGTGGCGTCTATTGAAAGCCGAATTGCGCCGCCGTTCGTCTCACAACGGCAACCCGATCTGCGTTGGCCGGATGGGTCCCTAAAAAGCTGTTCCCCGGATCAGGGATCCGGAAGAAAAAGTCGGCCCCGCGCAGTGGGTTAAACCCGGCCCGCGCAGCAATCACGGTGCCAAGGGCATCCGCCTCCAGCTCAAAATCCTTTGAATAGGTCCGCGCGCCCAAAGCGGCCCCAAACTGCTGTGCGGCCTCGACTGCATCAGAATTCGCCCCGTTCAATGCCCCTGCAAGCTGGCCAAATACAGCGGCGCCTAGTGTCGCGTTTTGCTGCTGACGGGCCAAGTGCCCTTCAATGTGGTGGGCGGCCTCGTGGGACAGGATAAACGCCATCTCGTCACGATTGCGGACTTCTGCGATCAGCGGCACTGTGAAGGCAATCACCGGTCGGCCGGTGTCATCCAGCGTCTGAAAGGCATTGGGCGGCGCGCCGGGTGCGTCGACAATATCAATGCGAAAATCGCAATTCACATCCGGGGCACGCGCCCGACATTCTGCCTCAGCAACAGGCTCAACGGCTGCAATAACCGACAAAAAATTCTCGACGGCGGCCCGTGGCGTGACCACAGGTGGCAATGGGCGGACATTCGTGTTGGGCTGCGCCACTTTCGTTTGCGGCTGTGTGTTGTCAACGCTTTGCGGCGCTGTACAGGCGGCAAGCACTGCACATACAGATGCTACAAGAATGCGTTTCATCGCATGGGTCCTCAGGGTACCCGCCGGGGGGTGTTTCGCTCTTTGCCTATACATAGCACCTCAAGGTGCAGCCGCCAGCCCCGCCCGCACCAACATCACATCAATGAGAGGTCGGTTGCTTGCATCCCCCTTTTGCCGCGTTAGGCTGGTCACATGTTTACCATCGAGCACACCTTTGACTGCACCGTCGTCACCCTTGTCGACGAAGGTGCAGCCCCATTGGGCGAAGACGTGATCATCAATGCCTTTGATGATTGCATCACCCTGACCCAATACGACCCGGTCGCAGACAAAGCCGTGCGGATCAATCTGTCACTGGCCCAATTGCGCGACCTCGAAGCAGCGTTGGACCTGCCCGAAGGGGTGTATCAGTTTGCCAACAAAGACGACGAGGCCTGACCAACCCGCGCAAACTGCACCACCCCGGCCAGCGCGATCACAAAGGATACCCCCGACAAAACGGTCCGGGTCTGGTTCCAGACCTGCCACCTTGGCGAATAGGCATCCCACATCGCCTGCGCGTCGGCCGGATCAGAAGGGATGTCTTGCAGGGCCAAAGCCTCGTTCATCGGCACATTCACCATCATCGTCAGGATCATGCCGCCCAGCGCATAGACCAGACCGCTTGCGATAAACGTCCCTCCGCTGGCCTGATGCCCCTGCCCCCACAGCAGCACACCCGCCAGAAGCAAGACAATCGGTGTGCCGAAGAAAGCAGGTGCAAAGACGACGTTGCGCACCGATGCGTTCATCGCCTGCATTGCGGCAATGGCAACACGGGGGTCAGCCGCATCCAGCCCCCACATGGTCGAACAAACCCATGCGTAAAAGAACCCAAAGATCGCAGCGCTCAGCACCAGTGCTGCACCAATCACCGTCCAATTCAGAATACTCAGCATATCAGCCCCCTTCATAACCGTACATATAATTACGCCTTTCTCAAATCCGTAACGAAGTGTACGCTTGTAATCAACATAATTCTGGGGACCCGATGAAAGACGACAAAAAGCAAGCTCGCCAGGACACGATCATCGCCGCCGCTTATGCGGTGATTGCAAAGCATGGATATGAGGGGGCCTCGATGTTGCGGATCGCCAAGGCGGCCAAGGCGTCAAATGAAACGCTGTATCGGTGGTACGGCGACAAGACAGGACTGTTCGAAGCGATGGTCATCGACAACGCGGCAGCCACGAAAGCCGCATTGGAACAGGCCACCGCCACCCCTGCGGACCCCACCCAGACCCTCGCTGCCTTTTCGCCGTTGTTTCTGACGATGATCCTCAGCGACCGGGCCATCGCCCTGAACCGGGCCGCAGCAGCAGATCCAACCGGCGCATTGGGTGCTGCGATTTCCAGCGGCGGTCGGGACGCAATCCAACCGCTGATCGCGACGTTGCTGGTCAAGCTTCCCGGTGCACAGGCCCACAGCCCGGCCCAATTGGCCGCTTGGTATGTGGCCTTGCTGGTCGGGGATTTGCAGATCAAACGGGTCACAGGGGTCATCGGCCCGCTATCGCCCGCAAAGACAGCACAACGGTGTCACGCAGCTCATACAGCCCTGTTCCGGCTGATCGGGTCCACGTGATCGCCAGAAAACGCCGGGCAACAGTGGCAGTTCCGCCCCCGCGTCCCTATGTATCCATAAGTCACGACCCGGAGATCTGATGCCCGTTCCTAACGATGCCGCCCTGTCCTTTTTGCTGACCCGCCGTTCGCGGCCAGCCAAAACCCTGACCACACCGATCCCGGATCGCGACACGCTTAAGATGCTGTTGACTGCCGCTGCGCGCACGCCGGATCATGGCAAACTGGAACCCTGGCGCTTTATCGTGCTGGAACGCCCCGCCTTGCAGCGTCTGGCAGAGCTGGTGCCGGGGCGCGGTGCTGATCTTAGGATCGACCCAGACAAGATCACCAAGGCGGTTGATCAATACGCGCGGGCCGACTTGGCGGTTGCTGTCATCAACAGCCCCAAATCATCCGACAAAATCCCCGAGATCGAGCAGACCTATTCTGCCGGTGCCGTCTGTCTGTCCTTGGTGAATGCTGCCCTCGCGGCGGGCTGGGGGGCCAACTGGCTGTCCGGCTGGGCGTCCCATGACCGGACGTTCCTGACGGAAGGTCTGGGCCTCGCGCGGCACGAGACCGTCGCCGGTTTCATCCACATCGGGACCGAAACAGCAGCACCGCCCGAACGACCCCGGCCCGACATTGATGCAATAACCAGCTGGGTTACATCGTGATCTTTACCGACTTCTTCAAAGCCATGGGTCAATTGCCAGACCCCCGCTTTCGGCGGGTCCTGTTGCTGGGCGTTGGGCTCACCATCGCTTTGCTGGTGGGCTCATATGCGGCAATCCTGTGGGTCATCCAAGCGCTAACCGGTGAAGGGGTAACAATCCCCGGCGTGGGTGAGGTCCAATGGCTTAGCGATCTGCTCAGCTGGGGCTCACTTGGGATCATGATCGTGATGTCGATCTTTTTGATGGTCCCCGTTGCCTCGGCGATCACGTCGCTGTTTCTGGATGACGTGGCCCATGCGGTCGAAGACAAACACTATCCGCATCTGGCCCCGGTCCGGCGTCTGCCGTTCTTTGACGGGCTGAAAGATACGGTCAACTTCCTTGGTGTGCTGATCGGGGCCAATCTGCTGGCCTTTTTCGCCTACGCACTGCTGCCTTTTCTGGCGATCCCGATCTTTTACGCGCTCAACGGGTTTCTTCTGGGGCGGGAATACTTCCAGATCGCAGCCATGCGGCGACTGGGGCGAGAAGGTGCAAAGGACCTGCGCAAAGCCCACGCAGGGACAGTCTGGTTTGCAGGGTGCCTGATGGTCGTCCCGCTATCGATCCCGCTGATCAATCTTGTCGTGCCAATTCTGGGGGCTGCAACATTCACTCACCTGTTTCACAGGCTTAATCGCGGCTGACCTCTGGGGTGGCCATCCGGTCAAACCAGTCAAGATCACGGACAGTGATGGCCCCTGACATGATCGTCCCAGCGATGATGACCCACAACCCAAGTGCCCAGATCGTGGTGATCTTGGCCTTGCGTTTCAGCTGAGCATCGGCCGGGGCAGAGGCATGTGTGCCCGGCACGATTTCGCCCGCATCCCCTTGGGTCTGATTGCGCAGGGGCAGGACGACAAACAATACCATGAACCAGATCACGGCAAACAGGACGAGTGCGGATGTAATGCCCATGATGCGGCCTTTCCGGGGTCACGGCCCCTTGCAATATCAGTCGTAAACTATGGCGCGGGCCCGACCGGGCAAGGCCTGCCGGTCAGACCTGCTCTAACTCTACCAGACAGCCATTGAAATCCTTGGGGTGCAGAAACAAAACGGGCTTGCCATGGGCGCCGATCTTGGGCTCACCGGTGCCCAGAACGCGGGCACCTTCGGCCAGCAGATGATCGCGGGCTGCCAGAATGTCATCCACTTCATAGCAGATATGGTGGATCCCGCCGCTTGGGTTCTTTTCCAAGAAGCCATTGATCGGAGACGCCGCGCCCAGCGGATACAGCAGTTCGATCTTGGTGTTTGGCAGGGTGATAAACACGACGGTAACACCATGATCAGGCTCGTCCTGCGGGGGACCGACCTGTGCGCCAAGCGTGTTGCGGTATTGGGCGCTTGCGGCCTCTAGGTCAGGAACAGCAATTGCAACGTGGTTAAGTCGGCCGATCATTTTCTCTTCCTAAAGCAGGTCATCTTAAGCCTGCTTAGAAGCATCATGACCTGCGGGCAAGCGGACACAGTTGGTCACTTTAATCGCAATCTTAAAGAACCGTTCATCTCGATATGTCCAAAGTGATGCATTAGCCAGAACTGGGGAATCACGTGGACAGTACGAAAAGTCTGTTTATTCAAAGACCTGCGACAGCGAACCGACCTTTATTGGGCCTGACAGCCCTTGTCGTCGAAGACAGCCGCTTTGCGTCAGAGGCTGTGCGCCTGCTGTGCCTGCGATCCGGCGCGCGCATTCGCCGCGCCGACAGTCTGGCGCATGCAGACCGTCATCTTAAGGTTTACAGGCCCGGCGTGATCATCGTTGATCTTGGCCTGCCGGATGGGTCGGGCCTGACCCTGATCGAACAGCTTGCGACCAGCACACCTCGGGTGGATGTCATCATCGGCACCAGCGGCGACGACGGCAAACGGGATGCTGCAATTGCGGCGGGGGCGGATGGTTTCCTTGAAAAGCCGGTCGCGTCATTGGCGCAGTTTCAGGACGCGATCCTTTTGCATCTGCCCCGCGACAGACAACCACCCGGCCCGCGCCTTGTGAGGGACGAAATGGTCGAACCTGATATGATCGCCTACCACGATGACCTTAGCCATATCGCTTCTGTGCTTGATGGCGGTCAGGAAACGGCGTCGATCGACTATATCACGCAATTTCTGGGGGGTGTGGCGCGCAGTGCGGCAGACGCTGATCTGGGCAAAGCAGTCGATCTGCTGGCCAAGCGCCGGGCCGCGGGCGATCCTTTGAAACCCACCATCGCCAGCCTTGCAGCCCTTGTGCAACTGCGCCTGTCGGAAGCCAGCATTCGCTAAATCAGTCGCCTAGGGTCGGATCGGCCGCTTGCAGCAATGGCCCCGTCAATGTCCGCAAGGATGTGCGTTGTCTGCCTGCGGCGTCAAAATTATCCGGGCGCAACCACACCTGAAAGGCAGGTCGCAGCGTGATCCAATCATCATCAGTCATCCCGAACCACGCTGTGTCCCGCGATTTACCCAACAACACCATGTGGTTGCGAAACACGCCTTCATAGGAAAATCCCAACCGCCGGGCCGCGCGGCGCGACGGCCCGTTCAGCGCATTGCACTTCCATTCGACCCGGCGATACCCGTTGCCAAAGGCCAAATCGATCATCAGAAAAAACGCCTCGGTGGCGACAGGCGTCTGTTGCAAGGCAGGCGATAGGTTCACATTGCCAATCTCGATACACCCATGCTCTGGAACGACAGTCCAATAGCACGCATAGCCCATTGGATGGCCCGCCAGGTCCGAAATCAGATAGCACGGCTGCGCATCTCTGCCTGCGTTTGCGGCCATGATCGCTGCAAAATCGTCGATGGATTGGGGCGCCACCATGCTGAGGTAATCCCACACCCAATCATGCCCCGCAAATTGCGTCCAAAGTCCCGCGCTGTCGCGGGCTGCATCCAAGCGCTGCAAAGCGGCCCAGTCACCTGTCAAAGCCAGTTTATTTGGCAAGGCCGCAGCCTTCCATCCGGGGACATCAGGGCCTAAAGGACGATCCATCTGCTCCCTTTCGCGCGCGCCGCAATCGTATTGACCGCGACACCATCCGAAAACGCCCCCGACAGCAAGCCCGAAACTACAACACGATGCGCGGGCCACCCGCCATTGCAAGCCCCGGAAACACGGCCCCTTCGATCACATCCCGATTCAGCCCCAGCAGCCCTTGCATCACATGGCCGGCCACAGCCCGCACATCGCCCACGGGCATCAGATCGCGCCGGTCGTACAGATCAGACTCTGCCAGCCCCGGCCAATCGCCCATCACCTGACCACCGCGCAAGGCGCCCCCGGCATACAGCAACGCGCCACCGGTGCCGTGATCGGTGCCTTTCGTGCCGTTTTCGCGGGCGGTGCGGCCAAATTCGGTCATGCACAGCACCGCGGTTTTGTCCCACACCGGGCCAAGACCCGCGCGCAGGGTCAAAATCGTGTCAGTCAATTGTCCCAGAACGCGGGGCAGTTGACCCGCCTGATTTTGGTGAGTGTCCCAGCCGTTCAGCGAAAAGCTTGCGATCCGACTTTCGCCCAGCAGGCGCGTGACGGCAAATTCAGCCAGTCTGGCATGGGCCCCGCCAGTGACTGCTGCCATCATGTCATTGCTGGCCATGTTATCGGTGACAGCGGCGATGTCATCCGCTTCAAGGCGCAATTGGTCAGTGATCACAGCGGCTTGCGCGGTCACTTCGCGGAACAGCGGGTCGTCGTGCATGACCACATCAAGCAAGCGGCGCGCCTGTGGTGACAGGCTGAGGCGCGCATTTGGCGACCAGCGCGACATCGCGGCCTGCCCTTGCAGGATCAACATCTGTTCCTGTCCGATGGCATAGGCCGTCTCGGCGGTGACACCGGGCACTGCCTGCAACATCCGGTTCAACCAGCCGTCCCGGCTCCCCGTCATGGCGTCGTCGGATCCAGCCTCTAGAATATCCTGCCCATCAAAGTGGCTGCGTGCATCGCGATATGGCGTCGAGACCGCATGCACCGCCCCAAAGTCCCCGGCCCGCCACAGGGGGGCAAGCGGGGCAAGTGCGGGATGAAACTGGAAAAAATCGGTGGCAAAGGGGGCCTCCCCACTGGTCAAAGTGGGGCGCAGCCCCGCGAAATGCGCATCACCCACCGGGCGCGCCACATCCAGCCCATCCATCGCGCCGCGCAGGATGATCACGACCAGCCGCGTGTCCCAGGGCCCTGCGGCGAAAGCCACGGGCGTCACCAGGGGGCTGGCCGCCGCCGTACAGCCCAGCGCCCCGATCCGCGTGATAAACTGGCGTCGATCCATTCGCTATCTCCGGTTAAAGGCGGCTGAGGCAAAGATCAGACCGATCCCGTCGCGGCGTGTTTCGGCAGCACCCGCTGCAAAGACAACCGCCGGGTCAGCCTCCGGTCCCAACGCGTGGCGCACGACGTCGCGCGGATCAGGCAGCGGATCACGGATCACACGCGGCACTTGCAACGCCCATGTGATCCGACCCGCCATCGTTTGTGGGATGATCCAATCATTGACCCGGTCGGGCCATCCATCCGGCCCCGGCGGATCCTGCCAGGGCTGTCCCATCACACGCAACGGGTTTTGCAACCATTTCTGTGCCTGTTTCTCTGTGATCCCGCGAAAATCAGCACCAGACACCCCCAGCGCCCGACACGCACCCGCAATGAAATCCACCGGGGGCCGGACCTTTTGCGGGGCCGCATGCCATGCCGCCGGATGCCCCAGCAAAGCCGCATAGCACGCCATAAGATCGCCATCGGTTTCAGTGTAGGCCGTTGCGATCGCAGCCACTAACGCGGGATCCGGATCATCCGCCACGAAATGCCGCGCCAGTTTATGTGCCAGATGGGTCGCTGTCGCCGGGTGTGCGGCAAGATCGGCCAAGGCCCGCTGGATCACGGCAGGCGAGGCTTCGGCCCCATAATTCACACCCAACACCGTTTCGCCACCCGGCTCTGCCCGGCGGGCGTCATAATGCATGCCATCTTCCGGGGAATACGTCAGCCCTGACAACAGCTCTGCCATCTGCCGGACGTCAGCTTGGGCATAACCACCATCGACACCCAGCGTGTGCAGCTCCAACAACTCCCGCGCGAGGTTTTCGTTCAAACCCCGGCCCCGTTTCAGCCCCACAACAGAGGTCGGGCCAATCGATTCGGCCTGCTGCAGGTACAGCAACATCATCGGATGCGACTCGGCCGCGATCAGCATATCCACAAAGCGGCCACCCACATGGGGCCGGATCGCGTCTTCGATGTAGGGTGTCACCAGATGGCGGGTCTGACCGTTGCGCGATTTGACGGTAAAATGATCGGCCCAGAAGGTGACAAGCCGTTCACGAAACCCGATCGGGGCATCAACCAGTCGCGCGAAAACAGTGCGCCCATGGTCCATTTGCGCCAGCCGGGCCTGCTGACGCAACTGCCCGATCCGCGCATCAGCAGCGGCAAACCCAGCCTCGCCTTGCGCATCCTGTCGCAGCTTGAACGCCACGCGGTAGTCGCGCGGTGACGGGGTCGCGGCCTCAAATGACGGGATCACATGGGCATCAGCCATCGCATCGGGGCCAGAAACGTCACCCAGCAGATCATCCACACCACCGGGCAGCGCATGACGGGGGGCCAGCCCCATGCCAAAACGAATGGCAGCTATGATCGGATCAAACGACATTCACGCCTCCTGCCAGCATGATACGGCAGAAGTATGAAAAACACGCAGTTTGCAATCTGACACCGC
>CALILP010000073.1 GCA_938016515.1 uncultured Paracoccaceae bacterium
CGCGGTTGCGATCAGCGGTTTTGCCCTGAAGAATTAGGATCGACCCTACATAAACCCAAGTTCGAGCCGCGCTTCGTCGGACATCATGTCCATGCCCCACTGCGGCTCGAATGTCATTTCCACGTCGACATGTTTTACACCGGGCAGGGGTTCGATGGCATCAGCCACCCAGCCCGGCATTTCACCTGCGACCGGACAGCCGGGGGCTGTCAGGGTCATGATCACGTTGACCGCGTTATCTTCTTTAATATCAATCGTGTAGATGAGGCCGAGGTCATAGATATTGACCGGGATTTCCGGATCATAGACCGATTTGCACGCATCCACGATGTTGTCATACAGCGGATGATCCGTGGTTGAAGGCGCGATCATGGGTGTGCCTTCCATGGGTGTGCTGGTGTCAGTCATTGGGGCCTATCCTGCTAATCCTGACCATAGATATAGGGATTGGGTGCAGGGCCGTAAAGGGGGCGGCCCGGTGGTAAATCGGTATGGGATTTGGCCGAAGACCATTCGGCCAAGGACATCAGCAAAATCGCCGCAGACGGACGCGTTTTGCCCTGACGCATCGCATCAAAAACGACGACGCCCATGGGATGGGTTCATCGGTTTATTGGTTGTCCAAGGAAACATCGAAAGGATGACCATATGACACATTTTACCAAATCTATTTCACTTTTGGCCGCTTTTACTGCGCTGTCCGCGTGTGGCGGTGGAGGCGGCGGCGGAGAAGATGGCCCGGTGCTGGACGAACCAACGCCACCGAGTATCGACAGCGGTGATGTGCTTGCCGCCGAAAGCTTCATTGCTGGTGTGAATAGTCGTCGCGACACACCAACAATTAGCTTCCTGCCCATCGGCACCGCCACATACACTGGCGAGATGGTCACCGGGTTGAATATCAGCGGCGACGATACCGTAGACGGTTTGATTGGTGAGGTGCGTCTGACAGCGCAACTGTTGGGGGCCGGGGATTCGGTGACTGGCACCGTGTCCAATGTTCATACTTTGGATGGGAACACACCTGTTGAACTTTTGGGTGGCCAATTGACGATCAACGGTGACCTTGATGATGGAACTAAACGGATGACCAGCACGTTGTCCGGTCAACTGAGTGGTGTCGTGGGCGACGGTGAACGCGGCGCGTTGAACGTTTCTGGTACAATGAGTGGCCGGACGCAGGACACACGCAGAACTACATTCATTCCTAATCCCGGTAATGTTCTGCCGCCGCCATTCCCGCAACTGCCGGATATTCCAATCGTGACCTACGACGAGGCGACGGGTATTGCAGGCAGTACATCTGGCAGCATTTCGGGCAGCGAGTCCGGCTCGTTTTCTGGAACCTGGGCAGTTTCCGAGTAAGACGTTTTGCGTGCTCAGGCCGTCCTGGGCTTCAGTTTGGGGCGGCCTTTGTTTTGTCATTTCGTTTTTGCTGGTCCTGGCCAGCCCCAGCCGCCGATGGTCGCCAGAAAAAGACCTGCAACGGCGTTGATCCCGACCGCCATAAGAAAGACGCTTGTGATCGCCTGTACGTCTGACAGCAACCCCGCCAGAATGATCACCGGCGGCATCCCGACCTTAAAGATCGCCCCCGTGATACCAGCCACCCGACCCATATGCATGGCCTGGGTGGTTTCTTGTCGGTAGGTCCAGACTCCGATAGCAAAGAACAGCGACAGCGCGCCCTCAAAAAAGCTGAGGATGAATAGAAGGGGCAGGGTTGGTGCAAAGGCGATGGCTACATAAACTGCCCCTAGCATCCAGATCGGCCAAAAGAAGGCACAGCGATATCCAAGCTTGCGCCTGATCTTGGGCGCAAAGCTGGCCGCGATTACTGATCCTCCGCCAGCCGCCGCAAGTACAATGCCCAGGGCTGCGTCGCTGGCCAGCAGGTCAGTCTTGATCTTCAGGATCAAGCCCACCCCAAAGGCGCCTTCCGCTGCATTGGTCAGCACGATGACCACAGTCATCATCATCAGCTCTCGGTTGGCGCGGAAGACCTGCCAACCTTCCACCAAAGACGGCCAGAACGGTTGTCTGGGTGGCAACGTTTCCGCCGGGTTGATTGTAAATGTCGCCAGAAATGTAAGCGCAAACAACAGTGTGACCGCCATGACCAGCCCGGTGTACCCCAGCCAAAGCAGCGTGAAGCCCCCGATGGCTGGTCCGACAGTTGTGATCGTTGCATTGACAGCACTTTGAAAAGACGTGGCTTCTGACAGTTTTTCGGGGTCCACGACCAGCCGGATCAATGTCATCTGCAGATTTCCCAGCGCGTAACCGACCCCGTTCAGAACAATCATAAGAACGACGAGGGCCGGGATCGAAACCTGATCCGAGACCAACAGCCCCCAAAGAGCCGCACAAGACAGCGTCAACAGTCCCGTATAAAGCCGAAATCCAAAGGCTTTGCGCAAACGGTCGTTGATAACGCCGATGACGATCGCAAACAGGACGTTCGGGATGAATCCAGCCCCTTTGATCAAGGCCAGACCTGCCCCTGATTGGCTGATATCGAATGCCAGCAGTGGCAAAGCAAACGAGAGTACCGTGTTGGCCAACATATAGGCCGCAAAGACGGAGGTTGCCGTCATGAAGGGTCGGTTCGACAGCATTGGTTTGCCTATGGGGGGTCTGACATCGATCAAACCTTAGGGGGTCAAGAAAGTCTAGAACGAGGGTTTTTTATCTGGATTGCGGGACCACTTTGCCGACAAACTGGACGATGTTTGACGACTGCACCCTTGGGCTTCTCATTTCCGATGATTTGCCTCATACGGCCCCGCATGACTGACCGTTTTTCGTTTGATCTGGCCCACACAGATGGGCGCGCCCGCACAGGTGTCATTCACACACCGCGTGGTGATATTCGTACGCCGGCATTCATGCCTGTGGGCACCGCTGCTACGGTCAAGGCAATGATGCCCGAAAGCGTTGCTGCCACCGGCGCGGATATCCTGCTGGGCAATACCTATCACCTGATGCTGCGTCCAACCGCCGAGCGGATCGATCGCTTGGGTGGCCTGCACAAATTTATGAATTGGGATAAACCGATCCTGACCGACAGCGGCGGGTTTCAGGTGATGTCGCTTGCTGACTTGCGCAAGATGACCGAGGACGGGGTGACGTTTCGGTCCCATATCGATGGGTCCAAGCATCATTTGTCCCCAGAGCGGTCGATGGAAATTCAGAAGCTTTTGGGCTCTGATATCGTCCTGTGTTTTGACGAATGCCCTGCCTTGCCTGCAGATCGCAAGCGGCTGGATGAAAGCATGCAATTGTCGATGCGGTGGGCTGCCCGATCGAAAGAGGCATTTGGCGAGAGGCCGGGTCACGCCTTGTTTGGGATTCAGCAGGGTGGGCTGGAAGAAGACTTGCGTGGCGAAAGCGCCAAAGCCCTGACCGACATCGGGTTTGACGGGTATGCCGTGGGTGGTTTGGCTGTTGGTGAGGGGCAGGAGGCCATGTTTGGCTGTCTCGATTTTGCCCCCGATCAACTGCCTGTCGACAAGCCTCGCTACCTGATGGGGGTTGGGAAGCCGGACGACATTGTCGGTGCTGTGAAGCGCGGGATCGATATGATGGATTGCGTCTTGCCGTCACGCTCTGGTCGGACCGGTCAGGTGTTTACGCGACATGGCGTTGTGAACATCAAGAACGCCCGGCACGCAGACGACCCGCGCCCTTTGGATGAGGCATGTCGCTGCCCCGCCTGTTCCAACTACTCTCGCGCCTATCTGCATCACGTCTTTCGCGCGCAAGAGATGATCTCGGGGATGCTGCTGACCTGGCACAACCTGCACTACTTTCAAGAGATCATGCAGGGCATGCGAGATGCAATTGCGCAGCAGCGCTTTGACGCTTGGGAGGCGGATTTTCATGCTCGCCGCGCGCAGGGCGATATCGACCCGCTTTGAACATCGCCAGCAGTGACGTTTCGATGCCCTTCAGGCGGACAATCGTTCCTGTCGGGCTTGTTGTTCAGCAACGCTTGTTTGCGGTGCAATGGCGAGGGCCACATCGCTTCGGCCAAGGTCAGAGGTCAAAGCCGTGCGCGCAACGTCGCGCAAATGCCACGTCCGCTTGCAGCCGGTCATGGTCGCGAAACTGTCCAATTCGTCACCCAACACATCGTCAAAGAAGCGTTCAACCGCGTGGCGGATCGGCAGGCCGCTGACCCGCATGTCAGATGCGATCGCTGTCGATTGGTCGTCTATTGCCGACAAGGCGTAAGTCATGATGATTTCTTCGCCTGCCAAAAGCGTGTCTTTCTCGACCAGATAGGTGACCGTGTCATGCGGTTGCTTGTGCAGGTAAGTGACAGTGATGTCCTCGACTGGCGCTGTGCCGTTCTGGAAGGTGATATATAGCGTGTCTTCGTCGTCGACATCCACGCGGGCGGCCATCATTGTGCCGGTCCAATAGGCTGCCGGATGTCCCTGACCTGGGATCAGCTTGGACCATGTCGTGCGCTGGTCTGTTGGGGCCTGAAAGGTCTTGCGACTGCGCATCCCAATACGAAACGGCACATGATCGAGGATAGACGAATATAACAGGACGTAGGCGATCAAAGTTGTAGCGCCGAACGTGGCTGCCATCATTGTCGGATCGGGAACGCGGGCCGATGCCAGCACACCAATCGCCCCACACTCGATCAAGCGCCGCAGGGGGTGGCCGGATGCCGCGACCAGAATCATGCCTGCAAAAATACCCAAGATCATGACGGCGAAGATCGCTGTCTGGGTCCAGACATTGTACAGCGCGATCTGCGTTATTAACAAAGCAAACGCAAAGCGTCGACGTTGCCGCATCACCGTATAGAGCATGCGCGTGAATCCCAATCAATTTCAATTCAAGGTTGTGTCGACTAACCCCGCAGTCGCTAACTTTGTCTTAACATTTGACTGGACCGGGGCACATTTGTGGCGATTTGTAGAACAATGCAGGATTTTGGTCACGGATCGCGATGACGTGACGGTAGCTTTTTGGTGTTGGCGAAATGCATGAAACCTTAAGAAAATCTATGCTATTTTCGAGATAGAAAGCTTGCGGTGTGAACCGCTAAGCGTCACACTGCGCGCAATCGAGAAGGTGTTCTGGTTGAAAGGTGGGGTCACCCGCACCAAATGTAGAGACCAGACAGGAAACAGGCTGCGCTGCCGCAGAAGCGGGGTCGGGCTGTTTGCCGCCAATGTAAGGAAAAAAAATGCAAGAACCGTTGAGTTCATCTTACCCCGTACTGCCGTTGCGCGACATCGTTGTGTTTCCGCACATGATTGTTCCGCTGTTCGTGGGCCGCGACAAATCTGTTCGCGCCCTTGAAGAGGTCATGCAGGACGACAAGCAGATTCTGCTGTCCAGCCAGATCGACCCCGGCGAAGACGATCCCGCACAGGACGGGATTTATAAAGCAGGGGTTTTGGCCAATGTGCTGCAACTGCTGAAGTTGCCCGATGGCACCGTAAAGGTGCTGGTCGAAGGGCGTGGCCGTGTGCGCATCACCGGCTTCCTTGATAATCCAGATTTCTTTGAAGCCTCTGCAGAGTATCTGACCGAGATGCCCGGCAACGAGGAAGAGACCGAAGCTTTGGTGCGCTCTGTCGCTGCCGAGTTTGAGCGCTACGCGAAGGTGAAGAAAAATATCCCCGAAGAGGCCATGGCCGCTGTCGGTGAAACCACAGAGCCTGCAAAGCTGGCTGATTTGGTTGCTGGACACCTTGGCATTGAAGTGGCCCAGAAGCAGGAGCTTTTGGAGACCCTTTCGGTGTCCGAACGTCTGGAAAAGGTCTTTGGCCTGATGCAGGGCGAAATGTCTGTTCTCAACGTCGAGAAGAAGATCAAGACCCGCGTGAAGTCCCAGATGGAGCGGACACAGCGCGAGTATTATCTGAACGAACAGATGAAAGCGATCCAGAAAGAACTTGGTGACGGCGAAGAGGGCCAGAACGAAGTGGCCGAACTGGAAGGCAAAATCGCAGACACCAAGCTGTCTAAGGAAGCCCGCGAAAAGGTCGATGCTGAGCTCAAGAAGCTCAAGAACATGTCCCCGATGTCCGCAGAAGCCACGGTTGTACGCAACTACCTTGACTGGGTGTTGGGTGTGCCATGGGGTGTGAAATCACGCACCAAGAAAGACTTGGGCAATGCGCAGAAGGTGCTGGATAATGACCACTTTGGCCTTGAAAAGGTCAAGGAACGGATTGTCGAGTATCTGGCCGTGCAGCAACGCTCGAAGAAGCTGAAAGGCCCGATCATGTGCCTTGTTGGTCCGCCGGGTGTGGGTAAGACCTCGCTGGGTAAGTCGGTTGCGAAGGCGACAGGACGCGAGTTTATCCGTATTTCCCTCGGGGGCGTGCGTGATGAGTCCGAGATCCGTGGTCACCGCCGCACCTATATTGGCTCGATGCCCGGTAAAATCATTCAGGCGCTGAAGAAAGCGAAGACGACGAACCCTCTGATCCTGCTCGATGAAATCGACAAGATGGGTCAGGATTTCCGGGGCGACCCCGCGTCGGCGATGCTTGAGGTGCTGGATCCGGAACAGAACTCTACTTTCGTGGATCACTACATGGAGGTCGAATATGACCTTTCAAACGTGATGTTTCTGACCACAGCGAACTCATACAACATGCCGGGGCCACTCTTGGACCGGATGGAGATTATTTCGCTGTCCGGCTACACCGAGGATGAAAAGCGTGAGATCGCGCGCCAACACTTGCTGCCAAAAGTTCTCAAGAACCACGGGCTGAAGGATAAAGAATTCCAGATTGGGGACGATGCCCTGACTGAGATGATCCGCCGTTATACCCGCGAGGCAGGCGTGCGGAACCTTGAGCGTGAGTTGGCGAAGATTGCCCGTAAGGCTGTCACCAAGATTGTGAAGAAAGACGCGGAAACCGTTGCGGTGACTGCGGAAAACCTTGACGATTACCTTGGCGTGCCAAAGCATCGCTATGGTCTGGCTGAAACCGAGGATCAGGTGGGTGTTGTGACCGGCCTGGCCTGGACGTCTGTTGGTGGGGAGCTGTTGTCGATTGAGGCGCTGAACCTGCCGGGCAAAGGGCGCATGAAGACAACGGGCAAGTTGGGCGATGTGATGAAGGAATCCATCGACGCGGCCTCGTCCTATGTGCGCTCCATCAGTCCGCAGATTGGGGTGAAGCCACCGAAGTTCGACAAGATCGATATCCACGTACACGTTCCCGACGGGGCGACGCCAAAAGATGGGCCGTCGGCTGGTCTGGCAATGGTGACATCTATCGTGTCGGTCCTGACGGACATTCCGGTGCGCCGTGATATCGCGATGACGGGCGAAGTGTCTTTGCGCGGCAATGCGATGCCAATCGGCGGCTTGAAGGAAAAGCTGTTGGCGGCACTGCGTGGCGGCATCAAAACCGTTCTGATCCCTGAAGAAAACGCCAAGGACCTGCCGGAAATTCCGGACAACGTGAAGGAGGGGCTGAATATCATCCCTGTCAAACACGTCTCGGAGGTGCTGGAACATGCGCTGGTGCGCAAACCAGAAGCGATCGAGTGGGATGCAGAGGCTGAAGAAGCTGCCGCTGCTGCAAAAGCGCTGGCGACTGGTGGCGATGCATCGGGTGCTATCGCGCACTAACCCGCAACATGTGGCAAAATTGGAGACGGGCGTGGCTTTGGCCGCGCCCGTTTTTCTTTGCCATTGTCACCAAACAAGGCTGGCCTATGCTGTCGGCAGGAAAGAGAGGCTCTGATGTCCCAAAAGTCATCTGACGAAGATAAAGCCGTGCAGCTGAAGGCCAAAAAAGCGCCAGCAAAGCCCAAGTTAGCTGCCGCTGCACCTGATCCCAAAAAGGTTGTGGTCTCGGTTCCGAAGGCAAAGGCTGTCGCCGGGGCGGCGTCTGAAGATGCCACGTCGGTGGAAGCGGCCGAGGATGCTGCAGCCCCGATTAAGAAGGGCGCTTTCTTAGACCAAGTCGTTGAAACGACAGGGGTGAAGCGGTCAGACGCGAAAATGGTGATCGAGGCATTCCTCGCCACCTTTGTCGATCATCTTGCGGCTGGGCATGACGTGCAAATTCCGCCATTGGGCAAAGTCAAAGTGGTAAAGTCAAAGCCAGTCGGGAAAGGTGCGGCCGCCTTGACCGTCAAAGTCAGGACGCCGAACAGCGACTGACCCGGCGGCCCTTAAGGGGCGACCAAAGGACCCGGCAACAAGACAGGCGATGCCATTGCAGTTTTTGTGGGGTCTTCGGCGGCGTCCGGGGAAACTATTGCGACTTGAGTTGCCGTCGCTGCCGGAAGGGTCAGGGCACGCAATCGATCTTGTACCATCACCCCGCCGATGATCAGGCCAATGGCAATTGATCCGAAAATCGTCTTGCTGAATGCTAAAGCTGCTTCGCCCTTGCGGCTTTTGCGTCGTGTCACCAGCCGCAAGCCTGTTGCTTGGCGCGGATCATGCGGGGACGGGATCATCGCCATTTGCGTTGGGCTTTTCGTCCGGTGGCGCGTCTTAGGCGCGCGCCGCGCCGGGAAGGAAACGATACCAGATGTAGGATCAGATACCAGTTCAAGGACTTTTTGGCGCAGTCCCGGGTCCCAATCCTTGGGCACTTGTTCTTGAGGGCGGTGCAATTCGAACGTCATTGAAGTCGTCCCTGACAAATACAATCGTAAACAACACATCGCAAATACGCATCTCTGCGACTGCCGATATCCTCGCAGAATTGGTCAAATTTTGCCATAAAAACAATGTGATTTTTTGAAGGCCCAATCATGGTTCAATCTTGTCTGAAATGTGGCCTGCTTGGTCGTGCGTGATGTGCGCCACTTAGGTTTGGCCAGCTTTGTATGGCTTTGGTAAATTGTGGAGTTTATGGCGTGCCTTAACAAAGCCTTGATTGGTTTGAAGTTACTCCCTCAGTGGTCGAATTGTGGCAAAGAGCCGGATCAAGGTTTGTGTAATATGTTGTGAAAGATTGATCCAAACACACAATCCATTGTGTTGTT
Organism: uncultured Paracoccaceae bacterium; assembly: GCA_938016515.1. Taxonomy (GTDB): domain Bacteria; phylum Pseudomonadota; class Alphaproteobacteria; order Rhodobacterales; family Rhodobacteraceae; genus Yoonia. The sequence continues at coordinate 8,995 of CALILP010000073.1, forward strand.
TTCTTTTCAATTTGGACCCGATATGGCTGCGATACGATAGATTGTTTCCAAAAGTGACTGCTGATGCTGACTTATCCTGAGCTGTACGTTCTGCGCCACGGCGAGACCGTCTGGAACGCTGAAAACCGGATGCAAGGCGAGCTAAATTCTCCTTTGACGCCGAAAGGCGAGATGGACGCAGCCCGGCAGGGCGAGATTCTGCGATCGCTGCCGTTGGATGGTTTCCATTTTTTGTGCAGCCCACAGGGCCGTGCGGTCCAGACTGCAGCCATCGCTGTGGCCCCGCTTGCCCCAATGATCCGCACCGATGATCGGTTGCGCGAGATTGGGGTTGGCGATTGGTCGGGTCGTTTGCGGGATGAATTGCCCAAGCCGGGCGGGACTGACCCCTACATGTCCCAATACGAGATGGCCCCCAACGGCGAAGGTTGGGAGCGCCTAGAGGCTCGGGTCCGTGATTTCCTGTCGGATTTACCCGGTCCATCAGTACTGGTGACGCATGGAATCACCAGTCGGATGATCCGCTCTGTCGTGGCTGGGCAGGGCGCAATTGCTGTCCCGGCGGTGCGCGGCGGGCAGGGGTGTGTCTATCATGTCAAAGATGGGGTGCAAAACCTGCTAGAGTAGGCTTGCATCGTCTTCGGGGATGTCCTAAACGACGCGACATCGGGTGATTAGCTCAGTTGGTAGAGCGCTTCCTTTACACGGAAGATGTCGGGAGTTCGAGCCTCTCATCACCCACCAAACCTCCTATCGTTGCGCTCTGGTTTTTCCGCTTTTGGCTTTGCTGCATTGCGTCCCGTGCGCCCATGCACATGATCTTAAAACTCTTGATTAATGGTGCATTCTACCTGCGGTGATACAGTCGACGGCATCGAAACAGGAGGATACGTCATGAGCTGGAACCCCGCACTTGACCCCGATTGCCCGAAAGGCGACGCCGTTGACGCGATTGAGACGGTTATTGTGCCGCGTGCCCGCGATATTGGCGGCTTTGAGGTCCGCCGCGCTTTGCCTGCCCCGAAGCGGCAGATGGTCGGGCCATTCATCTTCTTTGACCAAATGGGGCCGGCAGAGTTTCTAATTGGCAAAGGCATCGATGTCCGGCCACACCCGCATATTGGGTTGGCGACGGTCACTTATTTGCTGCAAGGCAAAATCCATCACCGCGATAGCCTTGGCACGGATCAATGGATTTCTCGGGGGGCTGTGAACCTGATGACGGCAGGCCACGGAATCACCCACTCCGAGCGTGCAGACGGGGACTATATCAACACACCCCACAGCCTGTTTGGGATACAGACATGGATGGCTTTGCCAAAGGAGCACGAAGATCGGGATGCTGCTTTCGTGCATGCCCCGAAGGAAGATTTGCCGGTGCTGGACGGAAAGGGCAAATCCGTGCGGTTGATACTGGGCGACGCCTATGGCGAAACAGCCCCTGTTGCGACAGCCTCCGAGACCTTCTATCTGGATGCTGTGCTGGAATCGGGGGCCAAAATCCCAATGCCGGACAACCACGAAGATCGCGGCGCTTATGTCCTGCAAGGTCAGGTCATTGTGGCGGGGCAGTCCTTTGATGCGGGTCAAATGATGATCTTTCGTCCCGGTGATCGGATCAGCCTGACGGCAGGGCCGCAAGGGGCCCGGTTGATCTTGCTAGGTGGTGCTACGTTAGAGGGTAGCCGGTACATCTGGTGGAACTTTGTGGCCTCTAGCCGGGACCGGATTGATGCCGCAAAAGAGGCATGGCGCGCCGGTGACTGGGCCCACGGTCGTTTCAAGCTGCCACCCGGCGATGAGGATGAGTTCATTCCGCTGCCGGAGCGGTAAGTCCCCCATTGGCGGCTTGACGCCCTCAAACGGCAGGCATAAAAGCGCCGGACATGACGCAGGTCGTGTGAAGCGCGCGGTTGTAGCTCAGCTGGTTAGAGTACCGGCCTGTCACGCCGGGGGTCGCGGGTTCGAGCCCCGTCAACCGCGCCAC
>CALILP010000074.1 GCA_938016515.1 uncultured Paracoccaceae bacterium
GCCAACTGCACCGCCAACAGCCCAATCACGCCGCCGCCGATGATCAAGACCCGTTCACCAGACCGGGCATTTCCAACATCCATGCCGTGCAGCGTACAGGCCAAAGGCTCGCAAAACGCACCGAAAAGCGGGTCCAGATCAGCAGGCAGCACATGGGCCTTATGGGCGGGAAAGGCGCAGAACTCGGCAAAGCCCCCGTCCCGGCCAATTCCGGTGGCCACGTTGTTCACACACAGGTTCACGCGCCCTCGCCGGCACTGATCACAGGCCCCGCACCACGTATTCGGATCACAAGTCACCCGCGTGCCAACCGCCAAATCAGAGGCACCTGCATCAACAACGATCCCGGAAAACTCATGACCTAGCGTGGTCCCTGGTACCATAGGAAACTCGCCTTTAAACAAATGCCGATCGGTCCCGCAAATCCCGGCGGCCTCGACCTGCACGACAATATCGCCCGGTCCCGGTTCCGGCTGAGGACCATCAACAGTGCGAATGTCTCCGACCTCAAACAAACGTGTTGCGCGCATATTGGTCCCCTTCTTATGCCAAGTCCGGCCGCAAAACCCTAAGCGCCGGGATCGCCGATGACGCCGTCATCCCACGTAAAGAGGACGCCGCAACATCCGCCGCCAAATCCAAAGCCCCTTGCGGCGACCAGCCGGCATGAATGGCGTAAAGTAACCCTGCGCAAAAGGCATCGCCCGCCCCTAGATGGCTCGCGATTTCATCTGCTGGCACCGGTGCGATTTCCACAAAGGTCTCGGTGCCATCTGCCGCGACCCAAATCACCGCGGTCGCACTATGAATGATCACAGCATGGCACACACCTTGACGTATCAATGCACGCCCCATCCGCGACAGGCTTTCGCGATCTGTCACGGCATCACCGGTCGCCCGCGCCGCTTCGACCTCGTTCAGTACCAGATAGTCAATGAAGGGCGCCGCCGCCGCAACGATCCGTGCAAAGTCGGGATGGACGCCAGAGACCAAATCAACAGCCGTGATCAATCCGGCTTTTTGGGCACGTTCCAACACCCGCGCAGCCTCTGTCATCCCATCTTCAATCCGGTCGAGTTCCCCCAGCAGCGTCAGATACCCCAGATAAAAAACCCGCGCATTCGTCTGCGCAAAAGTACCCGCAGGAAAGTCCCCAACGCTCAGGACATCATTCGCACCACCTTGATAAAAGAACGTGCGGCTTTGCCCGGCGACAGACATCACATGGGTATGGGCGGTCGGCGTCTGCGCCTTCACAACCATTTGCGTCACCGGCAGGCCAAGCGACCGGCATTCGTCCAGAATAAACGCGCCATAGTCGTCGTCCCCGACAGCGCCCATCGGCCAAAGCGGCAAACCCGCCTCGAACTTCGCCAGCGCCGCGATTACATTCGCGGCCCCACCGCCGATCCCACGGGTCTGCGCGCCAATCCGCACAAGGTCACTTTCATCCGGCCAATGCGCGATGTCATGCACCAGATCGACGATCCAGTTGCCCGCGCAAATGATGCCGGACCGATCCGTCATCCGAGTCTACCCATAGACAACCTCTTCGACAGTATTCCGGGTGCCAGCTGTCAAAGCAGCGGTCAAAATCGCATGATGATCTGCGGCTTCTTGCGGGGTCACGCAGCCAAATCCTTTCGCGTCGCCGCCCGCCAGTTCATCCAAGTAAGCGGCCCACATCTGTTGCATCGCATCGGCGAAACCGAACTCAAATATCCCACCCGTGATCGCAGGGAACAGCGTCTGAAACCCAAGGTCCTCGACCTGCCACACCTGCGCGCCGCCGTCATAATCCATCCATTGCCATTGGCGCGGGCTTTGCGTCGTAAAGTAGGCACTCTTCCGGGTCCCCAGCACACGAATGCTCCATGTGTTGGAATGCCCCGGCGCAATCCGCCAGGTTTTCAACACCAGCGGAAAGCCACCCCCTGCATCCTCCACATGCCCCGTGATGGTGGCATTATCCCACGTTTGACACGGCACGGTCCCACCCTTCCCATCAGGCCGGTTGCGAAACCGATTGACCAATGCGGCGGATACCCGCGACGGCCGCCAGCCCATCCGCAACGGCACGTGCAGCACATGCATCCCCAGATCGCCCATGCAGCCGTAGGCCCCGTTTACATCCACCATCCGTTTCCAGTTGATCGGCTTATCGGGGTTCATGTCAGAGGAGTGCAGGAACGCGGCCTCGACCTCGATGATCTCGCCAAGGTCGCCCGCGCGGGCCAGATTGATCACCTTCTGCGCACCCGGATAATACGGCATCTCGGACGAACACCGGACCACCAATTCAGGATGCGCCTCAATCGTCGCCTGAATTTTGGCATTCGCTGCAGCATCAATCCCAAACGGCTTTTCCCCGAACAGATGCTTTCCCGCCGTCAAAATCTCCGGATACATCTGGTCATGCAGGTTGTGAGGAACGGCACAGTAAACCGCCTCAACCTCCGGGTCCGCCAACAACGCCTTGTAGTCGTCCGTCACCAGCTTGACCGACGGGACATGCGCGGAAAACCAGCCCGTCAGCTCCGGGTTCAAATCACACACAGCCACAATCTCTGGCCGCGCTTTCGTGTCGTTCAGGTGCAGCCACCGTGCAGCAGCGGAGGCGAACTCTCGCCCCATCAATCCCGCGCCAATGACGCCAAACTTCACCACACGGGTCATGCGGTCATCGCCAAAGCATCCGCCACAGAAACGCCGTCATGTACCACAGCCATCAACGCCCGTGTCATCCCCGCCGGGTTCGCATGATGGATCACGTTGCGGCCATAGACGATGCCCTTGGCACCCTGTTTCATCAGGCCTTCTGTGCGGGTCAAAATCTCTTCGTCAGAAACCTTCCCGCCGCCCCGGACGAGCACCGGAATGTTCTGAGATATCTCAATGACCCGATGATATTCATCAACATTGTCACACGGATCGGCCTTGATAATATCGGCCCCCAACTCGACAGCCTGCCGGACCAACGGCAAAATCTTATCGATATCACCATCCACCATATAACCACCGGCCTTAGCATTGTCCTGCATCACCAGCGGTTCCACCATCAGTGGCATGCCCGTCAGATCGCAGGCGCGTTTCAACCGGTTAATGTTCTGGATACAGGCCTGATGGACCTCTGGTTGGCCCGGCAGCATCAGCAGGTTCACGACAACACAAGCGGCATCCAACGCGACACCCTGCTCCACCGGATCGGCAATCACCTCGGAAAACAACGTCCGGGGCAGTGGGTTGCCATAGACATTCGCAATATCCGTGCGCAGGACCAATGCAGGTCGATCCTTCCCCGGGATCGCCTGCAAGATCGGGGCGGTCCCCGGCGGTAGCTGGATCGCGTCAGGTGCAGCAGCGGCAACGGTCGCAATCGCGCTGTGCATATCCTCGATGCCACCCAGAAAGCTGCGCTCGTTGAACATGCCGTGGTCAATGGCCACGTCAAAGCAATGACCGGACGTGCCAAACAATCGGTTCATGCGTGCTGATTTCATGGTGACACTCCTTGCGGTCTGCCGCGCAGACGCTGCCCGCTCGACATCTCAAAATAGCAGGCCGTAGCGGGATCAAAGGCAATGCCCACCCGCGCACCTGCATCAACCTCAAAGTCCTTCGGCATCTTCACCACCAACGACTTATGATCCGTGCGGAACGTCACCAGCGACTGATCCCCGGTCATCTCCAGCGTGAACACCTCAGCGTCCATCTGCCCGGCACCCGCC
>CALILP010000075.1 GCA_938016515.1 uncultured Paracoccaceae bacterium
CCAACCAGAAATACGGCTTGGGTTGATGGCGTCACGTGGTGTGACTCTAACGACGGCGAATTTTAATTTTTCGACGTCGAGTGCCACCCTAGCACTTGAACTTGTCCGGCAGGGCTTTGGCATTGGCCTTCTCCCAACCGAAATAAGCGAGCATTGTCCAGAACTCGAAAACCCTTATTCAGAGTTTGAGCCAATCAGTATTGAGACATGGCTAGTGGCCCACCGCGAGCTTAAGACAAATCTACGCATTCGTGTGGTTTTTGATCTTCTGGCAGAGGGCATTGGTTAGGAATATCGTAACTTCGTCAGCGGTTTGGCGCTGGAAAGCCCAAACGACCGCTATTCCAAACAACTTCTGGAATATGCCCCATCGCATGGGCGTTTCCCGCACGGGAGAAACGTCAATCGCAGCGAGTGGAGCAAGCGCAGCGAAATCAAACTTCGTCCGCATCAAGTTCCTTGCCATTGATTTCTACGCTGTGCTTTGCATCAATGGTCGCTACTTTCACTGCACTGCGGCATAAGATATTTCGCTCATGCAGCGATTTTCACGCCGCGTGCGCACGCAGCAGAATAATCAGACTTACAGTTCGGGCTCTCTCCCGACCTTAGCTGCGCTGGTCACGAACGGCCGGTCTAGGACGATCCGACCTTCGCTGCACGGCGCAAGAACTCTCACAACGCGGAACCTTCCGAACTTTCGCTACGGCCGCGTTTGCCATGAAGATCGTTTCAAGCTGATTTTAATTGCTGAAACTGCGCTCCGATTTGGCGTTCGGCTCCCAATGCTCAAACAACATCGATGTAGCGGTCGACCAGGTAACTAACATGCCCCTTAACATCCGCGATGGATATCTCCTCGTCTCGAACAATGCATTCAATCAATAACATCTGGTCATCAGCGAATTTGAGGAACCTCACCACAATAAGTGGCGGCACTTTCCCTTCTTTGTGTTTGCTCGTATGGATCCACGCGGGTTCGTCGACGCCAACATCGATCTTAAGATCGCTTTGAAGCATAAACGGATAAACTTCGTCTGTGCCCTTGTTGTCGATGATATCATTCATGTTCCAAACTAGCTTGTCACCAAGCAACCAGTCATCCCGACTGGCCAAGAAATTCCAATTCTCGCGATAAGCATCGGTATCTGCACCGTTTGGCATAACCGAAACCTTGAATTCAATTTTACCTTCAACGCTCTCACTTACATTGAGCGTCGCTTCGTCGGAGCCATTCTGCGGCACAAACGCTTGGTAAAGGTAGTGATGCTGCTGATCGCGAATATACAGCATGTCTGGATTAAGTGGGGTGGCCGGCGGTGTGTCGGTATGCACCACTAGGCCTTCGGGCGGCTCAGGCTTAAGCGGTACAGGTACCGTCGCCTCGGCTGGTTCAATATGATGTGTCAGGTTTAGAGGGGGCCGAAAGTGAACCAAATCTGCGGGATAGAATGGGTTGTCCCGGAACATGGCATCATCAATGCCAAAAAACTTAACACACAGAGCTGCTTCCCACGCCCAAAAACCTTTGTAATGATCATCCATCCCCGCGATCAAGTCGTCTTTTGTTTCTGCAGTTTCACGAATGTTGCTACCAGCCATGGACGTGAAACGCATCTTTGCCATTGAAGTCGGCCAGTTTTCCAGATGCTGGCGCACCAAGTCGGGTCTTTGTTCCGGTGCCGCATCTACAACCTGTGTCAGAAGGTCAAAGCACTTCGGACAGGCGCCTCCAGTTGCCACAGGCGAGATAGCTGCGAAATGGCCGCGAACCACATCAGCTAACCGGTCTAGACCGGATGTGCAAAGATAGGTCACGAAATCTATGAAGCTCGGCTGCTCGAAATCATCCATAAAACACAGGCAAAATGCCATCATGGTGTACACGCTATGCAATTTGTGAGCATCATGGCGGAAGTCTGCAGTGGGGATTATGAATTTCTGTGGATGCCCGTCCCGCATGAGTCCAACAGGATATTCATACCGCAGCATGAGCTCCTTAAAAAATTCATCGTGGATTTCGTTAAGATCATCGCCACGCCCATACTTTAGCACAAGCGGAACGATAACACGGTCAACCGGATGCATGATCACAAGGGAAGTGTCACTGGCGCCGCTTTCCAAATAGCGTTTGATGAAAAAGTTGCGGTCATACTTATTGCAGTGCGCGATTTTGCTCGCGACCCGCTCATCAAAGTAGGCTTGTGTGCCGAATTGATCTCTCATCAACGCGTACTCCAGATTTGCAGATTTTCGACAAAAATTTCCTTAACGCTGTAGTATGCGGTAGGAAGATCTCAAACCAGTGACTTGTCTAGAATTGTTGCAATTCACACTTCCGCTATAACGTAGGAAGTATACACAACGGACTCAGAGCAGGCATTAGCTGCGCTGGTTGCGAGCATTCCTGCTTGCGCAAGGCGAGTCGCAGCCTGCTTGGTAAGGCAAAACGGACGATCTTGATGTCGCCTTCGGTCAAGTTCGTTATTCGCCACAAACGATTTGACCGCGATTCTCTTCTCGCCGCACTGGCGGGATCGGAGGATAGGTTTCCGAAGACCAGTTTGCAAATTCATTGGTATAATCGACGCATTGCATGAAGGCTTGCATTGTCGTCTCGGCTTGCGACATACCCGCTTTGTGGTTTGTGATCAGCTCATTCGCTATTGCCAGTGTCACAACATTTTCGTCGGGGTATTCCGCCCCAGCCAAGTCCAGTTGCAGCCCTACTGCCATTTCGTACACGATCGGTTCCGGTTGATTCAGTGCATGTTCAAGTGCGCGCCACAAGTTCCAATAGGTCACTGCCCAAGCTTGTTCGCACGCAAATATGCCTATTTCGAAGTTGCTCCTAAAATAGGTGTATTCTTGTTGATACGCACGCAAATCAATCCGCCTACAATTACCATCAGTCTCAATGGGCCGATCTAGGTAACGTACAGATTCATCCGCGGCTATGCGCACTTGTTCGGCGGCGATGCGCGCGATTTCGGGCTTTATGGCTTCGAAACCATCTTGGGCAACCGCGGAGGTGACGCTCAAACACAGCGCGGCAGCAAGGCAGTTGGATTTACAAAGTGTTGAGGTCACTGTTGCCACTCCCTAAAATTGTAAGCGATACGTATTGCGGCCAGTCTAAACCTAACCAAGTTGATAGGCCCACGGTCGATTTCTGCTCACTAACAGACACTGGCTCCCTTGAGTCGTGTCTGCTGTTTGGCTGCGGCAAAGCCGACATTCGTTGCACTCCGCAGCTTTGGCGACTCCGGGCTCACAGCGGTCATCTGACCACATCACTCGGAGATTTAAGGCTGTTCAGCAGTGACAACGTCGGTTCGGCGGACAAACAGGACTCTGGCACCTGCCCGGTCAACGACTGCATTGATTGCCGCAGCAACGACGCTGCGCACCGCCTGAAGACCTGTTTGCGTGGCGCGAGTAAAAGATTTGCGCACATGTGTGAAAGCGGTCTTTTCGGTACCGCCAAAGTGCGCGATATTTCAAATCGCATTGTTGGCAGACTTCACTCGAGGTCATTTTCAGCCAGTTTAGGAAGTCTCAATATGACATTGAAAGTTCCCCCAGCGTTCTCAAGTGCAATCTGACCCCCAATTGAGCCAACGACCGCAGCGGCTATTGGGAGTCCAAGCCCTGACCCTGCACTTGGACCAACTTGGCTAAATCTCCCAAGCGCCTTTCCAAAGTCCTTGTCATCGATCCCTCTGCCGTCGTCCCGCACTATTACTTTAAAGGTACTTTCTTCGTTCACGGAAACCAGTTCAATTCGGCTCAGTTCTAAACCCCCATGCACCATCGCGTTGTTAACAATGTTCAGGACAGCCTGTTCAAACATGACTGGATCACCGCGCAACTGAACCGGTGCTACGTCCAATTCGGTGTGAAACTCTACACCTGCATCTTGCGCACGCGCGATTGATTTCCCGGCAACGTCGGACAAAATATCAAGCGGTGAGAAAGGAGGATAATGCTCGGACGACGCGGTTGCTTGGGCTCGGTCTAGGGTCAGTAAGTTATTGGCCAATTGCCCGGCCTCATGGGCGGCCTGTTGAAGATCGCGCGCGCGTTCCTGTGAGGCTTCCAGTGATCTGGCGTTCGAAACAGATTCTGCCAAGCTCATCACACCCGCGATCGGGTTGCGCAACTGGTGTGCCGCATCTGATATGAATGCGTTCTTGGCCTCCAAAGTCCTTGATAACTCACCCACCAAATCATTGAACCGCCCGACAATCCCTGTGACTTCTTGCGGAATACGCCGCTTAATGGGTGACAGGTCTGCGACGGACCGGCGGGCAATCGCATCCTCTAGATCAATCAATGGAGCGAGACCGAGGCCCACTCCGAACCAGACACTAACCGCAAGGGCTCCGATCATCGAAGCGATGATCAAAAATACCGGCCCCGTTCGCGTACGCACAAACCCGTCACGCAAGGTGGTGTTCTGCCAGACCGTGAAGGTGAACAGGCCCGTTAGCCCATCAATCGAAGTGCTTTGCGCAAAGCGCAGTGCGCGTACCGTGGCACCTTGGTAGACGGCATCATAGTAGGTCTGGGTCGCGTCAAGAGGCACTTGATCCGGCGGAATAGGTGGTGTGGCGTAGCCCGTCACGAAGACGCCGTCAGGTGCGTAAACGTGATAGAAAACCGCCCCGCCCGATGTATCGCGCAGCAGATCGCGGGTATCTTCGCTGAGCGCATCACCACCCGAAACGGCTGTATCACGTGAGATAGCGAGCGCGGTCGACAGAAGCGAGCGGTCAAACCGTTCGGCTGCGGTTTCCTGCGCGTCAAAATAGGCCCAGGCCCCGATGATCGCTGAAATCAGGATCAACGGCCCAAGGATCACAAGGGTCAGCCGCCCGCGCAGGGATAGGCTGTTGTTCATACTGCGGCCTGCATCAGATAACCCAGCCCGCGTTTGACGATGATCTGCACGCCATAAGGCTGGAGCCGTTTGCGCAGCCGCGACACATAGACCTCGACCACCGGTTCATCGACATCCGCCCCGGTGCCATAAAGACTGTCCAGCAAGACTTGCTTGGACACAATGCGCCCTTCGGCAAGTAAGAGCCGTTCAAACAAAGCCACTTCGCGCCGCGGAATATCCAAAGGCCCATCCGGCCCCGCGACCATCCGGGCGGTTTGGTCAAAGCGCAAAGCCCCAAGCGACGCCGTCTGCGCGGGACGTTCGCTAACCCGGCGAGACAGGGCCCGGATCCGTGCGCCAAACTCGGCCATCTCAAAGGGTTTACTCAGGTAATCATCGGCCCCCGCGTCCAGCCCGGTGATCTTATCTTCGGTCTCGGCGCGGGCGGTCAGCAGCAGAACAGGGCGGTTGTCGCCACGGGCGCGCATTTCGCGCAACACGTTCAACCCGTCCATTTCTGGAAGGTTGATATCAAGCACCACCAGATCGGCCCCGTCACCCCGCAGGAATGCATCCGCCTCTGCCCCATCATGCAGGACATCCACAGCATGCCCCATATCCTGGAGGTAGTAGCGGATGCCTTTGGCGACCGAGATATTGTCTTCCACGACAACGATACGCACGGCAGCCCCCCTAAAAATTGCCCGATGCAAGGTTCACGCAAGGATGGCACTGCACAGTCTGCGCATCAAGAAGCCTTGAACGGGCTTTCTGATTCTAATTTCAGGGCCAAGCAGGTCCTTCTGGGAGGAAAACATATGCTTAAGAAAACGCTTGGCGCTTTGGCGCTGACATCTGCTTTGGTGGCTACACAAGCTGCGGCTGACGGGCACCAGATTGATCTCTCCGGCAAGACTGTCGAATGGATCATCCCTTTCTCTGAAACCGGCGGATCGGCTAAATGGGCGAATTTTTATGCGCCATTGCTGTCCGAAGCCCTGCCCGGCAATCCGACAGTGGTTGTGACCTTCAACCCCGGTGCGGGCTCGACCAAAGGCGCAAACGCATTCCAGGAAATGACCTATGACGACGGCACAACCATCTTTGGCTCTTCCGGGTCCACACAGTTCCCATATCTGCTAAGCGATCCACGGGTGCGCTATGAATATAGCGACTGGAACGTCGTACTGGCCTCTGGCACAGGCGGCGTCGCCTATTTGCCTGCTGATCTAGCGGGTCAATTGGGTGATGGTGGTGCTGCGTCACCGCTTGCGGGCGAAGACTTTATCTATGGCTCACAGGGTGCCACACGTCTTGACCTTGTGCCATTGCTGGCATGGGAAATGCTGGGTTTGCAGGTAGAGCCTGTTTTCGGCATTGAAGGCCGTGGCGATGGCCGTTTGATGTTTGAGCGTGGCGAAGCCAACATCGACTATCAGACATCGTCTTCGTTCCTTTCTGGCGTGACACCTCTGGTGGAAGCAGGCACGGCCGTGCCGTGGTTCTCATTCGGGGCATTGGATGCGGATGGCAACATCGTGCGCGACCCGACATTCCCGGATATGCCGACCTTTAAGGAAATCTGTGAAGCAACAGATGGCTGCGAAACCTCCGGCGAGCAGTGGGATGCATGGAAAGCCTTCTTCGTCGCTGGTTTCCCAGCGCAGAAAATGGTCTTCCTGCCCGCAGGCGCACCTGACAACGCCATCGCAACCTTCACCGAAGCCTTTGCTGCCATCCAGCAGCGCGATGACTTCGCCGAAATCAGTGCGGCCCGGCTTGGGGTCTATCCACAGCTGACAGGTGATGCGGCGAAGACCGCGATGGCCAGTGCCACAGACGTGCCACAGGAAGCCAAAGACTTTGTGATCAACTGGCTCAGCGAACGCTACGGCGTCGTTCTTCAGTAACTACAATCAACCCCATCCATGCACGCCATGGGTGGGGTTTTTCGTTCAATTCATAACATGAAGGACCCGCTATGGAGGTCTTTGCGACGGCATTGCCTGCGTTAAATGACGCGTTTGCGATGATCCTGCAGCCGCATGTGCTGGGGTTCCTTGTTCTGGGCGTGATGATGGGACTTTGCATCGGTGTCTTTCCGGGGCTTGGCGGCATCGCCGGTCTGTCCCTTCTGCTGCCCTTCATGTTCGGAATGGAACCTGTCACTGGATTGGCCCTAATGATCGGCATGGTCGCGGTGGTCCCGACCTCGGACACCTTTGCCTCTGTCTTGATGGGCATACCCGGGTCGTCCGCGTCCCAAGCCACAGTGCTGGACGGTTTCCCGATGGCCAAGAAAGGCATGGCCGCGCGGGCGTTGTCTGCCGCTTTCGCCTCATCTCTCTTTGGCGGCCTCGTCGGCGCTGCCTTCCTCACAGTCTTCATCCTTGCCGCGCGTCCCATCGTGCTGTTGTTCCAGACGCCCGAACTGTTGATGATCACGATCTTCGGCCTGTCGATGGTTGGTATTCTTGCCGGACGCGTCGCGCTCAAAGGTTTGGTCGCGGCCTGCCTTGGCATCCTTGTCGGCACTATCGGCGAAGGGGCCAGTTCGGGCGCGTTGCGCATGTCGACTTATGACATGCCCTATCTGGTGGATGGGTTGAAACTGGTGATCGTGGGCCTTGGCATCTTTGCCATCCCTGAAATCATCGCATTACTTCGTCGTGACAAAGCCATCTCTGACCGTGCGCCATTGGGCGGCGGTTGGGCGGAGGGCGTCAAGGACTGGTGGGCGAACAAGTGGTTGTCCATGCGCTGTTCGCTGATCGGTGTTGTGGTTGGGGTAATCCCTGGTCTTGGCGGATCGGTCGTGGACTGGATCGCCTATGGGCATACTGTCCAGACGGCCAAAGATAAGTCACAGTTCGGATCAGGCGATGTGCGCGGTGTAATTGGGCCGGAAAGCTCCAACAACGCCAAGGAAGGCGGGGGGCTGGTCCCGACGCTCTTGTTTGGCATCCCCGGCTCCGGGTCCATGGCCATCTTCATCTCTGCCGTGGCGCTGCTTGGTTCTGGCTCGATTGAGGTCGGGCCGTCGATGCTCAAGAATAACCTCGATTTCACCTATGCAATCGTCTGGTTGCTGGCGCTCGCAAATGTGGTCGGCACGCTGATCTGCATCGCGGCATCGGGAGGGATCGCGAAGCTGACAGAGATCCGCTTTGCCCTGCTTGCCCCGTTCCTGTTTATGATTATCGCCTTCGCGGCCTTCCAATCCCGCCAAGAAATCTGGGACCTTGTGGCGCTTTTCGGCATCGGCCTCTTGGGCATCCTGATGCGTCGCTTTGACTGGTCGCGGCCAGCGTTCCTGATTGGCTTTGTGCTCTCTGCCCCAGCCGAGCGCTACACGAACCAAGCCTACCAAATCGGTGCATCGCGCTTCCGGCGCGGGTTTGAAGAGGGCATCGAATACGTCTTTAGCCCCATCGTGATCGTGTTGATCGTGATCACGCTATTGTCGGTCGTCATTGGGCTGCGGCAGGCTAAGAACATTCAAGCCGAAGGGTCGGTTGCGGCTGGGAACAAACGCGCGCCGCTGGTTTTCCTGCTGGGGATCACTGGCTATATTGCGCTGGCCTATTGGAACTCTGCAGTCATCCCCGACTTTGCACGCATGGATCGGGTGTTCCCCGTCTTTGTCGCCACTGTCGCCCTTGTCGGTTGTGCATTGTTGATCGTGCAGATGATACGGTCATCCGAAACCGCACCCATCTTCGCAGACCGTGAGGCCGAAGAAGCCGCTGACAACGTTCATGGGCTGTGGGGCACGTTGGCATGGTTCGCAAGCTTGCTCATCGCGTCAGCCCTCGTCGGCTTCATTCTCGCGCTCGCTGGATTCCTGTTGCTGTTCATCCGTATCCGGGCTGGCAAAAGCTGGGGCTATGCGGCGGCCTATACGGCGGCAGGAATCGCCTTCATCTGTGCGATGGCATGGACGCTGAACCGTGACTTCCCACCGGGGTTGCTGCAATCCTATGCCGATCTGCCATGGCCACTGACATGACACAAACGGCGATCCCCTTCCTGTTCATGCGCGGGGGCACCTCGCGCGGACCGTATCTAAACCGGGCGGACCTGCCCGAGGATTTGGGGACTCTGGCCGAGGTGTTGATCGCCATGATCGGCTCTGGCCATCCGCTGAATATCGATGGCATCGGTGGTGGAAACGCGGTGACAACGAAGGTGGCGATGTTGTCCCGGTCAGAAGATGACTGGGCCGACATCGACTATTTCTTCGCACAAGTCAGCGTCGAAGACCGCACCGTCGATTTCAAACCCACCTGCGGGAATATCCTGTCCGGCGTTGGCCCTGCGGCTATCGACATGGGGCTGGTCAATGCGACAGGGGCCGAGACGACGGTCAACATCCATGCGGTGAATACCGGTGCGCGGGTTGTAGCCAAGGTGCAGACGTTGCCCGAAGGCGTTGTCTATGACGGGAGCGCTAGCATTGACGGTGTCCCCGGCACCGCAGCCCCGGTGGCCCTGCAATTCATGGACACCGTGGGCGGCGCGACGGGTGCGTTTTTGCCCACGGGCAATCTGATAGACACGTTCAACGGCATTGATGTCACCTGCATGGACGTCGCTATGCCCATGGTCATCGCAAAGGCCGAAAGTTTTGGCCTGACTGGCTATGAAAGCGCCGAGGCCCTGAATGAAAACAGCGATTTCTTCGCTGAGATGGAGGCTGTGCGCGTCCAAGCAGGCGAAGCGATGGGGATCAAAAACGTGGCGCAATCCGTGACCCCCAAATTCGGTCTTCTCGCCCCTGCGCGCGACGGCGGCACCATCGCGACGCGCTATTTCATGCCGTGGAAAGCGCATCCGACAATGGCTGTGACAGGCGCGCAATGCCTTGCATCCTGCGTGCTTACACCCGGCGCCGTGGCCGATGGCATGGCCGCACGATCCAATGACCGCCCCGCGACGATCACATTGGAACATGCCAGCGGGCAGATCGACGTGATCGTGGATTACGACCTGACGGGGGACGGCATCGACCTGCGCTCTGCTGGGTTGGTCCGCACCGCAAGGCTGCTGGCAAAGGGCAGTGTGATGATCCCAAGAAAGGTCTGGCAGCCATGAAAGTCCACATCCTTGATGATTGGTTCGACACCCTGCGCGGCTTGCCATGTTTTGCGAAATTGGCAAATCATGATGTGACAGTCTGGACCGACCACGAACCTGATCCGGTGAAGCTGGCCGAGCGCGTACAAGAGGCGCAGGCGCTGGTCCTCTTCCGCGAGCGCACCAAGATCGGCGCGGACCTGCTCATGCGTCTGCCTAACCTGAAACTCATCAGTCAGCGCAGCGTTTATCCCCATATCGACGTGCAGGCCTGTAGCGACAACGGGGTGATGCTCTGTTCTAACATGCACTCCGATACGCCGTCCTATGCGGCCGCCGAAATGACCCTCGCGCTGATCCTTGCCAGCTACCGGCAAGTCCCGCAGCAGGTCGCCAGCATCCGCGCGGGCGACTGGCAGATGGGCGTCGGGCGCACACTACGGGGGCGGACGCTGGGGCTGTATGGCTACGGGCGAATCGCACAGGCGGTAGCGAGTTATGCCGAGGCTATTGGGATGCACGTGCAGTGGTGGGCGTCGGACGATGGGCGCGCGCGGGCATTGGCGGATGGACGTCGCGTTGCCGCAAGCCGAGAAGCGTTCTTTGCAACCTCAGACGTCGTCAGCCTTCATGTCCGGTTGAAGCCCACGACCAAGGGGGTCATCACCGCCGCCGACCTCGCCGCGATGGCCCCGCGAAGCCTGCTGGTGAACACATCGCGCAGCGGGCTGATTGCGCCCGGCGTCTTGGAAGTTGAAATTGCGAAGGGACGCATCCATGCCGCCGTCGATGTCTTTGATACAGAGCCTTTGCGCGAAACGGACAATGTCCTGCTGACCCATCCCAACGTGCTGCCCACGCCGCACATCGGCTATGTGACGGAGGACGAATTTGACCTGCAGTTCGGCGATATCTTCGATCAGATTAATGCCTTTGCCGCAGGCGCGCCGATCCACGTGATCAACCCGACCGATTAAAGAACCGCGCGGCAATCGGGGCACCGACAATCACTGTCACAATCCGCAGAACGTGGTGCGCGATGACAAAGGCCATATCGGCCCCGGCAATCAGCGCGAGCACCGTCATTTCTGCCTGCCCACCGGGTGCGAAAGCCAGAAGCGTCTCCATTGGTGGTGCGAGGGCAAACAGGTGGATAAGCTCGACGAATATTGCCGATAGGATCAGCAGGATCACACAGAACCCAAGCGCTGCGGCCACATCCCGGCGCACCTCATGCCCGGTGACACCCGCGTATTTCGTGCCCACCGTCATGCCGATAAAGAACTGCGCGGCCCAGATCGCCTCGGCTGGCGGGCGGTATTGCAGGATGCCGGTCAGCGCTAGGATACCCGCAAGGATCATCGGGCCAAGGATGGATGCGCCGAACAGGCCCACGGCCTTGGCGATTTGCCAACCTGCAAGGCCCGCGACGACCATCAAGGCCAGTTGTGACAGGGGCAAAGTCGCGGCAGGCACGCCGGGTGGATTGCTCAGATCAACGCCCCAATAGCCCTTCAGAATGAACGGCAAGGCCACAACGATCACCATGACGCGTGTGGCGTGGATGAGGGACAAGGCGCGTACATCGCCGCCCGCTTCTTCGCCGAACAGCAGCATATCCTGCAAGCCGCCGGGCATGGCGGAATAGTAACTTGTTGCAAAATCAAAGCCCCAGAGGCGCTGAAAGTACGGCACGCCGATCAGACCGATGAAGAAGACCATCACTGGGACCAGCAAAAGCGTTGTCCAGTAGCCCGCCATGCTGATCACCAGAGCTGTCGTAAAAGTCGCTCCAACCGCCACCCCAAGGATCGAGCGCATGGCGTTATTCAGCATAGGGATGCTTTTCATCGGCGCGCCCATGAGCGCCGCAATCAAGCAAGCAGTGATCGGGCCAAGCAGCCACGGCAAAGGCAGGGCGAGCTGATGAAACACCCACACCCCAAGTGCGGCAATCCCATGGGTGATTGCCAGACGGATCACCCGCGCATGACCTTCAGGCGATAGCGTAGCGAGGTTTGCAAATGTGCCTCTGCCGCTACACCTGCGCCTTCGATGTCGCCTGCGCTGATAGCATCTATAATCTGGCTGTGCTGGTGGGTGACGGTGGCGATCCGTTCTGCATCGGCCAAGGTCGTCGGGCCAAGCAGGAGCAGCGCATTGTTCATCGCCCGCGCCGCATCCAGCAGAAAGCGATTGCGCCCAGCCAGATAGATCGCGCGGTGGAATTTTTGGTTGATGGCGGCGGCCATGGCAGCGTCATCGCCGCTTTCCGCAATTTCCGCATTCAAAGCAGCAAGCGCATCCACCTCGGCCTCAACACTGTGCTTGGCGGCCATTTCGGCGGCGGTGCGTTCCAGTACAAGGCGCATCTCATACAGCTCCACCACCTCTGCCTGTCCAAGGCGGCGGATCGCGGCACCGACACGCGGGCGATGTTCGACGATGTTCTCGGCCTCCAACCTCCGAAGCGCCTCGCGGATGGGGGTGCGGGACAGTGACAAACGCTCGGCGATCTCAACCTCACGCAGGCGGTCGCCGGGTTGATAAATACCGGTCTCAATTGCCTGCATCAACTTGGCAAAGGCCACGCCGCCTTGCGAAAGATCGGTCTGATCAGTGGTCATCTGAGTTCGCACTTTCAAAATTGTATCCACTTGGATACATGAAGGCCTATAGAGGAGAATCGCATATGTCAAAGCAGATCATTGTCGTTGGATCCGGGAATGCCGCCATGTGTGCAGGAATCGCAGCGCTTGAGGCTGGGGCAAGCGTCTTGATGCTGGAAAAGGCGGATCAGGATTTGGCAGGAGGCAATACGAAATACACGGCCGGCGCGATGCGCTTTGCCTACGATAATGCAGATGATTTGCTCCCTTTGCTGAAGGACCCCGATGATCCTCGGTTGGCTGTGACCGACTTTGGGGGCTACACGAAAGCGAAATTCGCCAAGGACCTGCTGGGCTTTAACGGCGGGCGACCCTTGTCTGTCGAACAGGAACGGTTGATCGATGACTCCCTGCCTGCCATGCAATGGTTGGGCGGGCATGGCGTCAAATTTGAACCGATTTATTCCCGCCAGAGCTTTGAAAAAGACGGACGGCATGTGTTCTGGGGCGGACTGACGCTGGCGGCAGAAAACGAAGGAGTCGGGCTGTTTGATATGGAGCTGGCAGCCTTTGAAGCCTTGGGTGGTGTGATCCGCTACAATTCAGCTGTGACAGAACTGGTCACGGACGATGGCAAAGTCACAGGCGTGAAGGTTGGCGATGAAGTCATCAATGCTGACGCCGTCATCCTTGCCTGCGGCGGGTTTGAGGCCAGTGCAGAACGCCGCCGCGATTGGATGGGCGGCCATTGGGACAAGGCCAAAGTGCGCGGCACGCCCATGAACACTGGCGACGGGCTGGCTATCTCGGTTGAGATTGGTGCCCAACAGAACGGGCTGATTGACGGCTGTCACGCAACGCCGATGGATCTGCATATGCCGGACTATGCCAACCTTGATCTGCCCGCGTCCGAGCGCAAGAACTACCGCAAAATTTGCTATTTCCTAGGGGTGATGCTGAACGCGGATGGCGCCCGCTTCGTGGACGAAGGCGAGAACTTCCGCAACTACACCTATGCACAATTCGGTAAGGCGGTGTTGGAGCAACCCGGGCATTTCGCATGGCAGATTTTCGACGCTAAAGTCAATGATCTGCTTTATGCAGAATACCGTTTCCATGATGCGAGCTTCGTAGAGGCGGACACGCTGGAAGACCTCTGCGCCAAGCTGGAGGGGGTGGACAGGGCCGCCGCACTCGTAACGCTACGCGCCTACAATGACGCGGTGAATAAGGATGTTGCTTTTGACCCGACAAGTCTGGACGGGAAGAACACATCGGGTCTGTCCTTGCCTAAGTCCAACTGGGCGCAGCGCATTGATACGCCCCCCTTCAAGGCCTACCCGGTGACTGGGGGCATTACATTTACCTATGGCGGGCTGAAGGTATCTGATACCGGCGCTGTCCTCAAAGAGGATAACAGTCCGATCTGTGGTTTATACGCTGCGGGTGAAATGGTTGGGGGTGTATTCTTTGAAGGGTATCCGGGAGGATCAGGCCTTACGTCTGGTGCTGTATTTGGGCGGGTAGCGGGGCGTGGAGCAGCGCTAAACTCGCAAGTTACATAGCAATTGTGATCCAGAATGATCACCAGAAAAAGTCCAAAGAAAGCGCGCTCGGGAACTGGTGAAATATTCGATTGATGTTGAAGCGGTCGCTAATTGTTCTTTGTTAGCTGCCA
>CALILP010000076.1 GCA_938016515.1 uncultured Paracoccaceae bacterium
GACAAGGTGGCCGCCTTTATCGCGGAACCTGTGCAGGGTGCTGGCGGCGTGATCGTTCCGCCGGACACGTACTGGCCTGAAATCCAAAGGATTTGCGATGAACACGGCATTCTGTTGATCGCGGACGAGGTGATCTGCGGCTTTGGCCGAACCGGCGAATGGTTCGGGTCCACGACCTACAACATCAAGCCGCACATCATGACCATCGCCAAGGGTCTGTCCTCTGGCTATGCGCCCATTGGTGGGTCATTGGTCTGTGATGAAGTGGCGCATGTGGTGAACCACGCCGGTGACTTTAACCACGGGTACACCTATTCGGCGCATCCAGTCTCTGCGGCTGTTGCCTTGGAAAACCTGCGTATTCTAGAGGAAGAAGGCATCGTTGATCGTGTCCGCAACGAAACCGCCCCCTACCTGAAAGAAAAGTGGGAAGCTTTGGCGGATCATCCACTCATCGGTCAAGCGACGATCAAAGGCATGATGGGTGCTTTGGCGATGACGCCTCATAAAGAAAGCCGTGCCGCGTTTGATCTGCCCAAGGGCACGATTGGATATTACTGCCGGACTCGCTGTTTCGAGAACGGATTGGTCATGCGGCATGTCGGGGATCGCATGATTATCTCGCCACCTCTGGTGATCAAGAAGGACGAGGTTGATACGTTGATCGACCGGGCGGTTCAGTCGCTGGATGAAACATATGCCTGGGCGAAATCCGAAGGGCATATGTCGGTGTGAGCCTTGATCTGCTGACAGCAAACGACAGGCAGGGCGCCTACCCGCAGTCGTATTATGTAGCAACCTCCGTCCCTCTTGCGCCATTTCCCGCAGCATCGGGCGAGATAACCTGCGACGTTTGCGTGGTCGGCGGCGGGTTCACCGGGTTGTCAGCGGCGTTGCATCTGGCTGAACGTGGTTATGACGTTGTGCTGTTGGAGGCCCAGCGCGTGGGCTTTGGCGCGTCGGGCCGCAACGGCGGTCAGGTCGGCACCGGCCAGCGGGTTGAGATGGACGATGTGGCGAAGATGGTCGGCGCGGGTCCGGCCAAGATACTGTGGGAGTTGTCGCTGGAATCCGTCCAATTGGTCCGTGATCTGATCGGGACCCACAACATGAATGTCCCGTTTCATCCCGGCATTGTCGAGGCAGCCCATCGGGCCCGTTATGTACCCGAGTATCACGCCTATGCCGACTATCTGGCCGAAACCTACGACTATACCCAAGTCCGCAAACTGGATCGCGCCGAGATGCGCGCAACAGTGGGATCACCAGCCTATCATGGGGGCACGCTGGATATGGGCGGCGGGCATATTCACCCGCTGAAGTATGCGCTTGGTCTGGCGGGCGCGGCACAGGCCGCAGGTGTACGTCTCTTTGAGAATAGCAAAGTCACAGGTGTGAAACGCGGCACGCCCGCCGTTGTGACGACCGATCAGGGGCAGATCACGGCTGATTTTGTCGTGCTGGGCTGCAATGGCTATTTGGGCAATCTTGAGGGCGAGGTAGCAGCCAAGGTCATGCCCATCAACAACTTCATCGTCGCGACAGAGCCGTTGAAACGGGAAATAGCCGAAGGCCTGATCCGGGGTAATCACGCGGTGGCGGACAGTAAGTTCGTGATCAATTATTTCCGCTTGTCAGATGATTTGCGTTTGCTGTTTGGCGGCGGCGAAAGCTATGGATACCGGTTTCCCAAAGACATTGCGGCGACTGTGCGCAAACCCATGTTAGAGATCTATCCGCAGTTAAAAGACACTCGGATCGACTATGCATGGGGCGGCACCCTTGGGATCACGATGAACCGAATGCCCCATTTCGCCCGGTTGTCGGGGAACGTGTTGTCAGCCAGTGGATATTCCGGTCATGGGGTTGCTATGGCGACCTTGGGTGGCAAATTGGCCGCTGAGGCTGTGGCCGGACAGGCGGAACGGTTTGATCTGATGGCGCATGTACCAACACCACGCTTTCCCGGCGGGGCGGCATTGCGCTGGCCGCTGCTGGTTGCCGCGATGGTCTGGTATGGGTTGCGCGACCGGCTTTAGTTTCCGCGATTCAGGATGGCGAGCGTCGTTTTGTCGGTGATTTCAATGGCACCATCATAAAGCCCCAGATCCTCTGCAAGGCGGGCGCGCGCACGATTGATCCGGCTTTTAATTGTCCCGATTGGGACGCCAGTCATCGCGGCGGTTTCCTCATAGGAAAATCCAGATGCGCCGACCAATACAAGCACTTCACGCTGTTCATCAGGCAACTTGTCAAATGCCTTTACGAAATCGCGGAATTGCAGCAGGCCGTCATGGTCAGGTTTGACTGCCATCGTTTCGGCCAGTGCGCCGTCCACGTCCTCTTGCTCTCGGTAGTATTTGCGCTGGCTGGAATAATACGCATTCCGCAAAATGGTAAAAAGCCAGGCCCGCATGTTGCTACCGCGTTCGAATTTGTCGAAATTCGTCAGAGCTTTCAGTACGGCTTCTTGAACGGCATCATCTGCGCGGCTGCGGTTGCGGGTCAAACTGATGGCAAAGGCGCGCAACGCGGGAAGATGACTAATCAACTCATCACGGTCTTCTGGTGTCATTCGTCTGATCCGGCATCGCGAACGCGGTCTTCTGCGCGGATCAAATCCAGCAAGTCCTTGAACCGGTCGGGAAGCCCCTCTTCAATCAAACCATTATAAAGGAGCCTGATGTTCTGATCGATCAAATCATCGACGCCCGGTTTCTCCGGGCTATGATCGTCATGAGACATGAAACTCTGGCCTTTCAGCGGCATATGCGTGTAGCGTAGTCTACCACATACAGGAATAACAGTTTTACGGCGCGGTTTGTTCCATACCGACGTGAAACGCTTAGAATGTAAGGACGATGTATGCCTGAATTGGCGGACCAGTTAGAAAAGGAAATCCCTTTCCTGAGGCGCTATGCACGTGCGCTGACCGGATCGCAAACGGCGGGCGACGACCTTGCATTTCAAACGCTACAAGCCATTCAGAAAGACCGTGCAGCCCTAAATACCCAACAAACTGTTCGCATTGGTTTGTTCGCAGTCTTTCACAAAAAGTGGGTGAAAGGTGGACGCAAGTCGCCCAAAAGCCTGACCGGTACACATGCGCAGCAATTGCTGTCTGAATTGACCCCAGATAGCCGCGAGGCCCTGCTATTGGCCACCATGGAGGGGTTTTCGCATCAGCAGATCAGCTTTATCCTTTCGGTGCCAGCCGACACGGTTA
>CALILP010000077.1 GCA_938016515.1 uncultured Paracoccaceae bacterium
ACCGTGTCAGGCAGTTCGAAGTTGGCGATCGCCGCAGATGCCGCACCGGGGCTGAATGAAATCGCGAGGTCGACCTCGCCGTCGTTGATCAGTTGGTACTGCGCGTCCCCTGTCGTGGGATAGGCCCGGCCTTGGCGCCACAGCGCCGGTGTCAGCGTGTCCAGATAAGCCCAGAGCGGTGCGACCGTTTGGTCGTAATTCGAGTCTGTTGCTGGGGATTGCAGGACAGTTGGATCCGGCAGGATGTCGACGAGGACTTGCTTCAGGAAGGTGGTTCCGAGGAAATCCGGTGGCTGTGGATAGGTGAAACGACCGGGGTTGGCCTCGGCCCATGCGAGGATGTCTTGCATACTGCCCAATGGGTCGCTGATGTCGGCGGTGTCGTAGATAAAGACAACCTGTGCCATGGCCCACGGCGATTCAAAGCCGTCGGTGGGTACGGTGAAATCGGTTTGCAGCGTTTTGCCTTCGGTGTCGGCCAGCGCCCAGTTCGGCAAATCCTCGGCGTAGGGGCCGAACAACAAGTCCGCCTCTTTCATCGCGGCGAAGTTCGCCCCGTTGATCCAGATCATGTCGACCGCGCCGTCATCATCCTCGCCTGCTTGCTTTTCAGACAAGACCCGCGTGACCGCATCGGCGGTATCCGTCAGCTTCACATGTTCGAGCGTGACGCCGTAGTCTTCCTGCACACGCTCACCCACCCACGCGATGAAATCGTTTGTGTTCGTGGACCCGCCCCACGCGTTCCAATAGACGGTTTGGCCGTCGGCAGCAGCGACGACAGCGTCCCAATCTGCCGGATTAGTGTCTGATATCGCCACAGTCGGCAAAAGCGCTGCAAGCAGGGCAAGGTGTTTCATGGTTGGTCCCCCGAGGTATTGAAGTGTTGATATGCGCCATAGACGCGTAAGATGCCTGTTGCAAAGCATGCCGTCCCAAAGACCCACGCCAAAGGCGCGAACCAGGCAGGCAACAGACACAGCAGCACGAAGAAGACGATGGTTTCCGTCCCTTCGAGTAGTCCGTTGGAGTAGTACAGAGACTTTTGTCCCTGTGCGGCGGTTTCCATGTCGTGCTTTTCCGCGAGGATCGCGTAGCCGAGGAAACTGGTGCCGTTGAAGTAGAATGAGGTGATCAGAAATGCCCCTGCGAGGCCGTTGGCGCTGGAGTCCATGACCACGAAAGCGAAAGGGATCGCACCGTAGAACAGAAAGTCCGCGGCGATATCGAGGTATCCGCCGAAGTCCGTCTTTTGCGTGGCGCGTGCGACGGCTCCGTCGAGGCCATCAGCGATGCGGCTTATTAGCAGCGGGATGAGCGCCCAGAACGGGTTTCCGACGGCGATCATAACGGCAGCGATCAGCCCCAGCGCAAGCCCCACCAACGTCACGCCGTTGGCGGTCATGCCGGTCTTGGCAAGCCCCTGCCCCATCGCGTTCAACGGCGGGTCAATCCAAATGCGCATCTGACGGTCTAACATGAGGGGTGTTTTCGCTGATCACGACACCGGTGGCAATCAGATGCACGCGAAAGTGAGGTCATCTAAGGCCGCTCAACTTTCGGCAATGCGGGGCCTGCCTTGTGCGGTGACGTCCAGCGTCGCAGAGATGAACATTTGCTGGCCCTCGATTGTCGCGGTGTCGATCTGTTTGTCGACCGTGACGAGGATGTCATCGACCGCTGCGGCGCGGGCCCTTTCGGTAGCAATCTGCGTTAAATGAGACTCTAACGCTGCGATTGCGGCGTTTTCGTCTTTGAAAACCTGCGGTCCCTGATCCAGCAGAACCGTAAAGACGCCAGCCCCGGTGCTGTCCACCGTCCCGCTGGCCCGCATCGCGACTTGCCCCACGACCGCGCCGATGGCATTCGCAACGCCCCCGTGTGACGGGAGGATCATTTTGGTGCGCAGGCGATCACCGACGGTTCCGTAGTAGGATGCGGCGGAGGCGCCGAGGCCGATGACGGGCACGCCAAGCTTCAATGAGGTCTGGATCACGTCGCTATGCTGGTCCAACCCGGCCCTTGTCAGCGCGTGTTGGGTGAGGTCGCCCGGTGCGGCTTCCCATCCGCGCCCATCTTCTGCGAAGGCCGCATCGAGCAGGCAATCAACGGTCTGTGCTGTGACTTGGTCGATGATCATTTTCGCCAGCGTCGGCGCGTCTGGCGCGAGACGGTCGCCGCCGCCGGTGCGTTTGCGGGCAAAGAGATTGAGAGCCTTTTCGGCAGCCTCTGTATCCCACGCCGTGACCCTACCCAGCACATGTGCTGCGTCTGACGGGGTGACGCCCGCCAGCATTACTGCACCGCGTGCGACCAACCGACCGAGCGCAGGAGCCGCCATGCGGGTCGTCACAACCTGACCGTAGCGCAGGGGGCCATCGGCGAGGCGCGCGATGATATCTTCCTCACGGGTGTCCTGACCGAGCGGCGGTTCTTTCCACATTGGGATCACGATTTGTCCGCCATCCACGGCAGGGGTGGCCTGAATTAGAGCCTGATCAAGGGTTTTATGGATGATATCGGGGTAGTGGATCGCCGCAAGCGACATGGGCATCAAGCGGCGGGGGCCGAGGAAAAGGCGGGCTTGCAGGCCTTCGCGGACATGCACTTCGCTATCGCCGCCAAGTCCAGAAGTGCGCATCGCAACCGCCTCGACCATCGTGCGGTAGGGCCCAACGCGGGCACCTTGCAGGTCGATTTGTGGCTTACCGTCCCGCAGCAGACAGACGTCTGTGGTGGTGCCGCCGATGTCGCTGACAAAGGCGGTCTGTTCTCCAGTGAGCCATTGCGCGCCCGCGACGGATGCGGCGGGGCCGCTGAGGATGGTTTCAATCGGCTTTTCCCGTGCGACGGCGGCAGAAACAAGCGCCCCATCCCCGCGCACGACCATCAAGCGGGCGGTAATGCTGCGCGTCTGCATGTGGGTCTCGCAGGCGGTGATCAACCCGTCGATCATACCGATCAGGCGGGCGTTCAGCACGGCGGTCAACGCCCGTTTCGGCCCGCCCAGCGCGCTGGACAGTTCATGTGAGCAGGTCACAGGCTTACCCGTCATCTCGCGGATGATATCGCGCGCTGTGACTTCGTGTTCGGGGTTGCGGGTTGCGAAACTAGCGGCGACAGCAAAGCCGGTGATGCCGTCGTCCAAGGCAGAAATCGCCTGTGTTAGAGCCTGTTTATCCAATTCATGCACGGTATTGCCCGCATGATCATGCCCCCCGGCAAGCCCGATCACCGGATCACCACGCAGCGCGTCTTTCAGTCCCGCCCGTTCGAGTTCCGCATCTGCGAAACCGATGAACACAAGTGCGACGCGCCCGCCCTGCCCTTCGACCAAGGCGTTGGTGGCCAGCGTCGTCGACAGTGACACCATTGCAATCTGCTCTGGGGAAATCCCGTCAAGAACGCGATCAATCGCCGCCCCGATCCCCTGCGCCAAGTCAGGCCGCGAGGTCAGCGCCTTGGCGGAGGTCACGACTGTATCGGTCACGTCGTCCAAGATCACCGCGTCGGTGTACGTCCCGCCCGTATCCACGCCCAAAAGATATGCCATGCCGTCCTCGCCTGTCGTCGCTGCAGCTAAGGCAATGATCGCATCCGGGGCCAGTCTAAAACCGACACCCCAGCTTCTTTTGGTCAAAAATACTTCCCCCGGAGGGTCCCAAACCAACAAAAAACGCCCCGGCCCGCGGGCCGAGGCGCATGTCTTGCAGTCAAAAGACGCTTAGTTCAGCGCTTTGTCCGTGATGGCGCTGGTCCAGGCACCTTCGGGCTGCGCTGTGATCACAGGATCAGAACCACCTGCAAGCAACGTATCAACCGTGCGTTGGAAGTCAGCCGGATCAAGTGACCCGTCCGATCCAGCAGTCAGCTTGGCAATCTCACCCATCATGCGGACCTGTGCCGCCTCAGTCTGGGCACCGGTTTCGTCGTTGTCGAGAACGATGCCCGCTGCTTCTTCAGGGTTGGCTTCTGCGTACTTCCAGCCTTCCATCGACGCGCGCACGAAACGGACCATTTTGTCTTCGAAAACGGGATCAGCGAGGTTCTCTTCCAGCACGTAAATGCCGTCTTCCAGCGTCGCCACGCCCTGTTCTTCATATTTGAAGGTCACCAGCTCATCTTCGCTGACGCCTGCATCGAGGACCTGACCGAATTCATTGTAAGTCATGGTCGAGATGCAATCCGCCTCGCGGTTCAACAGTGGATCCACGTTGAAACCTTGCTTGAGGACTGTGACGCCGTCATCGCCACCGTCCGTAGAGATACCTTCTTGAGACATCCACGACAGGAACGGGTATTCGTTGCCAAAGAACCAGACGCCGATAGTCTTGCCTTTGAAATCCTCAACAGAGGTGATCCCGGTGTCTTTCCAGCATGTCAGCATCAGGCCAGATGTCTTGAACGGCTGCGCGATGTTCACAACTGGCAGGCCCTTCTCCCGTGCGGCCAAAGCCGAAGGCATCCAGTTGAGCATCGCGTCAGCGCCGCCACCTGCCAGAACCTGTGGTGGCGCGATGTCTGGACCGCCGGCGAGGATGGTCACGTCAAGACCCTCTTCCTCGTAAAAACCCTTATCCAGAGCCACATAATAGCCTGCAAACTGGGCCTGTGTGACCCACTGCAGTTGCAACGTGACTGTGTTTGCATGACCGTCCGCTGCGGCCATTGTTCCGCTGAACCCAGCAGCGAGTGCAGCTGCCATAAGTACCTTATTCATATTCACTTTCTCCTTGTTATATTTCCCGCACCCTTCTGGGCGTCTGTTTTTATTCCCAAAACCCTATCGTTGCGACGGATGCCAAAACGTCACCCGCTTTTCGATCAATACCATCAGTCCATAGAACGCTGATCCTGCAATTGCGGCTATGACAATCTCTGCCCAAACCATATCAAGCGCAAGCTGACCAAAGCTCGTCGAGATCCGAAAGCCCATGCCCACCGTCGGTGAGCCGAAAAATTCAGCAACAATCGCCCCAATCAGCGCCAATGTGGTCGCTATCTTAAGCCCGTTGAAGATGAACGGCATCGCTGCTGGCAGGCGTAGCTTGAACAGCTTGGGCCAATATCCCGCCCCATATGTCCGCATCAAGTCGCGCTGCATGCCGGTCGTGTCTTTGAGCCCCGCCACAGTATTCACGAGAATGGGGAAGAAGACCATGACGGCGACGACAGCTGCTTTGGATTCCCAATCGCTGCCAAGCCATTTGACGAAGATGGGGGCCGTTCCCACGATGGGGAGCGCTGCCATGAAGCCACCAACGGGCAGGATGCCACGTGTCAGAAAATCCGACCTGTCCGCGAGGATCGCGACCGCGAAAGCTGCGAGGCCGCCGAGGATGTATCCCGTCATTGCCCCTTTGATGATCGTCTGCTGGAAGTCTGCCCAGAGGCGTGGCCCCTCCATTGAGAGGCGTTCGAAGATTGCGAGGGGGGCGGGCAAGATCACCGGGTTAATTTCGAACGCCCTGACCAGCAGTTCCCAAACGATGAGGATCGTGACGCCGAAAATCGTCGGAATCAGAGTCTTAATAAGGGAATTTTCCGCATTTGGCCCGTTTGCGAGTCGCACGTTCAGCCACCATCCGAAGGCCCAAACAAGAAGTGCTGCTGCCACCATCATGCCGCTTGCATCCCCATGCGTTTGAGCGTCGCCCGCTCGATCAGGCTGAAGATGCCGACAAGCGCTGCGGCTGTGATGGCTGCTGCGAATAATGCCGCCCATGAGACGAGCGGTTGCCCGTATTGGTCCCCGACCAGCATGCGCGCCCCGAAACCGGCCCGTGCACCTGTCGGAAGTTCTGCCACGATAGTGCCTAC
>CALILP010000078.1 GCA_938016515.1 uncultured Paracoccaceae bacterium
CATCTTCATCACCACCACCGGCAACAAAGACGTCATCCGGATCGAGCATATGCGCGAGATGAAGGACATGGCCATCGTCGGCAACATCGGCCACTTTGATAACGAAATTCAGGTGGCCAGCCTGAAAAACCACAAGTGGACCAACATCAAAGAGCAGGTGGATATGATCGAGATGCCAAACGGCAACCGCTTGATCCTGCTGTCTGAAGGCCGTTTGCTGAACCTAGGCAACGCGACGGGCCACCCGTCTTTCGTCATGTCCGCCTCGTTTACCAATCAGGTGTTGGCCCAGATCGAGCTGTGGACGAAGGGCGATGAGTATAAGCCGGGCGTTTACATCCTGCCCAAGCATCTGGACGAGAAGGTCGCGCGTCTGCACCTCGACCGGATCGGCGTGAAGCTGTCCAAGCTGGATCCAGAGCAGGCCGCTTATATCGGCGTGAAGCCAGAGGGCCCGTTCAAGCCAGAGCATTATCGTTACTAAGGTCTCGCCGGGTGAAGCCTCACCTGCGACCGGAAGAAAAACGCCGTCCGTCCATTTTGGGGCGGGCGGCGTATCTGTTTGTGATCTGTGGTATTGGCTGGGGCAGCTATCAAGCGCTTTACCATCCCAACACACCCGTTCCCGGCGGTTGGAATCCCGTTGTTCCCCTTACTGTCGGCGATGCGGTAACGCCTCTGACTGGATGGAAACTGGAACGCGCCGTTGCATCGGCACAATCGTGTATTGCTGCGCTTGATACGGCCGCCAGCTATACAGCAATGCCTGACCTGAAAACGTCAGAACAGTGCCATATCCGAGGACGCCTTGATCTGCGCCGCGTCGCAGGTGCGTCCCTCGCGCCAGTCGAAACACGCTGCGCCATCGCCCTGCGAACAGCGATGTGGGTGGAACACGATCTTAAGCCCGCCGCCCGCGACGCTTTCAGCGCGGACCTGACGGCAATCGACCATATTGGCAGCTACAATTGTCGCCAGATGCGGACAAGCGGGGGTGCATCAAACAGGTGGAGCACCCATGCCACAGCAGATGCAATCGACATTGCCGGGTTCAGACTTTCGGACGGGACACGCATTCGGCTTATCGATGATTGGGAAGACGGCGGACCAAAGGGGCGCTTTCTGAAAGCCGCCCGTGACAGCGCTTGCGGATGGTTTCGTGTGACGCTTTCGCCGGACTATAACAGCCTGCATGCTGACCACTTTCACCTGCAATCCAAAGGGTGGGGGTTGTGTCGATGATCCGCCGATCCGACTTTTCCCCGGCATTTTGGCTTTACGCGAGTGAAATCTACAGCTTAACGTAGCGCCAATGTCCGCGGACACACCGCAGACGCCACGCCGCACATGGCACAGAACCACACATGGGGGACCTATTATGGGTAAGAGAGACGACTGGATCGAAAAGTACGCAGATGATCTAAAGAACAAATGCAACATGACGCCGGACATGGCTCTGTTGACAAAAGTGACCATCGGCTGCGGTCCGTCCATCTATAATGCGGATGCCTCAACGGTTGCGGGCAGCCAGCCAGCAGAGCTGGAAACAGTCAAGAACAACTTCCTGATGAAGAAGCTTGGCCTTGCTGATGGTCCTGAATTGATGGACGCGATCAACAAAGTCATCGAAATTTATGGCAAGTCAGAGCGCAACAAATACCGCGCTGTCATCTATTATATGCTGACAAAGCATTTCGGCAAAGAATCCGTCTACGGCTAAGCCGGACAAAAATTCAAAGCTGAGACGCCTGTCGCCCTGCGGCAGGCGTTTTGCGTTTTGCTAAAGTTTGAGACAGTGTTTGTTAGGTTTCTAAGGCGTTCTGGCGTAAGCATGTGACACGGCCAGAACGGTCGGACCAAAGTTTCGAACGCGTGTGGTGCTAGGGAGCACGCGGGGTGATGAAGGGTCCGGCTGCACACTGCCGGACCCTTCTGATTATTTGTGGCGCTATGAATCGGCGGTTCCCAAGATCAGAGAAGGGTCAGTACCGCTCCGATGATCGCACACCCAAAAGTTGCGTATCCGCCATCAATCAGCGTCAGCTTGAAGGGCCGACCGCCATAGCCGTTGTTGATCATGATCCACGGGCTGATAAAAAACAGGCCAATCCCCAAACCCGACATCAGACCTTTTCCAAAGGTATCAATGCCTGACAGCGCAAACGTGTGCCGCATCATGCCTGCAACAAGCAGCATCGCAAATGCGGCCATGATATAGGGTAGTGGCGTGTCACCCTCTGGTCGCCCGTTCTCATCTGTTTTGATGTTGGCCGCTTCCATCCACGGCTTGGCAAGCGCCATGTACCACACGGCCCCGAACGCAAATCCTGCGATAGCCGCTAAAATCACCGACAAAAGTCCCATATTGGGATCCTCCCTGCATATTCTGGCAGCCTCAAGTATGCGCGCCAGATTGTCGCAGAGCTAGGGTTTTTGCCGAAAACCTGTCCTTCGGATCAGGCCTTGATCCCGCCAAGATCGCAAATCACGGCCCATTCTGTCTCTGTGACAGGCTGCACGGACAAGCGCGAGTTCTTGACCAGAACCATTTCTGCCAGCCTTGGATCGGTCTTGATCGTCTCAAGGCTGACGGGCGTCGCAAATGGTTTCACCGCCTTAACGTCGACGCATTCCCAGCGGTCATCGTCGGTTGTGCTGTCCGGGTGGGCTTCAGCGCAAACCGCACAAATCCCCACAATTTCCAGACCAGACCGCGAGTGGTAATAAAAGCCAAGGTCGCCCACAGCCATAGCCCGCATATTATTGCGGGCCTGATAATTCCGAACACCGTCCCATTCCTCTCCGGCGTCCCCTTTTGCAACCAGGTCATCCCAGCCAAAGACATCTGGTTCAGACTTGAAAAGCCAGTGTGCCATCAGCCAATCACCTTGTTCCACGCATCCAGGGTCACGCTTTCGAACAGGCCCGCCTGGCCATAAGGGTCACCGTCCCGAAAGATTTCCGCTGCGGCCATATCCGCGACCTCAAGAATGATCAGCGATCCGCACATCTCACCTGCTGCATCCAGCAAGGGACCCGCCATTTCTACAACGCCGGACGCTTTAAGATAGGCCACATGTGCCTCTCGGTTGTCCAATCGCGTTTGCAAGGCACCTGCCTTGTCTTTTGCCCTTAGTGCCACGCGCATGTCATTCCTCCTTCAGGGGTCGGCCCATCAACGCATCAAGCGCCATAGCCACGTCTGTCTTTTGGTCAATCAAATGTGCCACCACCGTGCAGATCGGCAGATCAAGCGCAAGAGAGTGGGCGAGTTTCACAACGGATTTCGCTGTCGCTGCCCCCTCGACGGTTGTGCCTTGGTCAAAGGCCGCATTCGCGCCCAGCGCCATGCCATAGCGAAAGTTCCGCGATTGCGTTGAGGTGCAGGTCAGCACGAGATCGCCAAAGCCGGATAACCCTGCCAGCGTCGCCCGCTCTGCCCCTAGGTGCTCGGCCAGCTTTGCCATCTCTGCAAAACCGCGCGTCATCAACGCGGCCCGCGCGCTATCGCCAAGACCGGCCCCAATCGTGATCCCGCAGGCAATCGCCATGACGTTTTTCAACGCCCCGCCAAGTTCCGCCCCGATGGTGTCCGCAGATCGGTAAACCCGCAAAGTCTGGGTCGCGAGCTGTGTCTGCAAGGCGGTCCCGGCATCGTCATCAGCGCAAGCAAGCGTCAGCGCTGTTGGCAGGCCCTTCGCGATATCAGCAGCAAAACTGGGCCCGGTCAGCATGGCCGACGTGGCATTTGGCACGGTTTTATCGATGCTGGATACCGGTCCGGTCATTGTCTCAAGGTCGATACCTTTGCAACAGGCTATCAGGTTCTTGCCAGCCAACGAAATACGGTGCGTTTCCAGAAAAGGGCGCAGCGATTGGGCAGGAACGGCAAGTGCAAGGGTGTCTGCAGACAAAGCCTGTTCAATATCGCCCGTACATCTGATCTTTTCAGGCAAGGTCGCATCGGGCAATCGCGGGACACGCCGCGACACTTGCGCCTGTTGCATGACACCGGCATCCCTGCCCCACAGAGATACGTTTTGCCCGGCTTCGGCCCATGTAATAGCAAGTGCTGATCCAAAGGCGCCTGCGCCAATCACGCTGATGCTCATGCTTTTGCTCCCTTTTTGCCTGATCCCAGCATTGGCGTTGCCGTTGGATCAAGCGGCCAACGCGGCCTTGCAGACAACGTTAGATCATCGACATCACCAACGGCCAGCCGCGTTAGTCCTGCGTAAGCAATCATTGCAGCGTTATCGGTACAAAGCGCCAACGGAGGAGCAGTAAAAGCAACGTCATGCGTCTCACACAACACTTGCAATCCACGTCGAATAGCACCGTTAGCGGCAACGCCGCCTGCAACGGCGAAGGTGGGCTGTTCGGGGTTTAGGGCAAGATAGACCTCGATCGCACGCCGCGATTTTTCCACCAACACAGCCGTGACGACAGCTTGAAAGCCAGCACAAAGGTCCGCTTGGTCTTGATGGCGCAGACCTCCCTTTTCAGCGACCACAGCATCGCGCGCGCGCAGCATTGCCGTCTTAAGACCGGAAAATGACATATCGCACCCCGGACGATCCAAAAGCGGCTTTGGCAACTGAAACCGTTTCGGATCACCTTTTTCTGCAGCATTTTCAACCGACGGCCCGCCCGGTTGGGGCAAACCAAGGATACGGGCGGTTTTGTCAAATGCCTCGCCGGGTGCGTCGTCAATGGTGCCGCCAAGGCGGGTAAAGTCATCCGGCCCATTTACGATCAGGAACTGACAGTGACCCCCTGACACCAGCAGCATTAGATAGGGAAATGGCACATCATCCGTCAGGCGCGGGGTCAGGGCATGGCCTGCAAGATGGTTCACACCAATCAATGGCAGGCCCGTCGCGGCGGACAATCCCTTTGCACACATCACACCCGATAGAACGCCACCAATCAGGCCGGGACCTGCGGTGACGGCGATCCCATCCAAGTCCGCCAAAGCCACACCCGCCTCCAAAAGCGCGTCTTCGACGCAATGATCCAACTTTTCAGCATGGGCCCGCGCGGCGATTTCAGGGACAACACCGCCAAAGTCGGCGTGTAGATCGGTTTGTCCATAAACAACTGAAGACATAATCTTTGCAGCCCCATCCAGCCGAACAACTGCAGCCGCAGTATCATCGCAACTGCTTTCAATGCCCAGAATAGTCATAGAGGGTGCCATGCGGGTGCCTGTTGTTTGTCGATCAAAGGCAGGTAACACTCAGCTATCGGCAAAACAATGAAGAGGCGGAACAACACAGGTGCAGCCAACCATCGTTCTGACACGTCCTTTAGAACAGGCGAACAGGTTTGCAGCTGATTTGACTGCAGCCCACAACGGTCCTTTGCCTATCTTGATCGCGCCCCTCATGGGGATCACGCCTTTGGTCCCCGATGCACCAATTGGCACGCCTGATCATGTGATCTTTACCTCTGCCAACGCTGTTGATCAGGCCATGCGACTGGGTGTGCCGACAACCGCAACGGCATGGTGTGTCGGCCCGCAAACCGCAGCGGCGGCAGCATCCCTTGGCTTTAGAACGCAAGTGGCAAAGGGCGACAGTGCGGCGTTGGTCGCCATGATGACGGCGGCACAGCCACAAGGCGACATTCTACATTTGCGCGGTGCACATGTAACCGGCCGGGTGGTCAGCGCGTTGACAGAAGCCGGGATGACCTGTTCAGCGCGCATAGTTTACGATCAGATCCGTCTTTGTGTACCACACCCGCTGACACTAGCCCTTGGCGATTTGCAGCCACTGATCATCCCACTTTTTTCGCCGCGCTCTGCCCGGTTATTGGCCGAAGTGGGGCCGCCCACAGCGCCCACAACATTGGTCACGATGAGTGCGGCCGTCGCAGAGGCGGCAGCCTCGATGCGTGTTATGGACGTGATCACAGTAAATTTCCCCGATAAAAACAATATGATTGCTGCAACCCTGCAGTCATTTGACGCATCATCCAGTCGTAAGATGCCTTGAGGGTCGATGCGCTGCGGTCTAACGTATGGCGTCTGCTGGAAAGCCAGACTTAGGATTTAAAGAGGGGCAATCGCGTGGCCAAGAAAAGCAAATCTCGTCAGTCAAAAGACGCCTCGAAAGAGACCGCTGAGGTATTGGACGCAGAAGTCGTAGATACACAAACGACACCGACCGAAGAGGCCGACATTGTTGCTGACGCTGTACGCGAAGCCTCTGAGAAAGCGCCAGACGCTGACGACACTTCGGCTGCGGACGAACGCGCACCTATCCCTGAAGAGCCAGAGCCTGTTCCAGAACCCGATATCGCCGAACCTGCGCAAGAATCCGTGCCTACAAGGCCAGAACACCACGATTCCCCGTCCAATAACGTATTCTTACCTGCAATTCTTGGTGGCCTTATCGCAGCCGGAATTGGCTTTGGCGTCGCCTATTACATCATCCCGCGGGCAGACCCAAACCTGAACGAAAACGTCGCCGCCAATGCGACCGCGCTGGAAACGCTTCAGGCGGATGTCGCGGCAGCCAGCGCTGAGACGCCAGCACCTGTCGACCTCACCCCGGTCACCGATCAAATTACCGCGCTGCAGGACCAAGTCACCAGCGAAATCGACGTGCTGACAGACCGAATCGCCCTATTTGACGAAAGACTGACAACGCTCGAAAAGCAGCCAAGTAGTGACGGAACGCTGCAAGAATCAGCACTCGAAGCGTATCAGCGCGAACTAGATACCTTGCGCACTCAGGTCGAAGAACAGGCGGGCGCAGCCATCGCGCAATTGGAATCGACCCGTGCAGAAGCTGCAGCAATCGAAAAAGCGGCCCTTGATGCAGCGCAGGCCGCCCAGATCCGAGCAGCGTTGGCGCAAATCCAAACCGGACTAGCCGAGGGCGTGCCGATGCAGGCCGCCCTGACAGATCTTGAAGACGCGCTTGGCACGCCCGCACCAGACGCACTTGCTGCTGTCGCGGAAGGCGCACCAACACTCGCCAAACTTCAAGCAGACTTTCCAAATGCAGCGCGCGCGGCACTTTCAGATGCGCGGGCGGGCGGTGAATCAGGCGAGGAAACCTCTGCTTTCGGGTCGTTCTTGCGCGAACAATTGAACGTCCGTTCCGTCGCGCCCCGCGAAGGCGATGATGCGGATGCGGTTCTGTCGCGTGCGCAGGCAGCAGTCAGCAGCGGTCAATTGCAGACAGCCCTCGATGAAATTGCGGGCCTGCCTGACGCTGCAAAAGGCAAGCTTTCTGAATGGGTGACGGTTGCCGAAACCCGCGTCGCTGCGGTGCAAGCCGCAGAAGATATTTCACTTTCTTTAAACGTTAACTGAAGGCGGTTGTGATGCTCTGGTCATTGATCAAAATTCTGGCTTTTATTCTGGCCATCACCGGGCTGACCTACGGGGCGACCCAGCTTCTAGAGGTTGAGGGCGGGGCGACCATCAGCATCGCTGGTGCAGAAGCGACGCTTTCTGTCTTGCAACTGGTCTTTGCATTCCTGGCATTCGTCGTTGCGGTGTGGATCGGCCTGGCTGTCGTCAAACTGCTGATTGCAACTTTCAAGTTCCTGAACGGTGATGAGACCGCGATCTCGCGCTACTTTGATCGCAACCGCGAACGCAAAGGCTATGAAGCCTTGTCCGAAGGCATGATGGCGCTGGCATCTGGCGAAGGCCATCTGGCCATGACCAAAGCTGCGCGTGCGGAACGGTATCTCGAAAGCCCGAAGCTGACGAACTTGCTGACTGCCCAAGCTGCTGAACTTGCAGGGGACAAACGCAAAGCCGAATCCACCTATCGCAAGCTGCTGGAAGACGACACGACACGCTTTGTTGGTGTGCGCGGAATTCTGAAGCAAAAGCTGGAGAATGGTGAGACAGAAACAGCGCTGAAATTGGCCGAGAAAGCCTTTGGTCTGAAACCACGTCACAACGAAACGCAGGATGTTCTACTAAAGCTGCAGGCCGAGAAAGAAGATTGGCAAGGTGCGCGAAAGACTTTGAACGCCAAGTTAAAGGCGGGTGGGCTGCCGCGCGATGTGCATCGCCGCCGTGATGCCGTACTTGCGCTATCCGAAGCCAAAGAAATGCATTCCGACGGCGAAGAGGCCAAGGCCCGTGACGCCGCGATCGAAGCAAACCGCATGTCCCCCGATCTAATCCCCGCGGCTGTCATGGCCGCACGCGGATACATTGCAAACGGCAACGCCCGCTATGCAACGCGCGTGGTGACAAAAGCATGGAGCGCCAAACCCCATCCAGACCTTGCCGCAGCCTTTGCTGAAATCGCGCCTGATGAGACGCCAACAGATCGCGTGAAACGCTTCAAAACCCTGACGAAACTTTTGCCAGATCATCCGGAAACCAAGATGCTGCTAGCTGAACTTAACATCGCAGCCGAAGACTTCCCCGAAGCAAAGCGTTCTTTGGGCGATCTTCCCAGTGCAGATCCTACAGCACGTAGTCTGACCTTGATGGCAGCTATTGAGCGTGGCGAAGGTGCAGATGACGATATCGTTCGAGGCTGGCTGACCAAAGCTTTGACTGCGTCGCGTGGTCCTCAATGGGTGTGTTCCAGCTGCCAGAAAGTGCACGCAGCGTGGGCGCCGGTTTGCGAAAGCTGTAGCTCTTTCGATACATTGGGTTGGACAACACCAGAGAAGTCAGATGTCGCCATGCCATCGGGAACAGAGCTGCTTCCATTGATTGTTGGTCAGCTTGGCAAAGGCAGCGATGATGCAGCAAAAGCAGACGCGCCTGAAGATGATCCCGATGTCATCGTCGTCGAGCTGAACGATATTGAAACCGCCGAAACAGTCGAAGAGCCAGCGCCTGAACCAGCGAAATAGGGGATTGCGACCAACGGCCGGGATGCTAAAATCCGCGCCGTCGGCCCTAAAAGCAGGGTTCTTTTGGGTCCGCAAGCCTCAATAGCTCAGCTGGTAGAGCAGGTCCTTCGTAAGGACAAGGTCGGGGGTTCGAGTCCCTCTTGAGGCACCACCTACCCCAACTTTTTCCAAAGCGCGTCTTCACCAAGCGCATCAACAAAAGCCGCGTGGGCCGTTGCCTCATCCGCAGATATCCGCGACGGCAGAGGATTGGATCGCCGTGATGGTCGCCATGCGTCTTCAGCCCCCTGCCCTGCCTGAGACGATCCTTGCGTGGCCAAGCCGAAATCCGGCTGACGGCCGCCGATCAGCTCCAGATAAACTTCTGCCAGAATTTCACTATCAAGCAATGCGCCGTGCAAAGTCCGGTTCGAGTTATCAATCCCAAACCGCCGGCAAAGCGCGTCCAAAGACGCAGGTGATCCGGGAAATTTCCGTCGGGCAATTGCCAGCGTATCCAGCGCTTGATCCATTGGCAGTAATGGCCTGTTAAGCCAGCCAAGTTCAGCATTCAGGAATTTCATATCAAAAGCAGCGTTGTGAATGACCAGCTTTGACTCCCCGATAAAGTCGATGAAATCCTGCATGACATCTGCCATCACAGGTTTGTCTTTCAACAGCACTTGTCCGGGTTCGGGCTTGCGCGGCGGCTCCAGCAGATCGGGACCAATCCCATGCACACCAAACGCACCTTCAGGCATTGACCGCATCGGGTTGATGTATTGATGGTAGGTGCGGCCAGTCGGAACGTGTCCGATCAATTCAACAGCACCGATCTCGACGATACGGTCGCCTTCCCCCGGCTCAAAACCAGTGGTTTCAGTATCCAGAACGATCTCACGCATGATGCTTTTCCTTCAAGGATTGCAGCAATGTCTGTACCGCGGCGCGGGTCTGCGCAATATCCACTGTTTCAATCACATGATCAGCCTTCGCGCGTTTCTCGGCGTCAGGCATTTGGTGCGCCATGATCATATCAAAGGTCTGTTTCGTCATACCCGGACGCAATAGAACCCGATGCGCCTGTACGTCAGCTGGGGCAGACACGCAGATAGTGACATCAATCCATGCCTCTGCACCCGTTTCAAAAAGAAGTGGAATGTCGAGCAGAACAAACGCGGCATCCTGATGCTGGGCCAGAAAGGCAACGCGGTCATCAGCGACCAAGGGATGCACAATGTCCTGAATCTTGGGTAGAACATCATCGCGCATCGCCATCATGTCTTTCAGTTTCCCACGGTCCACAGCGCCGTTTGTGATAGCCATCGGAAACGCAGCACCAATCGGGTCAACCGCAGACCCGCCAACACCGTAAATCCGATGGACCGCCGCATCCGCATCCCAAACCGGCACGCCAAGGTCTGCGAACATCTGGGCGGTGGTCGATTTTCCCATCCCGATCGAACCGGTCAGCCCCAGCGTGATCATCGCAGCATGACCTGTCGCAAATCCTCATCAACGTCGGGGCGAATACCAAACCAGCGTTCAAAACCGGGCACACCCTGATGCAGCAACATCCCCAACCCATCAACAACGGTGCAGCCTGCCCGCTCTGCCTCTTGCAGTAGTCTGGTTTTCAAAGGTGTATAAACGATATCAGTCACGACCATATCTGGTTTCAGGCCGTCCAATGGGACGCGAAATTCGGGCGATCCGACCATGCCCAAAGACGTCGTGTTGATAACAGTCTTGGCATCGTCCAGCATATTGCCGGCCTGCACCCAATCCACGACAGTCACACGGGCACCAAATTCTGCGCGCAGGGCTTCTGCTTTGGGCCGCGTGCGATTGGACAGATAAATTTCGGGCACGCCCGCGTCTGCCAAAGCCACAATAATGGCTCGAGCAGCACCACCGGCACCAAAGATCGCAGCGGGACCAGCCTTGGGGTTCCAGCCTGGGGCACCCTGACGAACATTCGCCATAAATCCATACCCGTCTGTATTGTCAGCGTAGATCTTGCCGTCTTCTTTGAAGATCAGGGTATTTGCAGCCCCTACCAACGTGGCACGATCACTGATTTGATCAGCAATAGCCATGACGTTCGTCTTATGTGGTATTGTGACATTCGCGCCGACAAACCCCATCTTGGGCATGGTCCGCAAGACAGTTTCCAGATTGTCCTCTTGAACATGCAGTGGAACATAGTCCCCCAGCAATCCGTATCGCCGCAGCCAGTGGCGATGCATCCGCGGGGATTTTGAATGGCTAATCGGGTATCCGATGACACCGGCCAGTGGAATGATTTTCGCGCTCATCCGTCAATGGTCCCGCGTAATGAAAGATAAGACAAGAGTTCCAGTAACGGTAATCCTAGCACATTGAAGTAATCACCCTCAACGCGGTGAAAAAGCCGCGCACCTTCTTCTTCCAGTTTATACGCACCAACGGCATGACGGATGCTGTCCCAGTTGCGATCAACATAACCTGCGAGATACGAATCCGAGGCATCCCGCATATGCAGTCGCACGACACCCACATGTCGCCATTGCGGTTTGCCTTCGCCATAAATCACAGCAGCTGACAAGAGCTGATGCACCTTCCCGCGCATCATTTTCAGTTGTGTCAGCGCATCTTCAGGACTGGTTGGTTTGGATAGTGTCATCTGCTGAAACGCCAGGACCTGATCGCAACCGATGACCAACGCCTCAGGGTTTTTTGACGCCACGCGTTTTGCTTTCATCTCGGCCAGAGTATCGGCAATATCACGGGGTGGCGCATCTTCAGCCACCAGCGATTCCTTGATGGCGTCTTCATCAACGCGCGCCACACTGACGGTAAAATCGATCCCCGCATTGCGCAGCAGCGTTGCGCGGATTTCAGAACCCGAGGCCAGAATAAGGGGTGTTGTCATGTGGATAACCCATAGGAAAAAGCATGTGTCATTTGGAGGGCGACTCAGTGGGTAAACAACAGGTTAAAGCTACCAGTGTAAAACCAGCTACTTGTGCCTGCGTTCATACACATTTGTCCACGGTGGATTGGGATAAGTTGGGGGTGTGGAAGAATCGTGTCCAATACGGGTGTCAAGATCATGACCTAGCGTCAAAGAAAAGAAATTTCTGGTGGAACATGATGTAATCATTGCATAAATCTAAATATGAAACTCTGACAATCTACCCTGTCAGTCAGAATTTCCAGTGGATAACTTGGTGTATAGAAAAAGAAACCACAGAAATCCGTCCCCTTACATCATCATCATCTTTCTAATACTTAATATATAATTAAGAGAGAAAATCAGGACAGCGTGTGATCCATGACTGAGATTTTAAGTTGGCTTTACCCATGGATCAAAGCTGTGCACCTTGCTGCCGTGATTAGCTGGATGGCTGCTTTGTTCTATCTTCCCCGGCTACTGGTCCATCACGTTGAACGCAGCACCCCTGGATCTGGCAGTGAGATGGATCAGACCTTCCAGATGATGGAAGAAAAGCTGCACCGGGTGATCATGAACCCGGCGATGATGGTCGCGTGGGTGTGCGGTTTACTGATGATCGGCCTTGGAGTGATCGATTTTGGTGCGATCTGGGGATGGGCGAAAATCCTTGGGGTCGTTGCTATGACTGTTTTCCATGTCTGGCTTGGTAAGCAACGCAA
>CALILP010000079.1 GCA_938016515.1 uncultured Paracoccaceae bacterium
CCCCTTTGTGGCCACCAATCGCAGTCGGATCGCACCCACGCCGGGTGCATCCACGGTCGCTACATCCAAGACCTCTGACCACGCCCGCACGGTATCT
Organism: uncultured Paracoccaceae bacterium; assembly: GCA_938016515.1. Classification (GTDB taxonomy): domain Bacteria; phylum Pseudomonadota; class Alphaproteobacteria; order Rhodobacterales; family Rhodobacteraceae; genus Yoonia. The sequence continues at coordinate 98 of CALILP010000079.1, forward strand.
CCTGCAAAGCAAGGGTTCGCATGAGCGCCGCCGTTCAGTGCAACAATCATCTGCGCGTTCGCGAGCCCATTGAACGACAATGCGCGCGCCAGTGAAATCACATGGCCGCCATACATCAACCGCTTGCCATCGGCGCGGTGCGTCGCGTCAAAATGGACCTTTGCTGTGTTCTGCCACAGGCGGGTGGCGATCATATGCTCGGCTTCCTCAACGGTCACGCCATCGACATGGTCGATGATCTCACCCACCTGATAGTCACCCAAGCGGTGCGGCTCACCGGCCAGATCAAAGTCATACCCGGTGAAATCCAGACCTTTCGGGATCACCAAATCCTGCGGGTCCACAACCTGTGCCAGGTCCGGGATCACCGCCTTTGGGGCATCCCCTTCACCGCGTTTGCGCACCATCACCCATCGCACATAGGACAGCACCACAACACCGTCCTGATTGCGCCCCTCGGTGCGGACCCAAACCACCCCGGATGTCCCGTTGGAATTCTGTTTGACCCCAATCACCTGAGACGTCGCGGTCAGCGTATCGCCTTCCCACACAGGCGCAAGCCACCGTCCTTCGGCATAGCCAAGGTTGGCGACAGCGTTCAGCGACACATCCGGGACGGTCTTCCCGAACACCGTGTGAAACGCGATCAAATCGTCCATCGGGGCCGCCGTCAGGCCACAGTCCTGGGCAAAGGCGTCGGACGAGTACAATGCACTCCGGGCCGGGTACAGCGCATGGTAAAGCGCCCTTTCTCCCCCCGAAATTGTCCGGGGCACAGCATGTTTGATCACATCGCCAACGGCATAGTCCTCAAAGAACCGACCAGCGTTTGTCTTACTCATTACTGTTGGCCCAACTTCATGTCCGGGGAATAGGCGGCCTCGACGTCCTTCGTCACGGCTTGACCGCAGCGCATCACACCATTGGCGTGATCGTAGGCATAGGTTGGATCGCCATATAGGTCCCAACCCTTTGACAGGGCCTCAGACACCTTGTGACAAAACTGCGAGGTGTCATCCTCGGTGAGCAAGCGGTAGATCTTCATGTCTTATCCAAACGGGTTGTAGCCAAGCCAGATGTGGATGGCAGAAACGATGGCAGTCACCACGACAGTGGCAATCACCGCAGTGACCTCTTTCTTGATCGGTACGGCATGATAAGCACCGCGCTGCCCTTCGGCACGGCTGATCACAACCATCTCGGCCAGCGCCCAAATGGCCAGCCCACCAAACAACACAAACGATGGCGTGTCGCCATTCACCAATAGATGCGCCACAGCCCAGACCACAACAGCAGACAATTGCGGATGACGGATCATCTTAGTGATGCGGGTCTTCGCACCTGATGAGGCAAACAAGTAGAAGGCAAACACCATCAGCAGGTTGTTGATCCCGGTCATCGCGGGCGAGCGGCCCCAATAGATCGTCCCCTCTGCCATGCGATAGCCAATGATCATCAGAACAATCGCAGCAAAAGACCCGACCGCGACGACCCCCTTGCCTTTTTCACCAAACCCAGCGCGATGGTCAGGAGCGATACGTTTCCAGAAATGGACGGCTGACCAAAGGATCAGACCTGCAAGTAAAAGGATCATGATGTCTCCAACGTGGCGATTGCTACGGCTTTCGCCAACGTCGCCTTTGCAGTGACAACATGCAAGTTCTCGACAATCTTGCCATCCACGACAGCAACACCCTGCCCTGCGGCCTCGGCGGCCTCAAAGGCTGCAATCTGAAGTTCCGCCAGCGCAATCTCATCTGCTGTTGGGCCAAAGGCCGCATTACAGATCGCGACCTGTGCGGGGTGAATCAGGGTCTTGCCGTCAAAGCCCATGTCCCGACCGGCGTCGCATTCCACCTTCAAACCATCGTCGTCCTTGAAGGCGTTAAACACGCCGTCCAGCGCCACAATTCCATATGCACGCGCAGCAAGCAGACAATGTTGCAAAGATGTGATCATCGCAGCACGGCCCCGTGCATTCAGGTCTTTGGCCAGATCATTCGTGCCCATCACAAACCCCGCTATCCGCGGGTGAGCGGCAATCGCGGCGGCATTCAGGATGCCCTGCGGGGTTTCCATCATCGCCCATATCGGCTGGTCCGGGATCAAGTCAGCAAGGGCGTCGACGTCCTTGGGGCTATCCACCTTCGGCAACAGCACAGCATCGCAATCCATCGCCGCAACGGCTGTCGCATCATCAGCCCCCCAAATGGTATCAAGCCCATTGATCCGAACGATTTTCTGGCGCGGCCCATAGTCTTCGGTCAAAGCAGCAGCCAACGTCCTGCGGGCGTCAACCTTGGCATCCGGGGCCACCGCATCTTCCAGATCAAAAAGAATGATATCGACAGGCAAACCCCGCGCCTTTTCCAAAGCACGCTCTTTCGAGCCGGGGATGTAAAGCGCAGAGCGGGCGGGCCGATGATCCATCGATTCTTCCTTGTAATATTGTTGCGCAGACATGACCAAATACGACGGAATTATTCAACCACAAATGCGCCGCAGCGCAGCAAAAACCACCGTTACGGTGAATTAACGATTTTGCGCCAAATTAGCGGAAGACTTGAGCGAGCAGCCACAGATCAGCGCCCCCGCCGATTTCGGGCTTTCATTTAGGAGTAATAAGAATGACCAAAAGGAAGATCTCTCTCCTCACGTGCGGTGTCGCGGCGATGATCATGACAACGGCAGCGGCCACAGCAGCACCGTCACGATGCGCATCACACACAGCCGTGGTCGAACGACTGGCCGATATCTATGGCGAGCGGCGACAGGCGATGGGCGTCGCGTCCGGCAACACGGTGATCGAGGTGTATGCCTCTGATGAAAGTGGCAGCTGGTCTATCACGATGACACAACCGGGCGGGCCCACATGCCTTGTTGCGGCGGGCCAAAGCTTCCGTCTTGCAGATATGCCCATGCCGGAACTTGATCCAGACGCCTAAGAACAAACGCTATCCCTGCAGACCTGTTGCTCCGTCCCATATCAGGCGCAGCGACAGGATCAGCAGGGCCCAGACGATGATCTGAAAAAACAGCTTCTCGGGCATCACGCGAACCAGCCGGACCCCAACAAAGACCCCGGCAATCGCAGGAAGAAGAAGCAACGCGGCTGACCTGATATTGTCCAGCGACAGCTGACCAAGGGCATAGTACGGGATCAGCTTGATCACGTTGATATACGCAAAGGCGATGGTCACGGTGCCTGCGAAGGTGATTTTGTCCATACCCAACGGCAACGTGTAGACCTGATAGGGCGTCGAGCCAGAGTGGCTGACAAAGCTCGTGAACCCCGTGATCGTCCCCCAAAACAGTCCCGGCCGCCACTTTGGCGGTTTTGGCGCTGTCTCGACGGCTTTTCGCAAAATCATTGTCAGGGCAAACGAGGCGCCGATCAGGCCAATAACAATCGTAATCGCGGCTTCTGGTATCGACGCAGAGGTCATGTAGCCGATCAAAACACCGATCGGCATGGCGACCATCATGATCTTCAAAACCTGCGCGTGAAAGGTCTTACGATAGGCATAAAGCCCAAACATATCAGCCACGATAAAGACCGGCAGCAACAAACCAGCAGCCAGCACAGGCGACATCACCAGCGACATCACGGGAACAGCCGTCGCGGTGATCACAGGCACCCCCCCTTTGCCCAATCCGACGCAAAACGCGGCCAGGCAACCCACAATCCAATATAGCGACCCGTCCATCTTCTGTCTCATTAACCATGCTGCGTTGCCGCACACTTGCACCGCGCCCCGCAAAAGACTAGGCATCTGGCCAAATTCACACCCTTCAGAGGATTCCTCTCATGGCCAGACCTAAAATTGCCCTCATCGGCGCCGGACAAATTGGTGGCACGCTCGCGCACCTCGCCGCCGTTAAAGAATTGGGCGACGTCGTCCTGTTCGACATCGCCGAAGGCGCACCACAGGGCAAAGCGCTCGACATCTCGGAATCGGGCCCGGCGGGCAAGTTTGACGGGTCGTTCAAAGGCTCCAACGACTATGCAGACATCGCAGGCGCAGACGTTTGCATCGTCACAGCCGGTGTTGCGCGTAAGCCCGGCATGTCCCGCGACGATTTGCTGGGCATCAACCTGAAAGTCATGAAATCCGTTGGTGAAGGCATCGCAGCCCACGCACCAAACGCATTTGTCATCTGCATCACCAACCCGCTTGATGCGATGGTTTGGGCACTGCGCGAATTCTCCGGCCTGCCCCATCACATGGTTTGCGGCATGGCTGGTGTTCTGGACTCTGCGCGCTTCCGTCACTTCCTCGCAGAAGAATTCAACGTTTCTATGCGTGATGTCACCGCTTTCGTTCTCGGCGGCCACGGCGACACAATGGTGCCCCTGACACGCTATTCCACCGTTGCGGGCATCCCATTGCCCGATCTGGTCGACATGGGCTGGACCACGCAGGAAAAACTGGACGCGATCGTGCAGCGTACCCGTGACGGTGGCGCAGAGATTGTGGGCTTGCTGAAAACCGGCTCTGCTTTCTATGCACCTGCAACATCCGGCATCGAGATGGCCGAAGCCTACCTGAAAGACCAAAAGCGCCTGCTGCCATGTGCGGCGCATGTTGATGGCGCATACGGTCTTAATGGGTTCTACGTCGGTGTACCAACGGTGATCGGCGCAGGCGGCATCGAGCGTGTGGTCGAAATCAAGATGAACAAAGAAGAGCAGGCGATGTTCGACAAATCCGTTGATGCGGTCAAAGGTCTGGTCGCGGCCTGCAAAGGCATCGACGACAGCCTCTAAAAACGACGATCTTTTACGCGAAAAATCAGAGCGTCCCAATCCGGGGCGCTCTTTTTTTGTCCTCACCACTTGCGTGAACATTGTTCATGAACTACGTTCATTAAATCACAAAAGGAGGACACCATGCGTCTTTATGCAATTGCTACAGCCAGTCTGATCGCGGGAACGACACTTGCGCAGGCCGAAACCCAAACTGACTATTCATCGATGATCAAAGAGCTGGGACTGGCAGAAACAGCCGCCCGCCTTAGCCTGCGCGAAAACCCGACACCATCCGATCAATTCGCCCTTGGCGGTGTCAACTTCCTGCGCGCCGTCGAACGGACGCTGCAAACCCGCTACACCTATGGTGTCAACGAAGACATCAGTCGGATACTCGACCTGCCCCTTTTGCGGATGTCCAGCTTCGTCAGTCCTGCACCAAAACCCTTCACACCAGACGTCATCGAAACCCTTTTGTCAGAGGCCGTCGCCGACTTCGACAGGGCGCTGACGTCACTCGATACGGTAACTGACGCGGACGACGTGGCCGTGACCATCGACATCGCGGACATTTGGTTCGATATCGATTCCAGCGGCACGCGCGAGTCCGACGAAACCCTCTCTGCCGCTTTGAACGCAGAAATGAACGGCGCTTTTGCATCGGACGCGTCGCTGACTGTGAAGTTCGATACCGCAGATGCGGCTTGGCTGTCTGCCTATGCTCACCTTCTGTCCGGCTTTGCCGAGACGATGCTGTCCCTTGATACATCCGAGGCCATTACAACTGTCATGGAAGGTGCCGTGCAACTTGATGCCATCACGCCCGAAGACCAGAATATCCGGGTCATCTTTTCGCATCAGGACGAGATCTTTGCCGACGCAATCGCCATTGCCGTCCGCGCCATTGAAGGGCAGCCAGACCCAACGCGGACACGCGCTGCACATGCGCACTTTTTGGGGATGATCGCGGACAATCAAACCTTTTGGTCGCGCGTCGCCCGCGAAACAGATGACACGCAGGAATGGATTCCCAACAAAAACCAAACCAGCGCCTTGCCAATCGATTTCCCGGCCGACACGGGTCAACGCTGGCGCGCCGTGCTGGCCGATGCCGAAGCATTGCTGACCGGCGAGGCCCTTCTTCCGCATTGGCGGCTTGGTGAGGGCGCCGGTCTGAACCTTGCGAAGTTAATGCAAGACCCACCCGAAATGGATATCATCGGGATCATACAAGGGTACACCGTTGCACCCTACGCCGAACAGGGCCGCGTTATTGATAGCCAAAACATGCGCGCATTCGAACAGTTGGTCGGCGGGAACGCGTCGCTGTTTATGGTTATCCTGAACTAACCGAATCAGCCCATACGAGCGGATTGAGAAGTTTTGTGATCACACCCAAAATACGTGTGATCACAAATGTCGGATTTTTGACCATCTCAGGCAGATCGCAGTTTTTTATTAAACTCTGATGTGCTTGTGTCAGGAAAACTCACCCCAACCGAGGGACTCACATGAACATCCACGAATATCAGGCCAAAGCACTTCTCAAGTCCTTTGGTGCCCCCGTCAGCGACGGTCGCCCCGTTTTGAAAGCGGAAGACGCGAAAACCGCAGCGGGTGAGTTGGATGGCCCGCTTTGGGTGGTCAAGGCACAGATCCACGCAGGTGGCCGCGGCAAAGGCAAATTCAAAGAAGCCGACGCCGGTGATGCAGGCGGTGTGCGTCTGACCAAATCGGTCGAAGAAGCGGCGCAAGAAGCCAAGAAGATGCTGGGCCGCACGCTGGTCACGCACCAGACAGGCCCGGCAGGCAAGCAAGTCAACCGCATCTACATCGAAGACGGCGCTGGCATCGAAACTGAGATGTATCTGGCCCTGCTGGTCGACCGCCAAACCTCCCGCGTTGGTTTCGTCTGCTCTACCGAAGGCGGCATGGACATCGAAGAGGTCGCGGCGAACACTCCTGAAAAGATCCTGAACTTCACCGTTGATCCGGCCACCGGCTATCAAGCCTACCACGGTCGCCGCGTCGCATTCGCCCTCGGCCTTGAAGGTCAGCAGGTCAAGCAATGCGTGAAGCTGATGGGCATCCTTTACGGCGCCTTCATGGAAAAAGACATGGAGATGCTGGAAATCAACCCGCTGATCGTCACCGACAAAGGTGATCTCAAGGTCCTCGACGCCAAAGTCTCTTTCGACGGCAACGCGGTCTACCGCCACCAAGACGTGGCAGCCCTGCGGGACGAGACAGAAGAAGACCCCAAAGAACTGGCAGCGTCCAAGTACGACCTCAACTATATCGCGCTGGACGGTGAGATCGGCTGCATGGTCAACGGCGCAGGTCTGGCGATGGCCACGATGGACATCATCAAACTGTACGGTGCTGAACCCGCCAACTTCCTCGACGTTGGTGGCGGTGCCACCAAGGAAAAGGTGACCGAGGCGTTCAAAATCATCACTTCTGACCCGAACGTCAAAGGCATCCTCGTGAACATCTTCGGCGGCATCATGCGCTGCGATGTGATCGCAGAGGGCGTTGTCGCTGCAGTGAAAGAAGTTGGTTTGAAGGTGCCATTGGTTGTGCGTCTTGAAGGGACGAACGTCGAAGCGGGCAAAGACATCATCAACAACTCTGATGTAGATGTCATCGCGGCGGACGATCTGAAAGACGGCGCACAGAAAATCGTGAAAGCTGTCAAAGGGTAGGAACGCAACTGGGTGCCGTCTTGCGGACGGTGCCCTGCAACAGGCGGTCAGTTTCGACGTTTAGGTTAAATGGGGAGAATCTTTCATGAAAAAATCTGCGCTGCTTTTTGCGTTGGCATTGCCGTTGGTTTCGGGCTGCGACGCCGTCGTCGGGACGACGGGCCAAGACACCAGTTTTGAACGCGAAGGGACCTTAACATGCGAAGGAACAAACGTTGCATCGCAGGCGCTGGTCCGGGGAACCGAACAAAACCCGGTCCGCTGCGGGCCACAAGCCCAAGCCATTCCACGCTGACCCCACAAACAAAAGGAATTTGAACTGAATTAAGGAAGCAACATCTCAGCAACCTTTGGCGCATAGCCGAAAGACAATGCGCAAACCCTGCGCTGGTCAATCGCAACCCAAAGGAAACCTGACATGTTCAAACCTGCTCTTGCCGCCCTCGCCCTTCTGTCCACTACAGCCTGCATGGATGTCGATGGGGTCGGGGTGACACGCGAATACACCGGAAGCCTGAATGGGTGTCCGGGGCTGACAGGGGTCAGCGCCATCTACTCGCAGTCAGCACCCGGATTAGCGGTGCGCTGCGGCCCACAAACGGTCTCGCCGGTCACATTTCGGTAGAGTTCGGACAAAACGACACCAGACTGACGTTTGGTCAACATCATCACCTTGCGGGCCGAAAGGCCCGCAAAACCTGAACAAAACAAGGAGCCGACCCGAAAACGCAAGAAAAGGACAAATTTAAGTCTCATTCTCGTTCATCTTCGCGGCCATTCCCTAATGAATGGTAAACCCATGCGCCAAAAGCACTTTGCGCGCATCTGCGAATGGACACTTTCCAATGATGAAGACTGCCTTTCTTGTAATTTCTGCCCTGTCACTCAGCGCTTGCGTTGGCGCCGGGGCCGCACCAACAACACAGGACGTGACCCTGTCCAAAACCGAGACCATGACATCTTGTCCGGGTCTTACAGGGGTCAGCGCCCAGTATTCCGTCAGCGTGGCAGGTCTGCCGTATCGCTGCGGGCCACAAACAGAACTACCGGTCACCTACAGGTAACCGGGCCTGCGGTACCTTTCTGGGTCGTGGGGACGAACCAGAAAGGTGACCTATGTGGGCAACGAGACATTTGTGGATAGCAACAGGCGGTACCGCCTGTTTGCTGGCGGCATGCACAGGCCCTAACCTTGAGGACTTGCAGGACCTGCCGGTCCGGACAACGCCACAAGAACAGATCCCTCATTCCCAAAGCGACCCAAGCGCGCCCTTGCGTGGAACAGCTGTTGCGGTCGATCTGGCGGTGACGTCATGAGGCGCGCGCTGACCATTCTTGCGGCCAGCACGCTTTTGCTTTCTGCCTGCGCCCAACCTCCGGTCTCTGCGACTGCAGGCCCCTCGACAGCGCCTGCAAGCCCTGTGACCGCGGGTACGTTGTTCGCCAAAGGGTGCCTGCAGCAACTGCCGTCATTCTCCGGCACCCCCGCGGCCCTTTCGACAGAGCCTGTTACACAGCGTGAAAGCAGCGGGACGTACTACCACAACAGCCAGAATCTGTCGCTTAAGGTCGTGCAAACGTCCGAAGGGCCCTATTGCTCTGTTGTGTTCGGCACAACCGGCAACAGCGATCAGGTTATCAACGCCTTTGGGACGGCCGCCAGTCAGGCAGCACCGGGCCTGCAAGCGAACCTGATCCTCGACTTCGTTCCCGGCCCCGACAACACCACCTATTACAACGCACGCGTCAACGCCCAATAAGCTAAGCCCAGTAAGGACCACAAACATGGCCATTCTCGTCAACGAAAACACCAAAGTCATCTGTCAGGGTCTGACGGGCTCCCAAGGCACGTTCCACTCTGAACAAGCCATCGCCTACGGCACCAAAATGGTCGGCGGCGTGACCCCCGGCAAAGGCGGGCAGACCCACCTCGACCTGCCGATCTTCAATTCGGTCCACGAGGCGATGGCCAAAACTGAAGCCAACGCATC
>CALILP010000080.1 GCA_938016515.1 uncultured Paracoccaceae bacterium
AAGGTGAATGCCCTTGCTGATTACTTCGCCACCGCGAATGACGCTGACAAGCTGTGGACGATCGCCCTGTTCACCGGTCGCCGCCCGAAGCGGACGATTACAGCGACCCGTCTGCGGGAATGGGCCGCCGAGGTGGCAGGCCTGCCCGATTGGCTATTTGAGGAAAGTTACAGCATCGTCGGGGACTTGGCCGAGACGATCTCGCTTGTGCTGCCACCCGCGCAAGGCACTACGGATGCGCCGCTGGCCCATTGGATCGGGCAGGTCAAACACCTCAGTACGCTGGACGACGATGACCGCAAGGCCGGGATTCTTACTGCATGGGATCAGTTGGACAACACCGAACGGTTCCTTTTCACCAAACTGCTGACCGGCGGGTTCCGGGTTGGGGTGAGTGCCAAACTGATGACACGGGCCTTGGCAAAAGCCACCGGTCAGGATGAAGCTACCCTGACCCACAAGCTCATGGGTAACTGGACGCCCGACACGACCACCTTTCACAAACTGATCGAGGCGGAAGACCCTTCCGCCGACCTCTCGCGCCCCTACCCGTTCTATCTGGCCTATGCGCTCGACGATCTGGACGCCCTCGGCGATCCCGCTGACTGGTCGGCGGAACGCAAGTGGGATGGCATCCGGGGCCAGTTCATCTTGCGCGGCGGCGAACACTACCTGTGGTCGCGGGGCGAAGATCTGATGACCGACCGCTTCCCGGAATTCGCACAGTTGCGGGATTACCTGCCCGATGGGACGGTCATCGACGGTGAAGTCCTTGCCTTCGCAAATGAATCCCCGCTTAGCTTCAACGCCTTGCAGAAACGGATCGGACGCAAGACGGTTCCGAAAAAGCTGCTGACCGAGGCCCCGGTCGTCCTGATGGCCTATGACTTGTTGGAAGACGATGGCAATGACATCCGCGATTTTCCCTTTGCAGAAAGGCGCGCGCGCCTTGTCAAGCTTGTCGCGGACACACCGGACGCCGCGCCTCTGCGCCTGTCCGCCTCGGTGGCTTTCGACGATTGGGATGCTCTTGCAAAAGAGCGGGACCGTTCCCGCGAATTGAACGCCGAAGGCCTGATGCTCAAAAACAAGCACAGCCCCTACCTTTCGGGCCGCAAACGCGGGGATTGGTGGAAATGGAAGGTCGATCCGCTGACCATCGATGCGGTGATGATCTACGCGCAGGCGGGCCACGGGCGCAGGGCGAACCTGTTCACCGATTACACCTTCGCAGTCTGGAACGGAAACGAGCTGACACCGTTCACAAAGGCCTACTCTGGCCTCACGGACAAAGAGTTTCGTCAGATCACAGCCTGGGTGCGCAAGAACACGCTGCAGAAATTCGGCCCCGTGCGCCAGGTTCCGCCCGAACATGTCTTCGAGATCGCTTTTGAAGGCATCCAGGCCTCGCCACGCCACAAATCAGGTGTCGCGCTGCGCTTTCCGCGTATGCTACGCTGGCGACAGGACAAACCGACCTCGCAAGCCAATACACTGGACGACCTTAGGGCGATGCTGGCGCAATACGGCTAAGCTTGGCACGTCGATGCGCTGATCACAGCTTTTTGGTCAAAAGTACCTCCGCTGAAGGCACCCGCACTTTCCACCAGACGCTGCAGTCCCTATGTACACACCACATTGCAAACAAGAGGATTCCCGAACCCATGAAGCCAGCTGTATTTGACGCAAACGCCAGTGGCGGCCACAATCAATTCGGCGATCTTCCCGAATGGGACCTGACGGATCTTTATCCCGCCCCCGACAGCCCGGAACTGGCCCGCGATATGGAATGGGTGGAAACCAACTGTGCTGATTTCGCCAATGACTACGAAGGCAAACTGGCTGACCTAGATGCAGCAGGGCTGCTAGAGGCCGTACAGCGTTACGAACAAATCGACATCATTGCAGGGCGCATCATGTCCTATGCGGGCCTGCGCTATTACCAAATCACGACCGACGCGGACCGGGCCAAGTTTATGGCCGACGCGCAAGACAAGATCACCGCGTTCACGACGCCGTTGGTGTTCTACTCGTTGGAATTCAACCGCCTCGACGACGCCCATCTGGCGGGTTTACTGGACGCGAATGGCGATCTTGCCCGATATAAACCCGTCTTTGACCGCCTGCGCGCGATGAAGCCTTATCAACTGTCGGACGAGCTGGAAAAGTTCCTGCATGACCAATCCACCGTCGGCTCTGCGGCGTGGAACCGTCTGTTTGATGAAACCATGGCCGGTCTGGAATTCGACGTGGACGGCGAAACGCTGAACCTCGAAGCCACGCTGAACCTGCTCACCGATCAGGACCGCGACAAACGCAAGGCCGCCACCCATGCCCTTGCAGCCGTCTTTCAGGACAACATCAAGATCTTCAGCCGCGTCCACAACACGCTCGCCAAAGAAAAGGAAATCGAAGACCGCTGGCGCAAAATGCCGACCCCGCAAACCGGCCGTCACCTGTCCAACCACGTCGAAGCAGAAGTAGTCGAGGCGTTGCGCAACGCTGTCGTGAACGCCTACCCGCGCCTGTCGCACCGCTACTACGCGTTGAAAGCCAAGTGGATGGGGCTGGACCGGATGCAAACATGGGACCGCAACGCGCCCCTGCCGCTGGAAGACGATCGCCTTGTGCCATGGGATGAAGCGCGCGACATGGTGATGACCGCCTACGCGGATTTCGCCCCAGAGATGGCCGATCTAGCAGAGCCCTTCTTCACCAAAGGCTGGATCGACGCCCCCGTAAGACCGGGCAAAGCACCCGGCGCCTTCGCGCATCCCACGGTGACGACTGTACACCCCTATGTGATGCTGAACTACTTGGGCAAACCGCGCGACGTGATGACACTGGCCCACGAATTGGGCCACGGTGTGCATCAGGTGCTTGCGGCAGGCCAAGGCGAGCTGTTGTCCTCGACGCCTTTGACACTGGCTGAAACAGCCTCCGTCTTCGGAGAAATGCTCACGTTCCGCAAACTGCTGGAAAACGCGCAAACACAAGAAGAACGCAAAGTCCTGCTGGCTGGCAAAGTCGAAGATATGATCAACACAGTCGTGCGCCAGATCGCGTTTTACGATTTTGAATGCAAACTGCACGCGGCACGGTCGCAAGGCGAGTTGACACCAGAAGACATCAACGGGCTGTGGATGTCGGTTCAGGCGGAATCTCTTGGTCCCATCTTCGACTTTCAGGAAGGCTATGAAACCTTCTGGGCCTATATCCCGCACTTCGTGCACTCACCCTTCTATGTCTACGCCTATGCTTTCGGCGACGGCCTCGTGAACGCGCTCTATGCGGTCTACGAAGAAGGCGACGCGGACTTCAAAGATAAATACTTCGACATGCTCAAGGCAGGCGGCTCTAAACACCATAAAGAGCTGCTGGCCCCCTTCGGCCTTGACGCGTCAGACCCCAAATTCTGGGACAAAGGGCTGTCGATGATTGAAGGGTTCATCGACGAACTTGAAGCAATGGAAGCCTAGAACGCCCGACCTAAATTTGAATCACCAATACCATGCCATGCTTCGCAGCCGCGAGAAATTGGAGATATGTGATACATCAGATGAAAGGTCGGACGCTAATAGCCTCACCAAAACCGGGGCGGCGCATGACAGGCGCCGCCCCGAATTCTTTGTTTCTCTCTATATCCCGGGGGTGTGGGGGCTGGCCCCATTCCAACTTTACATCTGGGTCACACCTTAAGAACGATCACACAGATTGCCCCCATCAGTAGGGCGGGGCTTCGACCCGCCGCTGCCGTCGTCCAGACAAAAAATCGCCTTTGCAGGTCGTCAGTCCAGCCGGGTCCAGGGCCAAGGCTTTACCTCGCTGGCGGCCGTCAGATAATGCACCGATTTCGCCATCCACAGACCCAGGGTCGTACCGATCTCTTGCAGTTGTTCATTCGGGGTCCGCTGATTGACGGCCATGACAATGAACTGGGCGATGGTGATCAACCAAAGCAACGTCTGGGCCATGCTAAGCAGGACCGCGACAATGATCATCCACAACAGGCGCTGCCATAACGGGTCAAAATCAGATGGATCTTCAGGTGTCTGTGTCATCGTGATCTCCTTTATGCGGGGTCTGCTGCGGCATAGATCATATCCAGCGTCGCTTGGGTGCCACGGCTCCATTCCAGCGGACAGGGATAGGCTATCTCTCCGCGCAGGGCTGCACAGAAGGTCTCGACCTGACCAACGTAGTGGTTTTCGGCAGGCCACCGTTCTACGTTGCGGGCTTCACCTGCCCGATCAAGGATCAGTTCTGCCACATCCGCCTTATTGGCGTTGAACGGACAACTCAGCCGCAAGACACCGGTTGTCCCATGAAAAGTCATCTGCTGATAGTTCATCATGCGCATCGACACGACGGCTGAAAAACTGCAGCGTTCGAAATCCGCAGCAACCTGCGCAAAGACATCCACACCATGTTCATACCGTAGATTGGACAAAGTGACCGCCTGCGGCTCTTGGCCCGACACAAACCGCGCAGCGCCAACCGGATAGACCCCGATATCTGGCAAGGCACCACCTCCTTTGGATGGGTCATGCCGGATGTTTGTCACATCCCCTGCGTTGTTATAGCTGAAGGTGCCATCGATATGCACAAGTTCACCTATCGCGCCCTCGGCGACCAAAGTTTTGGCCCGGATGAATTGGGAATGATGGACAATCATGAAGGCCTCTGCGGCAAGCAAACCAGCTTTGTCGCGTGCTGCGATCAGGGCGTCAAAATCGCTGACCTGCAGGCCAATCGGCTTTTCGCACAAGACATGCTTGCCTGCCTCCAACGCCTTTATCGTCCACGGCACATGCAGGTGGTTCGGTAGCGGGATATAGACCGCATCTATGTTCGGATCCGCCAACATGGCGTCGTAGTCGGTAAAAACCGCCAGTCCGGGTGCATAGGCCTGAAACCCTGCAGCCTTGTCCGCGCTGGAGGTCGCAAGGGCCACAAGATCCGCCCCCTTGGCCGCATGTATTGCAGGCGCCATATTGTCCCGCGCAAAACTGGACCCGCCCAGAACGCCCCACCGTACCACTGACATCTGTTCTGTCCTCTGCAAGCTTTATGTGTTTGCGCTAACTTGCAGCGACAGGCCACAAATGGAAACCCCCAAGGGCCCTGTATTCGGTCAGCAGCCCATCGGTCGCAAGCCCTTGTTCAACGGGCAGACTGCACAATCCGACTGATCGCCTGCCCTGCATTGGTTGCAGAATAAAGCGGCCGCAATGGACGGGCCGCCACATCCACTTCGCGCAAAAGCCAGCCATGATGCTGCAACTGATCCACCGTCTGCGACAACGCCCGGTCCGTGATGAGACCCAGTTCCAGCTTGATTTGCGAAAACCGCCGGGGGGCCTGAACAACAGAGAGGACCGGAACAGTCCACCGACGCCGCAACACTGAAAGGTCAGACGGCTCAGGCACCGCAAGTGTCACATCATAGGCCAGCTTGGCCACAGGTTCCCCCAGCACTGTCAGCCGAAACTCTGGCCGCAGCGGGTGACCGTGCCCCGGATTACGCGCGACCAACCCCAAATCGATCAGATGTGTCATGCTTTGACCAAAGGCCGTCCGCCCCGCCCCGCTTGCGGCCAACAACGGCGCTTGCCTGCCTGCAACACCCGCATGCAGATGTGTCAGGATATCAAGGCACCATGCCCGGGTCGTGAGCTTGACAAGAAGGCTTATGTCCATAAAGTATAGTTAATATATTTTATTTGCAAAGGAAAGTCCTATGGCCGCAGTAGAGCTCGACAAGACCATCACAATCGCCCTTTCAGTGAAGGACCGACACAAAAGTGCGACGTGGTACGCTGATATGCTTGGGTTTGCGTTGATCTATCACATGGATGAAGCTGGCTGGAGCGAGCTCCAGACCAACACCGACGGTGTCACAATCGGCTTCGGTGAACAGACCCACCCGACACCCGGTAACGCGGTGCCAGTCTTCGGAACGCCCGACATTGCGACATCTCGCAAAGCGCTTGAAGACCTTGGCGTGGCCTTTGATGGCGATACTGAAACCATCCCCGAGATGGTCAGCACCGCCACGTTCTATGATCCGGACGGCAACGCGTTGATGTTGGCACAAGACCTGAGCAAGTAACGCCACATTGGGTTTCTTTGATCCAAGAAAATGGCCCCCGGAGGGATCCCTCCGGAGGCCATAAACTCGACATCTGCGATCGGTCTAAGCTGTTTCCAGCATCCCCTTCGCCTTGGCTTGCTTGTGCATCTCGGTCTGCAATTTTTCAAACGCGCGGACCTCGATCTGGCGGATCCGCTCGCGAGACACATCGTACTTTGTGCTCAGGTCTTCCAGTGTGATCGTTTCTTCGGACAAGCGACGTTGCATCAGGATGTCTTTCTCACGATCATTCAGGACAGACATGGCATCTGCCAGCAATTCGCGGCGGGCATCCAATTCGTCATGCGCCTCATAGTCACCGGCGGTATTGGCGCTTTCGTCTTCCAGCCAATCCTGCCACTGCATCGTGCCTTCACCCTCGGACCCGACGGTCGCGTTCAGCGAGGCGTCCCCACCTGACAACCGGCGGTTCATCGAGATAACTTCAGTTTCCGTCACGCCAAGGTCATTGGCTATGCGAGCTACGTTTTCAGGACGCAAGTCGCCCTCTTCCAAAGCACCAATCCGGTTCTTGGCTTTGCGCAGGTTAAAGAACAGTTTCTTCTGGGCTGACGTCGTACCAAGCTTCACCAGCGACCAAGACCGCAGGATATATTCCTGGATCGAAGCCCGGATCCACCACATGGCATACGTCGCTAAACGGAAGCCCTTTTCTGGGTCAAACCGTTTTACAGCCTGCATCAGGCCCACGTTGGCTTCAGAAATCACTTCGGCCTGTGGCAAACCATAGCCACGGTAACCCATCGCGATCTTCGCAGCCAAGCGCAGGTGCGACGTCACCATCTGATGTGCTGCATCCGTATCTTCATGGTCTACCCAGCGCTTTGCCAGCATATATTCCTGCTCTGGCTCCAGCATCGGAAACTTGCGAATTTCCTGCATGTAGCGGTTCAGACCTTGCTCCGGCGACGGGGCCGGTAAATTTGCATAAGAACTCATTTTTTAGTCTCCCTCGCCCCGGAATGGGACACCCAATGTTTATGGGCTTAACATCGATATGGGGGTGGCGTTTGCCCCTTTCAAGGGTCCTACCACCAAATTCGTTACCTCTATATGAATGCTCCTTTCCCGAAATGAAGGGGTGGTTCTGCGCATTCACGCACATGGGATTGATTATTTCAGACCAATCCACCAAGAGCGCGCAGAAGGTCGCGCATATCTGCGGGCATGGGGGCTTCAAACTCCAGTGTTTCTTTGGACACCGGATGCACAAAGCCCAAAGTGGCCGCGTGTAATGCCTGCCGACCAAACGTCGCTGCAGCTGCAACGCCCGCCTCACCCACGACCTTCGGCGACAGTTTGCGCCGCCCGCCATAGACCGGGTCGCCGATCAAGGAATGCCCGCAATGGGCCAAATGCACCCTGATCTGATGGGTGCGCCCGGTTTCCAGCCAGCATTCCAACAAAGCCGCAACCGGGGGCGCGCCGAGGCTTTCGATGATCCGGGCCCGCGTTACAGCATGACGCCCTGTCGTCAAAGACACAGCCTGCCGCTGTCGATCTGTCTTGTGGCGCCCCAGAAACGTTTGCACCTTCAAGATATTACTCGCCTCAAAAGAGGCACCCTTGATCCCCCGCAACCGCGGATCATTGGAAGACGGCTCACCATAACAGATGGCCAGATATCGCCGTTCAACCGTGTGATCCGCAAATTGCGCCGCTAACCCGTGATGGGCCCGGTCTGATTTGGCAGCGACAAGCAGGCCGGTTGTTTCCTTATCAATGCGGTGCACAATGCCGGGCCGCTTCATGCCGCCCACACCGCTGAGCGTCTCGCCACAATGGTGGATCAGGGCGTTCACCAAAGTTCCACCGGGCGTACCGGGGGCCGGATGCACAACCATGCCGGCGGGCTTGTTGACGACAATCAGGTCATCATCTTCGAATACCACGTCCAGCGGGATATCCTCGGCACCGATGTGGCTTTCCTCTGCTATCTCAACCAAAATCGCAATGGCGGCCCCTTCAGCCACCCGAAACCGAGGGTCCTGTACAACCACCCCATCGACCTGCACGCCCCCTTCCGCGATCAACTTTGCCAGACGCGACCGCGACAGGCTCGCCGCCTCTGGCACATCGCGTGCAAGCGCCTTATCAAGGCGCGGCGGCGGTGACGCGGCGATGGCAAAAGTCACAAGAGACGCAGACATATGGACGACACTCCAGAGGCAGATGAGGCACTTCCGCCGGTGGCGATCTACCTAAAACGGTTGGTCACGATCCTTGCGGGCGTGATGATTGCGGGCTTCTTAGTCCTGATCACCCTGCTTGTCATCCGCCTGAATGCAGACCCCTTGCCCCTGCCCGACCGGATCACCCTGCCGGACGGCGTCGAGGCCTACAGCTTCACCCAAGGCCGCGACTGGTTCGGGGTCGTTACGTCGGACGACCAAATCCTGATCTACGACCGCGCAACCAGCACGCTCCAACAAATCATTCGGGTCGAAACGCCCTAGCTTCATTTCGCCAAAACAACTCAATTTACAACAGCTTATGGCTGCACGACAGCAGCAGTCCACTCATTCAGAAACCGCTGGCGCATCAACGGATCGGCAAACACCAACAAGCCGGGATCCAGTCGGATCGGACGCAGGTGTGGCCCCGCTGCCAAGGCTGCTTCGTTGATCCGGGGCAATCCTGTTTCTTCTTCGACCAATCGTTGCCCCTCTGCCGACAATAGAAAATCAAGAAACTGCGCCCCCAGATCGGCCCTTTCCGCATTTGCCGGTATCAGGGCGGTGCGCAACAACACATGGGTAAAGTCTTCGGCCTCGATCACGACGGCGTCGCTGCCGGCTAACCGGGCAGAGGCGTAAGAGCCCAACACGTTGTACGCCAAGGCCAGTTCCCCGGACCGCACCCTGTCAATCATATCGCCGCTCGCAGTAAAAAGTTGCGGGTTCAGGCCGCCGACCACTTCGGCCAACCGCCACGACGTGTCAGACTGACGCGCATCTTGCGTGGCGAACAAATAGCCAGCCCCGGATCGGGCCGGGTCATAAGTGCCTATCTTTCCTGCAAACCGTTCCGGATCATCGCGCAAACGGTCGATTAATGCGGCGCGGGTCCGTGGCACCGTTCCCTCCTTGAAAGCAGAAGACGACGCGATGATCACCACCGGTTCCTGTGCAAAGGCAAACAACTGGTCCCGCCACTTGGCCCATGCCGGCAGGTTCGCCGTCTCGTCCGAGGCATGGCCAAGGGCAAAGCCGTCATTGGCAAGCTTCAACTGTAGGTCCATCGCCGAGGACACCGCCAAGTCAAAAGCGATGCCATCTTCCAGAGCCCCCGCGACATCCTGCGAACTGGCAACTGTGTACCGGATCGCGACCGACGGGTTATCCGCCTGAAATGCTGCGATAAGCGGGGCGAAGGCCTCTGTGTCCGTCGTCGAGACGATTGAGAGCGTGTCAGCGCCACCCGGAAAGACGGCCTCTTCTTCGATCTCGAATGCTCCGGCCAGACCGGCCCAAAGCATCAGGCCAATGGTAACAACAGCGTGGCGCATGTCCCGCCTCCCTTTCGTTCTGAGATCTCAAACTGACCACCAATGGCCCGCGCCACGTCCCGCACAATCGTCAAGCCAAGGCCCGATCCAATAACGTCGCCTACGTTGTCGCCGCGCTGAAACCGACTGGACAGTTGCGCTGTGCTGCCAGCACCAATCCCCCGCCCCCGGTCCATGACATCAACATGGGCAAACCCGTTTTGCGACCGCAATTTGATATCAACCACACTGTCCGAATGGGAGTATTTCACCGCGTTATCTATCAAGTTCCGCAGCGCGCTTTCTATCAGAAGTCTGTCAAACTGCAGGACGATCTTTTCGGCGGGACCGTCCATGCGCAATGTGATGTCGCGCATGTC
>CALILP010000081.1 GCA_938016515.1 uncultured Paracoccaceae bacterium
ATCCACTACGACGGCACCCCTGCCCTGATGGCAGATTATGCGGTGCTGGCACGCGACTGCGGGGCAAAAATCATTGGCGGTTGCTGTGGCACGACACCAGACCACTTACGACACATGCGCCATGCACTGGAAACCCGGCCAGCCGGCATCAAACCAACGCCAGAGCAAATCACAACAGCCCTTGGCGATTTCTCGTCCGCATCTGACGGCACCGACGGCGCGGGGCCCGTGCGCGCGGCCCGACGTGGGCGCAGACGGGCCTGACGAGCGCGACTGTCATGCTTCTTTGTTTTCCTCTATGTCCCGGGGGTTTGGGGGCTGGCCCCCATGCAAGGTCGCGTTTGGAGACTGGCACACACAAGAAACCATGTGCGATCGCTCAATCCCAACAGGTTTTCCAGAAAATTTGTCCGGTCTTTCAAGAAGAATCGCCCACCCTCATATCCACTTCACAACAGTCGCAACTGATCCCCCGACTTCGGCGGCACCGCGAACAAATCACACCGCAGTGGCGGCAAAGACCGGTCCAGCCCCAACTGACGGGCAGCCAGCTTGAAACGCTGTTGCATCAGCGCGGCCCATGCGCCCTGCCCAACCATACGTGTCCCAAAGGCGGGGTCATAGTCCTTGCCACCATGCAGCTCTCGGACCCGGGCCATCACACGGCCAGCGCGATCGGGAAAGGCCTCTTCCAGCCAATCTCGGAACAAACCCGCCACCTCGCGGGGCAATCTCAACACGATCGAGGACGCTGCAACAGCCCCCGCCTCAGCACAGGCCGTAAGAATGGACTCCAACTCATGATCCGTCAGGGCGGGCACCACAGGCGACACCATCGCACGCACGGGTATCCCCGCGTCAGTCAACTGCCTGATCACACGCAATCGCGCCTTGGGCAGCGGGACACGCGGCTCCATCGCCCGCGAGGTCTTCGGGTCAAGGGTCGTCACGGATATCCCAACACGCAGCAGTCCTTTGGCGGCCATCGGGGCCAGAAGGTCAATGTCGCGGGCAATCAATGTCCCCTTGGTCACAATCGCAGTCGGATGATTGAAATCCAACAAGATCTGCAAAATATCCCGCATGATGCGGCGGTCTTTCTCGATCGGCTGATAGGGATCGGTATTCGTGCCAATTGCAATCGTGGCAGGCCTGTAAGATGCAGCCGACAACTCATGTCGCAAAACAGCGGCGGCGGTAGGGCGGGCAATCAGCTCGGTCTCAAAGTCCAGTCCGGGGGACAGGCCAAGGTAAGCGTGACTGGGCCGGGCAAAGCAATAGATGCACCCATGCTCGCACCCCCGATATGGGTTGACCGACCGGTCAAACGACAGATCCGGCGAGGTGTTGCGGGTAATCACCTTGCGCGGGACCTCTTCACTGACATGGGTACGCAAGACCGGCAAAGGATCATCATCCCCCACCCACCCGTCATCCACCGCCTCACAGGTCAGGCGATCAAAGCGATTGTCAGGGTTCGACCTTGCGGCCCGCCCCGGCGTCTTATGCTGCGGTTGCACTGTATCCTTGGCCATACACAAGTGTAGAACATAAACAGAACATCGACAATCCCGCGTCGGTCCTGAGATAGAAAATGTCGCCATTGACTCCGACCGTTTCAGCCGACCGCACGATATTACTTTCAAAAGGGGCTAAGCCCTTGGCACGCATTGGAGAGCGCCATGTCTGACGACGACGAAATCATCCTGGCAGACCTCAACGACGAAGACCTCGTCGCGCAGATGTTTGACGACCTCTATGACGGCATGAAAGAAGAGATCGAGGAAGGCGTGAATATCCTGCTGGCTCGCGGATGGATGCCATATAAAATCCTGACCGAGGCGCTTGTTGGTGGGATGACCATCGTAGGCCACGATTTCCGCGACGGGATCCTCTTTGTTCCCGAAGTTTTGCTGGCCGCCAACGCCATGAAGGGGGGGATGTTTATCCTCAAGCCCCTGCTTGCTGAAACCGGCGCACCCCGCGTCGGCAAGATGGTCATTGGTACCGTCAAAGGCGACATCCACGACATCGGCAAGAATCTTGTCGGGATGATGATGGAAGGCGCGGGCTTTGAGGTCGTGGACCTTGGGATCAACAACGCGGTTGAGGCCTATCTGGAAGCCTTAGAGACCGAAGAGCCTGACATTCTTGGCATGTCCGCCCTGCTGACCACGACGATGCCTTACATGAAGGTGGTGATCGACACGATGGTCGAAAAGGGCATCCGCGAAGACTACATCATTCTTGTTGGTGGCGCGCCCCTGAACGAAGAGTTCGGCAAGGCCATTGGTGCTGATGCTTATTGTCGGGATGCCGCTGTTGCGGTGGAAACCGCCAAGACGTTTGTAGCCCGCAAGCATAATCAGGGTGTCGCACAGGCCTGATGATCTTCCTTAACGCCGGTTGCATCCCCATATGGGATGTACCGGCACGAAGAAGAAGGACACATCCATGCCCCTGACCACCCTCTTTGCGATATTTGCGGGCGTCATTCTGGCCTCGGCACTGACAGTCTGGCTTGCCTTTGCAATCCTTCCGTTGAGCGCTGCAAGCTGGGCGCTTCCCGGCGCGATTGTTTTGGCTTTGGTGGCGCGCTTGATCTACGCGCGCAAGGCCGCGTGACCGATCTGCCCCCTGACCTGACGCTTACAACCCAAGGCCTTGACCCAAAGGGTGTTGGGCGGGTTTTGCTGTTGGCCTGCGGGGCGCTCGCGCGTGAGATCATCGCGATCAAACAGACAAACGGGATGGATCATCTCGATCTGCAATGCCTGCCTGCCATCTACCATAACCACCCAGACCGCATTGTCCCGGCCGTCCAGGCGGCGGTGGCAAAACACCGGGGCACCTATACGGATATTTTCGTGGTCTACGCAGACTGCGGAACCGGTGGGCAATTACAAACGGCCTGCGCCGATCTGGGCATCCAGATGGTCGCAGGGCCACATTGCTATTCCTTCTTCGAAGGCAACGACACCTTTGCTGACCGTGATGAAATGACGGCCTTCTATCTGACCGACTTTCTGGTCCGCCAGTTTGATGCATTCGTCTGGGAGCCGCTGGGCTTTGCCAAATACCCAAAGAAGTATGACGTCCTGCGAGATATGTACTTTGGAAACTACACCAAGCTAGTCTATCAGGCGCAAACGGATGATCCCCAGCTCACTGAAAAAGCAGCTGAGTGTGCGGCGCGTCTAAAACTGCCGCTCGAGCGGCGGTTCACAGGATACGGCGACCTGCACACAGCACTGGCTGACCTCTAATCCAAGATCACGCTGCTGCCGCCACAGCCCTAATCCGTTCCACCATCGCCCGCACCCCATTGGACCGTTGCGCCGACAAATGATCGTTCAGGCCCAAACGCCCAAGTTCCACAGGCGCATCAATCCCGGCGATGTCCTTTGCAGGAACACCGTTATACAGCGCCATCAGAACAGCAATCAGACCTTTGACAATCATCGCGTCACTGTCGCCCTGAAAGCTGAATGTGCCATCTTCAATCTTGGGCTGAATCCAGACCTGACTGGCGCAGCCATCAACCTTGGTCGCAGGCACCTTCAGGACATCATCCATCGCAGGCACGGCCTTTCCCATATCGATGACATGGCGGTATCGATCTTCCCAATCATCCAGAAAGTCGAATGTCTCTGCAATCTCTTCAAAGGCGTCTGTGGCCATCACGCTGTCTCCTGTACTTGCCCTTGATCTAGGGGGCGTAGAAAGGAAGGTCCAGTGCGGCAATCAGACCGCGACGGTGACCACCTTTTGACCATCCACGCGCAGGCCGACTTTGCCGTCACACAAGGCCAATGCATCGTTGCCAAACACTTCTTTGCGCCAACCGCGCAAGGCGATCAAATCACGCTCTCCGGCAGCAAGGGCATCCAGATCAGCAGAGGTCGCGATCAGCTTTTGCGCCACCCCTTCGCCTTCGGATTTCGCCTTTAACAGAACCCGCAGCATATCAGCAATGGCAGGGTTCACCTGCAACTTGGCGCGGCCCTTGTCAGGACGGGGCAGCGCATCGTTGGGTAACGCCAGCCCGTCTTTGACAGCCTTCAGTATACCGGCAGCAATATCGCCTTTGCGGGCCTCGCGCAGCAGCAGTCTGGACCGGCCAAGGTCTTGTTCAGATTGCGGTTTCGTCGATGCCAGTTCCACCAAGGCATCATCCTTGAAAACCCGGCTACGGGGGACATTGCGGTGTTGGGCATAGGCCTCGCGAAAGCGGGCCAGCTCTTGCACGATCCCAAGGAACCGGGCGGAATTCGTGCGGGTTTTCACCCGTTGCCAGGCATTGTCGGGATCAGCTTCGTAGGTCGCAGGGTCCTGCAGAACCCCCAATTCCTCGGTCACCCATTTGTGGCGACCTGACTGGGCCAAACGATCTGACAAATACTCATAGATGTCGCGCAAATGGGTCACATCAGCGACGGCATAGGTTTTCTGAGCGTCCGTCAGCGGACGCCGCGACCAATCGGTGAACCGAGACGATTTATCCAGATCAGACTTCGCGATTTTTCGGACGAGGGTTTCATACCCCACTTGCTCGCCAAAACCGCAGACCATGGCGGCGATCTGGGTGTCAAACAAGGGTTCCGGGATCACGCCCTCATCAACAAAAAAGATTTCCAAGTCCTGCCGGGCCGCATGGAAAACCTTAACGCAGCCGTGGTCGCGAAACAGATCATACAGTGGGGCAAGGGACAAACCGTCAACCAAAGGATCCACGAGAACCGCGTCATTGCCGTGTTCATCCTGATACGCCAACTGGACCAGACACAGCTTTGAATAATACGTCCGTTCTCGTAAAAACTCTGTATCTACGGTGACATACGGACGTTTGGCGGCCTCTTTACAGAACGCGGCCAGCGCGTCTGTCGTCGTGATCGTTTTCATGCAAGCAGGTACTTTCGCGGCTATCTCTTGGCTCCGGGTCATCCGGTTTCTTTTGATAGGCGATCAGGGGCGCGTTTGGAATGGTTAAGGCAGGAAAACCGGGGTTCTGTCGCCACTGGCGAAACGGCGCAACACCTGCGGATAAAGTTGATGTTCGCATGGCAGCACCTTTGCAGCTAACGTCGCTGCGGTGTCACCCGGCTCAATCGTCACCCGCGCCTGCCCCAAAACGGGCCCGCCATCCAGCTCGCCGGTGACCTCATGTACCGTACATCCGTGTTCTGCATCGCCTGCATCAAGCGCACGCTGATGTGTATCCAACCCTTTGTATTTGGGCAACAAAGACGGGTGAATGTTCAACATCCGGCCAGCCCATAGATCCGTAAAATCGGGTGTCAGAATGCGCATAAACCCGGCCAAACAGATGATATCTGGCTGCGCCGCAAGCAACGCCACTTGCAATGCCGCCTCAAATCCGGGCCGGTCACCCTTGTGGTCACGATGATCAACCACAGCTGTCGGTATCCCCAGATCAGCTGCCTTCGTCAGACCACCCGCATCAGGCCGATTGGACAAAACCAGACAAGGCCGCGCCGGAAAATCTCCGGTCATCGCTTCGGCCAAAGCAACCATGTTAGAGCCGCCACCCGAAATCAGGATCGCGACGCGCTTGGTCACAGCAGTGATCCACTATAGCGCACGCCGTCCCCCGCCGTGACAGATCCTAGCGTGAACACCGACTCGCCCGCAGCTTCCAGCGTCGCCCGCGCGGCGCCGGCCTGATCAGCAGGGCAGATAGCAAACATGCCAATGCCCGCGTTAAAGGTCTTGAGCAACTCGGCCTCAGCCATCCCGCCTTCCGCCGCCAACCATTTGAAGACAGGCGGCAATTCCCAGGCACCCAGATCAATATCCGCGCCCAACCCGTCGGGCAACACACGCGGCAGGTTCTCGGTCAAACCACCGCCAGTGATATGCGCCAGCCCGCGCACGGACCCCTCTTTCACCGCGGCCAAAGTGCTTTTGACATATAGCCGTGTGGGTGCAAGCAACGCTGCCCCCAAGGTCCCATCGCCAAACGGACAGGCATCATCCCAAGCAAGTCCACTTTGCTCTACGATCCGGCGCACCAGCGAATATCCGTTGGAATGCACCCCGTCAGAAGCAAGACCCAGCAGCACATCCCCCTCGGCCACACCGCGCGGCAAATCCTGCCCGCGCTCCATCGCACCTACGGCGAAACCGGCCAGATCAAAGTCGCCGTCGTGATACATCCCCGGCATCTCTGCCGTCTCACCGCCGATCAGGGCGCAACCAGAGGCCTCACAGCCCGCGGCAATCCCGTTGATGATCCGGGTGGCGCTCTCAAGGTCCAGCTTGCCTGTGGCAAAGTAGTCCAGAAAGAACAGCGGCTCAGCGCCCTGACACACCAGATCGTTCACGCACATCGCCACCAGATCGATCCCGATGGTGTCGACATTGCCTGTATCAATCGCGATCCGCAGCTTAGTGCCCACGCCATCCGTGGCGGCCACCAAAACGGGGTCGACATAGCCCGCATCTTTCAAATCGAACAGCGCACCAAAGCCGCCCAGGCCCGCCATTACGCCCGATCGTTTGGTCCGTTTTGCGGCAGGTTTGATCCGCTCGACCAGCGTATTGCCCGCGTCGATATCCACGCCTGCATCGGCGTAAGTCAGGCCGTTTTTGATGGTCATTTTGGCAATCCCCTGTCGTTTCGCATCCGATACCGGAACACCTCGCCGGGCGCAATTGTGTGATTGCGGTGTACGCGCGGTGTACCGACGGTGTACGCGCGGTGTACAACCAATGCACCGCGTTTTGACGCAATTCTGGCTTGACCAAGCGACCCGGTCTGATACCCAACCGGGACGACCAGACTACGGGGGCCTGTAGCTCAACTGGTTAGAGCAGAGCGCTCATAACGCTTTGGTTGCGGGTTCAAGTCCTGCCGGGCCTACCACATCTTCGTTCCACCGAAAGTGTCAAATCCATGATCCACATCGTGAATGGTCTGCTCATCAGTGACAGTGCAATCCTCATGGCCCGCCGCTCGCCGGATCGCGCCCAATATGCCAATACCTGGAGCTTTCCGGGCGGACATGTTGAGGACGCAGAAACCTTGGAGCAAGCGGTCGCCCGCGAGATGATGGAAGAGATCGGCGTGACGATCATGGACCCTGCACTGATGGATTTCACCATCAATGCTACAAAAGGTAAGGCACCGATAACATTCCATTTCTTCGTCATTCATCAGTGGAACGGCCAACCGCAAAACTGTGGCACCGAACACACCGACATCAAATGGGTCCCCTTACCCAAAGCGCACAAGATCCAGAATTTGGCCTTGGCTGACTACGACCACCTTTTCGGCCTGCTGCAAGGGGTAGAAAATTCCCCACAAAAACCCACTTTTTTGTGACCTAGACGTCGGCTTTTCCACCATAATTCCACGGTTAAGACACAGTTAACCGCTTTAAGGCACGCAACGAAAACGGCCGGAAAGGTCCCAATTGGTGAACGGACGCATTGCAGTTCGACGTCTCTTTGACGCGATGCTTGCCCTCGTGGCGAGCCTTTTGCTGTGCCTGCTGCCCGGATCATCTGCGCTTGCGGGTCCGATTGCCCTGAATGAAATCCTCGATATCGATCCGCTAGGCTACCAGTGCATTCCATCGAGATTTTTCGATGACGGCGAAGACGGCAGTGCTGCGGTTGCGTTCTCGCTTTCGGGCAAAACCCGCCTGCCCCGGACATGTTTACCCGATCCTTGCGCGCGGGCCCTGTCGCCTCGGGAATTATCGCAACTGACTGGAACAGAACCCATTCTTGCCAAGTTCAGCGACGAATGGGACGACTACTATAGCCGCTATGCAGACCACTGCGTGCGTGAGGTCACGGTATCACGACCGCGCACTTCCGGCGATTTTTGGAAGCCGATCATCTCGCGCGCATCAGCCACGCAGCGCGTTGGTCTTCCGACCTCTTCACGCTCTTTCCCATTCATTCCGGGTATTGGAAGCACGGGCAATCCGGCCGACCTGCCAAGCCTGATCAGCTTTACACCACCCGATGGCGCGCTCGCAGGGCCAAGCCCGATTCCCGTGCCCGCATCAGGCGTCATGTTTGGCGCTTTGCTAGGTGGCGTCTTTTGGGCATCCCGACGCCGGCGCAAACACGGTAATTGTTAATAACGGTGTGGCATACCATTGCACACCAGCTTTCCCTTGCTCTTGAATTGGGCTAAGCGAAGCCAGCCAACAGTTCACGATGGAGCCCCCCTGATGTCCAAGATTAAAGTCGAAAACCCGGTTGTCGAACTCGATGGGGACGAGATGACCCGCATCATGTGGGACTTCATCAAGCAAAAACTGATTTTGCCTTACCTTGATATCGATCTGAAATATTACGACCTCGCCATGGAAGTCCGCGACGAGACCAATGACCAGATCACCATTGATGCGGCAGAAGCGATCAAGAAATACGGTGTCGGCGTTAAATGTGCGACCATCACACCCGACGAAGGCCGCGTCGAAGAATTTGGCCTTAAGCAGATGTGGCGCAGCCCCAACGGCACGATCCGCAACATTCTTGGCGGTGTTGTTTTCCGCGCCCCTATCATCTGCAAGAACGTGCCCCGCCTTGTGCCCGGCTGGACGAACCCGATTGTCATTGGCCGCCATGCTTTTGGTGACCAGTATAAGGCCACCGATTTCCTGATGCCCGGTCCGGGTAAGCTGACCATGAAGTTTGTCGGCGAAGACGGCACCGTGATCGAGAAAGAAGTCTTTGACAGCCCTTCTGCCGGTGTTGCGATGGGCATGTATAACCTTGATGACAGTATCCGTGATTTCGCCCGCGCGTCCTTTAACTATGGCCTGAACATTGGCTGGCCGGTGTATCTGTCCACCAAGAACACGATCCTCAAAGCCTATGACGGCCGGTTCAAGGATCTGTTCCAAGAGATCTATGATACTGAATTCAAAACGGACTTTGAAAAGAACGACCTCTATTACCAACACCGCCTGATCGACGACATGGTGGCGTCGGCCATGAAGTGGTCCGGAAAATTCGTCTGGGCCTGCAAGAACTATGACGGCGATGTTCAGTCCGATACGGTCGCGCAAGGTTTTGGGTCGCTGGGCCTGATGACATCGGCCTTGCTGACCCCAGATGGTAAGGTCATGGAGGCCGAGGCCGCTCACGGCACCGTCACCCGCCACTACCGCCAGCATCAGGCGGGTGAGGCGACCTCCACCAATTCTATCGCGTCCATCTATGCCTGGACTGGTGGGCTTAAGCACCGCGCCAAGCTGGACGACAATGCGCAGCTGATGACCTTTGCCGAGACGCTTGAAAAGGTGATCGTGGACACGGTGGAAAGCGGGCACATGACCAAGGATCTGGCTTTGCTGGTAGGGCCGGACCAAAGCTGGCTGACCACCCAAGGGTTCCTTGAGAAAATCGACGAGAACCTGAACAAGGCGTTGTGATCAATAGTGAGTGGCCCCGCTTTATGAGGGCCACTCTGCCGCGACAATGCCACCTATCCAATGGCCATCATGGAAAGACATTTTGAAACAGGTTTAGCGTAGAAGACGTCGAACCTGACGTCGGCCAAGGCAAGATGCCCTCACCACTTGCTGAAACGCTTGACCCGTGTTGAGGTTCGCGAAACAAGTCTGCCAAGGACGACGTGTCAGAAAGCCTTCATGCACCCAAGCGCACCCACCACGCCACATACGCCAACAGAGGACGCACAGGCCTTCTTGTTGTCCACAGCCCTATGTGGGTTCAGCCTTGTGATGCTCACCCACCTTGGGCTGATCACGGGTCAAACGGCCGGTCTTGCGGTGCTCTTGTCCTACATGACCGGTTGGGCGTTCGGCGTGGTCTTCTTTGTCATTAACTTGCCGTTCTATGTGCTGGCGTGGTTGCGCATGGGGCCACGGTTTACGATCAAAAGCTTTATCGCGGTGGCGATGCTGTCTGGGTTCACGGCCCTGCTGCCAAACCATATCGTTTTCGCCACACTTCATCCGATTGTCGGCGCGCTTCTTGCAGGTAGCATGGCCGGGTTAAGCCTGATGGTGCTTTTCCGGCATGGGGCATCCTTAGGCGGGATTGGGGTCCTCGCGCTTTATCTGCAAGATAAATCGGGTTTTCGGGCCGGTTGGACACAGCTGATCTTTGACGCCATCTTGTTCGCCTGCGCTTTCTTTGTCATCGGAGGGACCTTTCTGGCCTACTCTTTGATGGGGGCCATCGTGACCAATCTGATCATTGCGGTGAACCACCGTCCTGACCGCTATACCGGGCGGTGACCCAACGTTACGGAACCATCTGCGACATTTTGGCGTATCATTAGACGTATAGCCTTTCACGAGGGACGCTATGATCGACATCGCCGCACGTATTGCACTGTTCCCGTTTTTGGCGTGGCAAGGCCACGTCACCCGCAAGAATATCGTCAAACTGCCCGAAGCAGGCGGCCGCCGCGAAGGCGTCACTGGTACTGGACCCAAGCTGCGTTTGCTGATCGTTGGGGACAGTTCAGCTGCGGGTGTTGGGGCCTCTCATCAAGAAGAAGCCTTGCTGGGCCATATGCGCAAGCGATTGTCGCAGACGAATACCGTACATTGGTGGCTGGATGCAAAAACCGGGGCAACAACACTGGACACCTATGAACGGCTGATAGAACGACCTGCGCAAAAGGCAGACGTTGTATCCGTTTCGCTTGGGGTGAACGATATCACTGGTTTGGTCCCGCTTCCAGTCTGGCTGGCGCGGTACAATCGGCTGCTGAACCTGTTGCAAGACAAATTCGAAGCGGATGTGATCTGCGTCTCTGGCATTCCAAAGATGGAGTATTTCCCGGTCCTTCCACAGCCCTTGCGTTGGGTGCTTGGCGCACAAGCCAACCGGTTTGATCGGTACCTGCGCAAACTCGTGGCGCGCCGCCCGGAATGCCGTTTTGTTGAGATGGACTTTGAACCGCTCCCCACACTTATGAGCAGGGACGGTTTCCATCCCGGCCCAAAGATCTATGCCGATTGGGGGCGCAAAGTGTTTAAGGCGGTCCGGCGGGATGTGCGCAAACTCAGCGATCCACATGGACCTCTTCGACATTAAGTTGTCAGCGCGCAAGAGCGCGTCTTTGAACCCAACAAAGCGATTACCCGTCCTTCCTCAGCACAGACATTGCGCGTCGTGGCACATGTTCAACAACGGGGCTCAACAACGGGGCTTCGTTCGGCCAATATTGATGGTGAGGTGTTTATGAGCCTGGATACAAAATCGGGGTTCCGGTCTTTCCAACGTCTGTCAGCGGTGGCGATTTTGACATCCTGATCACCTGTCCTGACCGTTTGTGATATCAAGGCTGGACGGTTTCGCGATCGAGTGGCATCGATAAGACATCCCAGCCGGAGCCTGTCATGCCCCCCCACTATATCTACCTGTTCTTTGCTGTTGCCGCCGAAACCATCGGCACGACGGCCCTGCAAGCCAGCCAACAGTTCAGCAAACTATGGCCTTCGGTGATTTGCGTGATTTCCTACGCGGTCGCTTTCTACCTTTTGTCGCTGACGCTCAAATTCATGCCAGTTGGCGTGCTGTATGCAATCTGGTCCGGCCTTGGGATCGTCTTGATTGCAGCCATCGGTTACGCGGTCTTTGGGCAAAAGCTGGATTGGCCTGCGGTCTTTGGCATTGGCCTGATCCTTGCCGGTATACTGACCATCAACCTGTTCTCGTCCAGCAGTACACATTAGACACAGAGCACCGCCACTCGGGGTTTCTTTGATCCTAAAATGGCCCCCGGAGGGTCCGCCGCGACGTCTTTGCGCCACCCTTGCGACTGCTGCGCCTTTAGGGCTGGCTTTTGCTGCAGATGCACGCTATCCGCGCGACAACTTCTGACAAAGGCTTCCCTCATGGATATCCGCAATATCGCGATCATCGCGCACGTTGACCACGGCAAGACGACACTTGTTGATGAACTGCTTAAGCAATCCGGGGTCTACCGGGAAAACGAGACGACCGTTGAACGGGCGATGGACAGCAACGACATCGAGCGCGAGCGTGGGATCACGATCCTTGCCAAGTGTACGTCTGTTGAGTGGAAAGGCACCCGCATCAACATCGTCGACACCCCCGGCCACGCCGACTTTGGTGGCGAGGTAGAGCGGATCTTGTCGATGGTCGACGGCGTTGTCCTGCTTGTGGATGCGGCTGAAGGGCCGATGCCACAGACCAAATTCGTGACCTCGAAGGCTCTCGCATTGGGCCTGCGCCCAATCGTTGTGCTCAACAAAGTCGACAAGCCGGATAGCGACCCTGACAAAGCTGTCGAC
>CALILP010000082.1 GCA_938016515.1 uncultured Paracoccaceae bacterium
GTTCAGCGATGGCAAGCCGCGCTTTATCCAGATCAAAGGCATCAACATCGATGCCGAGATCGGGGAACATATGGTTTACACCACCAATGAAGACGTGCCGGGTATCATCGGGACACTCGGCCAGACGATGGGGGAAAACGGGGTCAATATCGCGAACTTCACGCTGGGCCGTGCAGGCGTAAAGGGGGAGGCCATTGCGCTGCTTTATGTCGATGAGCCCGTCCCTGCTCCTGCATTGCAAGCACTTGCGAAAACGGCACTGTTCCAGCAGATCAAGCCGCTCAAGTTCGAGGTCTAAATCGTTCCCATCCGCCCACGGGAGGGCGGGTGGGGCGCCTTTTCCCTACGGGAAAACAGCGTCACCCGGCCACCAATGTCAGGACCCCCCCATGATCTACGCTATCGGCGATATCCACGGTCAGTTAGCCATGCTCAACGATACGTTGCGGCAGATAGAGGCTGACGGCGGCCCGGATGCAAACATTATCTTCCTCGGCGACTACACGGACCGCGGCCCCGATAGCAAAAGGGTCCTTGACCGTCTCATTGCAGGTCGCGATGCGGGCAGAAACTGGCGCTTTGTGATGGGCAACCATGACCGTTATCTGCTGCGCTTCGCCCGTCAGGGTGTCCAGCATGACCCGCGCACGGCCTCTCCGATCAACTGGCTGAACCCCCGGTTGGGTGGGACCAACACGCTGGCCTCTTACGGTATTGTTGGCGAACCGATCTTTGCCACCCACACACCGAACACGATGCAGACCCTGCTGCACTTTCAAACAGATGCTGGCGCACTGACCCCCGACCGGTTGCAACAAGCCGCCGCCGAAGCGGTCCCCGAAGCGCATCTTGCCTTTATCGACAGCCTGCCCCTGAGCATCGAAACGGATGACCTGATATTTGTGCATGCCGGTATTCGTCCAGGCATCGCCATGCCCGATCAGGATCCCGAAGATCTGATCTGGATCCGAGACGGGTTCATCGACGATCAAACAGATCACGGCAAGCTGGTCGTGCATGGCCATACCGCCCTTGAGGCCCCACAGCATTTTGGCAACCGGGTCGATCTGGACGGCGGTGCGGGCTTTGGCCGGCCCCTGATCCCGGCTGTTTTTGAAGGTCGGGACTGTTATCTTTTGACTGCGGCTGGCAGGGTCCCTCTGACCCCGTAGGGTGCGCATTCATTGCGCACCGCCACCCCGAAAGTCCTGATGCCCCGTTCCTTTTCCACCCTGCAAGACCTGCTGCACCACCGCGCGGATACGGTCATCGACGTACGCTCCCCGGCCGAGTTTGCCGAGGATCACGTGCCCGGTGCGATCAATCTACCGGCCTTATCAAACGAGGAACGCGCCGCTGTGGGGACGATGTATGTCCAAGACAGCGCCTTCAAAGCCCGCAAAAAGGGGGCCGCACTGGTCGCCCGCAATGTCGCCGCACATCTGGAAGGTCCGCTGGCTGACAAAGATGGCGGCTGGCAGCCCTTGGTTTATTGCTGGCGGGGCGGGCAAAGATCGGGCTCTTTCGCCTCTATCCTGCTGCAGATCGGCTGGCGAGCAGAGACGATCGCGGGGGGATACCAAAGCTTTCGCCGACTGGTCCACGCAACCTTGTATGACCAGCCGCTGCCCCACCGCCTGATCTTGCTGGATGGCAACACAGGCACAGGCAAAACCGCCATTCTCGCGCGGTTGCGGCAGATGGGTCTGCAGGTCCTCGACCTTGAGGGGCTGGCCCGGCACCGCGGCTCGCTGCTTGGGGCCCGGCCAGAGGGTCAGCCGACACAAAAGTGGTTTGAAACGCGGCTCGCTTGCGCCCTGACCGCATGTGATCCCGCAAAGCCGGTTATCGTGGAAGCCGAAAGCAGCAAGATTGGCATCATCAATCTGCCACCCTCGCTGTGGTCTACAATGGTCGCGGCCCCCCGGATCATGGTGCAAGCCGATCTGGATGACCGTGCCGCCTATCTCGCACAGGCCTACCGTGATATCTCTGCCGATCAGGCGCGGTTGCGCGACAGGCTGTCCCCGCTGCGCAGGGTTCGGGGTCATGCGATTGTGGATGGATGGGAGGCCTTGCTTGCAGAAGGTCACCTTCAAGAACTGGCCTACGCATTGGTGACCGAGCATTATGATCCCGCCTACAGCAAAGCCCGCGAGGTACAGCAATTTACCCAGCTGGGCCATGTTCAGGCCAAATCCCTCGACGATACAGGCCTGACCGAGGCCGCAACCCAAGTGGCAAGGCTGATTAGCCAAGCAACATGATCTGGCCCGGCGCGTCGATAATCCTGCCGATGACCGCCGCCGGGTACCCCATGCTTTGCAACTGAAAGACCAAGGCTTCCGCCGCTTTCCCATCGACTGCGGCCAGCAGACCCCCGGCAGTTTGCGGATCAAACATCAGGTCAGCAATCGACCCTTCCGCCCCACTGACCCCGTCCACGCCGTCCCGATTGTCATCAAACAGACTGGACCGGATGCCCGCTGTCGCGAGGTCCAAAGCCCCTTGCATCAGCGGCACCTTGGGCAACATGACCTCTGCTCCGGTGCCTGACGCCGCACAGATCCCCGCCAGATGGCCCGCCAGACCAAAGCCGGTCACGTCTGTCATTGCGTGGGCAGCTTGCAGAATCGCCGCTGCATCCCCCTGCTGTTGGGTCATATGTGCAAGGGCAGCAACCACATCGGCGCCCGCCGTTTTCATCTGCATCTCGGCTGCCATGATAACGCCGGACCCAATCGGTTTGGTCAGAATCAACGCATCGCCAACCCGTGCCCCCGCAAGCGTGATCGGCGGCTGCGCGCAAAGCCCGGTGATCGTGAACCCGACCGTCAGCTCATCCCCCTGCGAGGTGTGACCGCCCACAATCGCCGCGCCTGCATCGGCAAAGACCTCGTGCGCTGTCGTCATCATCTCGGCCAGCGTCCGTTCCTGCAGCTTGGCCGACATGCGAGGCAGGATGATCGTGGCCGTCGCCGCCTGCGCCGCTGCACCCATGGCGGCAATGTCACCCAAGGCATGCACAGCCGCGATCCGCGTCATGAGGGCCGGATCATCCACAAAGGCGCGCAGATGATCTGTTGTCATGACCTGCGTTGCCCCGCCGGTCTGCAAGATTGCGGCATCATCGCCGGGCAGCGATGTGATGTCCGCCCGTGTTGTTTGCGGCAGGACCTCCAGCGTTTTTTGCAACGCCCCCTTGCCCACCTTTGCCCCGCAGCCCCCACACATCGGCTTGGCGCCCAGCGCGTCCTGCAATCCGTAAGCCGCGGTGCGCGGAATGTCCGGCGGGTCCATCGCTGGCAAATCTACGAACTGGTTCATGAACTTGCGGTCGATGTGGTTCTTCAATCGCCAAAGCAGTGGGCCTTGCCGCGCGGTGCCGAACTTCTCGGCCAATGCCGACTGGCCGCCCAACGAGATCAGTTTAAGGTAGTCCTTTTGCGGCTTGTAAGACCGCAGGTCACCGCCAGACAAACGTGCGCGCAGATTGTCCAACAGAACTGGTGCTTCGCGGACCGCGTAAACCCCGGCCTTGGGCCTTGGGTCGAAGGACAGATGCGCGCAATCGCCTACCGCAAAGACGTCCGGATCGCTGGATTGCAACGTCTCGTTCACCGCGATGAAGCCGTCGTGCAGGTCCAGATCAAGATTGCTGACCCAATCGTGCGGCTTGGCCCCCGCAGCGCCGGTGGTAAACGCGGATCGGATCGTGCGGCCATCCGACAGCTGCAATCCATCAGCCGTGACAGCCGCGACGTCCGCGTCTTCGATCAATGTGACACCTTGCCGGTCCAAGGCCGCGCGCATCTTTGTGCGGGCCACAGGACCAAGATCCTGCAAGGCCTTGCTGCGATCGACCAGTTGGACATTTGCCGTATCCGAACCATCTTGGCGCAAAGCATGGGCCATCGCCATCGCCAGCTCTGCCCCGGCCACACCACCACCGATGATCGCGATATCAGGGTTTTGGGCGGTCGCGCGAAAGGCATCCCAGCGGGCGGCAAAAGCACCAAGCGGTTTGGCCGGGATCGCATGGTCCGTGAACCCCGGCAGGCTGGGCATCGTCGAGGTGATGCCCACATCAACTGCCGTCACATCATAGGCAATCGGCGGTCTACCCGGCACCGAAATCAGCTTTGCGCCCACATCGATATGATCCACCGCACCGATGATGATCCGTGCGCCCGCGAAGCGGGCCAGTTGCACCAGATCGATGTTCAACTCGTCGCGGGTGTAGTGCCCTGCCACAAAACCCGGCAACATGCCGGAATAGGGCGCTGTTGGTCCCGGATTGATCACTGTCAGGCGTGCGCCAGCAAGCGGATTCATCGCCCATGATCGCAGAACAAGGGCATGGGTGTGGCCGCCCCCGATCAAAACCAGATCGCGGGTCGCAGGATAGTGTGTTTTCATAGGGCAGGTGTAGCCGGAGCCGCCCTAGGGGGCCAGCCAGTTTGCAGTCCACTCACCTTTGTTTGAAGCAGGGTCGCGCGTGAACGCCGCACGCCTGTGCGGTCGGCCCAGATGTACAGCGTCAAGGTGGGTGACGGTGCAGGACAGAACCGCAAATACTTCCGGGTCGGGTGCTTTGGTGTAGGCCTTGCTGTGTGCGATGATCTGCCCCGGAGGCGGCGTGATCCCATAACTCAGCCTTGAGTGGTCAGGAATGTCGCCCCAACGGTCCATCACATCCGCACCGGTTTGGATGGTAACAGTGCATTTGGCCCTGATCTGAAGTTTCAGATCTTCATCCCACAACAACACGCTTGCTTGCGAATGCGCACGCAGGCTGGTGATCTTGTCGGATTGTAGGTCTGTGTAAACCTCGAGCACCCCTGCATCCCGATCCGCTGCCCGCAACACCACGGTGCGCGCTTCTGGATCGCCGGTTGGGCTGACTGTCGCAAACCCGATCAGCGCCCGCTCGTTTGCTGCCTGCACAAGCCTGCCCCAGACGCGGGTTGCGATGCCGTCAATGGTTGTGAACCAGTCATTCATAGCCTGTCATCTCCAGATATCCGCGCCCTGCGTGGCTGCCTGTGACCCGCACGGGGCCTTCCCAATAGGGCACCGATGTTGTCATCCACGCATCCGTGTTGATCGCAGACACCGTGACATCAACCCCGCGATCCGGCAGTTGCACCCGCCATGTGGTAGGCACGGTAGCACCGCTGGTGGCCGAGGTTTCTAGAGGGTCTGCCGCAAAGGCACCGTTTGGGTAGGCCGTTGTCTGGCCTTCGGGTGTGATCCATGTGGCCGAGGAATAGCTGGCGCCGTCTGTCTGGCGAAGCAGGAAGCCCATCATCTTTGATCCGTCATCAAACGACAGCGAGAACCAATCCCACCCGGTTTGATCCGCCGACAGGGGCTGCGATGACCATTCACGGTCCAGCCATGCCTGTCCGGTAACGGGGATGTCACCGTCCTGCAACGACAGCGTTCCATCCAACGCAAAGAAGGGCTGCGAGTAATAGTAAGAGGCCTGACCGCTGGCCGATTTCACTGAATACCCACCGTCTCCGTGAAAGATCAGCGGCCCCTGTGCTGTCAGATCAACGTCGTAGCCAAAATCGGGCCCGGTGGCTGTCATCGACAGTGTTTGCCAGTCACCGGTCAGGGCCCAGTCATCAATCCATGCTGAAAAAGGGTCCGGCACCGCCCCCGCCTGCCCGATCCCGCCCCGCGCGATCCGTTCTGTGACGTAATGGTCTGTGGGTGTGGTGACCGCCGCATGACCCAGCCAAAGCTGCGGCGCGGACCAGCCCTCGCCTGCTTGGGGGGCCAAGGCAGACCGAAACAGGGTCCATTGCAGGCCGTAATCCGTGCCATCCGGGCCGGTCATGTTAGCGGTCAGATACCACCATTCGATCCGGTAGTCCGGGTGCGGGCCGTGATCTGTCGGAAAGTCAAAGGTTGGGTCCGGTTGTGGGATAGCAAAGCCTTCGGCATCCATGCCCAGACCTGCAAAGCCTTGTGCTGCTGTTTGACCTGCTATCAGACAGACGACAAGGCAGACCATAATCCTGTTGTTAACGCTCATTGGAAAACACCTTTAACAGATCCGCAGGCGGCGTGCGCGCCAATCTGATCGCAGGCCAAAGTGCCGCAATCGCCGCCGCAACCAAAGCGAACAGGCCGAGCCGCGCGTAATCTGTCGGAAAGAGGTGCATCGGCAGTGCCCACCCGAACGCCGCCACGTTCACCACAGCCAGTAACGCCCAAGCCAGTAGTAAGCCCAGTGGCAATGCAACCACCGCCGTCAGGGCCGCCAGCAAGATCGCTCGCGCCACTTCCAGCCAACCTAATTGTCGACGTGTCACGCCAACGGCCCAGGCCGGTGCCAGTTGCGGAATACGCATGGTGGCCAATGTCAGCAAGCTCATCAAAATGGCAAAGCCTGCCACGGCGAGCGTCAGAACGTTGAGCGCCGTTGTCACGACAAATGTCCGGTCAAAGACATCCATCGAGAACGCCTTGATCCCGGCCTGATTGATGATGTTGCCTGCCGGGATGCCCACCTCGTCGGTCAAGATCCTGCGCACCGGATCAACCCGGCCTTGCGGGATGCGCAGACCGAACCTGTTTGGCCTGATCTGTGGGTAAAGTCCTGCAAAAAGGTCCTCCGAAATGACCGCCTGCCCGATGGGGTTGCCGTAGTCGCCGTATATTCCTGCAATCGTCAAAGATGTGCCACTGACATCAACCACATCGCCCAACGCCAGTCCGGCCCGCCTGAAAAGCTGCTCGTTGATCAATATCGCCTCACCGGCAGCGACCTGATCCCATGGGTCGGCCAAGGCCTGAACGAAGGTCCAGTTGTCCCGGTAGGTGGCGTGATCACGCGATCCGAAAACCTCGGTCGGGTAATCGCCAATAGGGACTTGCGACGACTGGATTGGTAAGATCACATCGACCTCGGGTGTGATGCGATCGATCAGCTGCTGGGTCTGTATCGCGTCGTTAGTCGTGACATAAAGCTCTGACGCCAAACGTTGATCGAGAAACCCCACAAAGGTCAGCCGAAAGCTAGACACCATTGTCGAGACGCCTACATTCGCGGCCATCGCCAGCAACAGCGCCATCAAAGCCAAGGACAGTCCCGGTAATTGCTGCCGTGTGTCCGCCCAGAACCACTGTCCCAACACGGAATGCGACCGCGCCGCCCCAAAGGCCAGCACGTTGCTGAGGATCAGCGGCAAAGCCAAGGCACCCCCAACCAAAAGCGATCCCAAAAAGGCAAAGCCTGCGATCAAGCCATCTGCATTGAACGCCAGTATTGCCGCTAGCCCCAGCAGCCCAATTGCCAAACCGCCCTGGACCTGCGCCCGCCGCCCTGCGGCCATCGCCATCGCGCGCGGCTGTGCTGCTGCCAAAAGCGG
Source organism: uncultured Paracoccaceae bacterium (assembly GCA_938016515.1). Taxonomy (GTDB): domain Bacteria; phylum Pseudomonadota; class Alphaproteobacteria; order Rhodobacterales; family Rhodobacteraceae; genus Yoonia. The sequence continues at coordinate 7,386 of CALILP010000082.1, forward strand.
CATGCGTGCCAACTGCCAAAGCGCGCCTGCCGCAGCGATTGCCGTCCCGCCCAAGGCAATCGCCATGCCCGAAAGCCACCAACTGGGTCGCAATTGCAGCGTGCCCGCAACATCAGCGCCATAAAGCCCATTCAACGTTGCAGCCACCCCCGGCAACAGGGCGGCCGCAATCACATACCCCATTGCCACACCAATGATCCCAGCAACGAGGGCCATCGCCATCAGCTCTGCCCCGATCAGGATCATCAACCGGCCCAAAGGCATCCCCAACGCGCGCAGTGTCCGTACAACCGGGCGGCGCTGTTCAAACGCGAGGCCAATTGCCCCGTTCACGATGAAAATACCGACTGCGAAGGACAACAGCCCAAAAGCAGTCAGGTTCAGGTGAAAACTGTCCGTCAATTGCGCCACATCAGATCCCGCCTGCGCAGGTCGCCGGATCAGATCGGGGGCCAGGATCGCAAGATCAGCCTGTCGGATCGGTTGTACGAGGGCCACAACAAGCAAGTCTACTTCGCCCGCGCGCCCCAAGATCCGCTGCGCCACACCGATATCGGTATAGGCCACGCCGGGGGCGACCTCGGGACGGATGACCGGATCAACAGCGACTTGGGCGAAAGGCGCCAGCGCCTCTTCGGTCCCAAACACCTGACCACGCGTCGACAGAAACGCACCGATGTCTGCGCGCCCTTGCAAATCAACCGGCCCAATCCCACCGGAGGCCGTCAGCGGATCAATGCCAACCAATCGGGTGTCCCCGACCGAGCCCTCAATCACCGGGCTGACCAACCAGCCGCCACGGCGCAAAGACACATAGGTGGCCTGTGGTATTGGGCCGCCATCAGCCATGACCAGTTGATCAAAGGCCGCCTCTGACACTGTATTCGCGGCAGCATCATAACTGGCGCGTGCCTCTGCATTCACAGCCTGAACCCCGGACCACAAGGCCGTCGCCAGCGCCAGACCGGCCAGCAATGTGAACAATTGTATCGGGTTGCGCCGCCAGTGAGACAGCAAAGCTGACAGGGCCGTCCGGGTCACGCGACCTGCCCCGCCCTAAGGTGCAGACGCCGCTGCAATTGGGTCGCCAACTTGTCAGAGTGGGTAACCATCAGAAGGCCTGCACCGCTGTCGGCCACCAATTCGAGCATCAAGGCCATAACATCAGCAGCGGTGGTTTCATCCAGATTACCCGTCGGCTCATCAGCCAGCACCAGTTTCGGGCGGGGGGCCAACGTCCGTGCAATCGCAACCCGCTGTTGCTGGCCGCCCGACAATTGTTCGGGGTATTTACGCAGGTGGGGGGTCAGGCCCATCCGATCTGCAAGGGTCGCGCACCACTCAGCATCGTCACGTCCGGCAAGCCGCGCCTGAAAAGAGATGTTGTCCACCACTTGCAGACTTGGGATCAGATTGAACTGCTGAAATACCACCCCAACCGCCCCGCGCCGGACGGCGGCCCGGCCATTGTCATCCAAGGCCGCGATATCGGTACCGTCCAGCATGATCTGGCCCTGATCCGGGGTATCCAGACCCCCAATCAGATGTAGCAAGGTGCTTTTGCCACTGCCACTTTCCCCGGTCAACGCAAGCGTTTGGCCTGCATCAAGTGACACATCGACACCGCGTAAAACAGCAAAAGGGCCATCGGCTGTATCATAGGTTTTGTGAATGTTGGTGGCGTTCAGCAGCATCTGGGAATCCTTTCTCACCGACTTAACCCGCCAAGCCAGAAGGAAAAGCACGAATTGCAGAATTCTGACGGGACGTCCCACTGGCCAGCCTGTCTCTTTGCAGTAGTCTTGGGCAACACAGCAAAGGACACCCCATGACAGATATCGTTATTCTGAGTGGCGCGCGGACAGCAATCGGTAGTTTTGGCGGCAGCCTGGCGGGGGTTTCGCCGATCGAACTGGGCACCACAGTCACCAAAGCGGCGCTGGACCGCGCAGGCATGGCCCCTGAAGCGGTCGGACAGGTGGCCTTTGGCCATGTCATCAATACCCAGCCCACAGATATGTATTTGTCGCGTGTGGCAGCCATCCAGGCAGGCATCCCCGACACGGTCCCCGCCATGAACGTGAACCGGCTTTGTGGGTCGGGGGTGCAGGCCATTGTCTCAATGGTGCAGGCGCTGCAGCTGGGCGACGCTGATTTTGCAGTGGCCGGTGGGGCCGAAAGCATGTCGCGGTCGCCTTACATCATTTCGGATCAACGCTGGGGCGCCAAGATGGGCGATATTCGAACGCAGGATATGATGCTGGGGGCGCTCAACTGCCCGTTCGGGACCGGGCACATGGGGGTGACAGCGGAAAACGTGGCGGGCGAGCATGACATCAGCCGGGCAGATCAAGACGCTTTTGCACTGGAAAGTCAGAACCGGGCGGCATTGGCCATCGCAGAAGGGCGCTTTGTGGATCAGATTGTGCCAGTGCAGGTGCGCAAACGCCGCGAGACGGTGGATTTCGTGCAAGACGAACACCCAAAGGCCACCACGGCAGAGGCTTTGGCAGGCCTGCGTCCGGCGTTTCAAAAGGATGGGTCGGTCACAGCGGGCAATGCCTCGGGATTAAACGACGGAGCAGCAGCAATCACGCTTGCGCGGGCCGATGCGGCTGAAAAGGCGGGGCTGACACCTGCGTTTCGGGTCTTGGGGTATGCCCACGCAGGCGTGCGGCCTCAGGTGATGGGGATCGGACCGGTGCCTGCGGTGCAAAACCTCTTGGCGCGTACAGGACTACGTAAAGCTGACTTTGATGTGATCGAATCAAACGAAGCATTTGCGGCACAGGCGCTCGCGGTGAACAAAGAACTCGGTCTCGACACGGCGCGAGTGAACCCCAATGGCGGGGCCATCGCCTTGGGCCATCCTGTTGGTGCGACGGGTGCGATCATCACTGTCAAAGCCATGTATGAATTGCAACGCACAGGCGGCAAACGCGCCCTGATCACCATGTGCATCGGTGGCGGACAAGGCATCGCACTGGCCATCGAGCGGCTTTAACTTCTTTTGGTCAAAAATACTTCGGGGGTATGGGGGCTGGCCCCCATGCAACGCCTGCGCAATCGGTATGTCAAAATTTGACCACCCGATTTTTCTAGAGAAATCGTCGCCCTCGAAGGTTAGGTTTCTGGATAAGGGCGCACAAAAATCCATTTGTCGCCTTCGGACAGGTCTGGATCAAAGGTATATCCACCAGCGGAAAACGTCTTGATCTGTTCTGGATCAATGGCCCGTTCGCGCGTCAGATGACGGGCCATCGCCCCGCGGGCGCGTTTGGCAAAGAACGATACAATCCGAGGCTTACCGTCTTTGACTTCCATAAACTGCGGCGTAATCACACGAAGTTTCAACGCCTTGCGATCCGCAGCCCCGAAATACTCCTGACTGGCGCAATTCACCAAAATATCCGTTTCAACCGCGTCGGCCTGCGCGTTCAGGGCCTTGGCGACCTGATCGCCCCAATAGTCATACAAGGTCTTGCCCCGCCGGGTTTTCAGGCGACTACCCATTTCAAGACGGTATGGCTGAATGGCATCAAGCGGCCGCAGCAAACCATAAAGGCCCGACAAAATCCGCAGACGGTCTTGCGCCCAATTCAGATCGTCTGGATCCAGTGTTCTTGCTTCCAGCCCCTGATAAGTGTCCCCGTTAAATGCGAGGGCTGCTGGTTTGACCATCTCAGTAGATGGATCAGCGGCAAATGCTTTGAAACGGTCGCGATTCAACCGGGCCAGATCATCAGAAATGCCCATCAATCCGCGCAGGTCGCCCAATGTCAGGTTGCGCGCCGTCTTTGACAACCGGACCGCATCGTCTTGAAAGGCAGGGGCGGTTGGCGTGATTTCAGTGGGCTCCATATCGAGGGATTTGGCGGGCGAAATCACGGTCAGCATTGGGCGGCGTCCTTTATCAGTATTGGTGCCGCAGGATGTAACACGTCTGTTCCCATTGACCAGCGCAGCGCCCCATGATCACGCCAAAATCAGGAACAAAAGATCGGACTGGCCCCCATGCGCAAGGGCCAGCCCGAACCGACGCGACACACACGCGCCGCCACTGCCAGCTTTGGGACTTTGGCAATGTTTTCCAATGGTGAGGGCCCCTCACATACCATCAGAGCAGGCAGTCAAACGTGTGGCCTCTCACCGCGCACTGATGCTCCACACCGAACACCAGCACAGTTTTGCCCGCTCTTGCCGGAAGCCACGCGAGATGGGGCTGAAAGTTTCATTGTGTTTTCATTTTCTTTGGCAGCCCCCTGATATTCGTGTAATGCAGACAACGCAGATACTTGCAGTCTGTGAACAAAAGGTCCGCCCCCGCATGACCCGCGAAGAGATCGAATCCCTGATCGGCAGTGTCGCCCTTGGGGATCGCAAAGCATTTCAGACCCTTTATGACGCGACCAGCGCGAAACTTCTGGGCGTGTGTCTGCGTATCTTGAAAGATCGCGCCGCCGCAGAGGATGCAATGCAGGACAGCTTTATCAAGATATGGAAGAACGCCGACCGGTTCGCTGTGAATGGCTATAGTCCAATGACTTGGCTGATCACGATTGCCCGCAATACGGCTATCGACAAGCTGCGCGCAACCAAATCAAACGCTGATATCGCAGATTTCACCGATACCATCGCCGCCAGAGGCCCCACCGCCGAAGGTCAGGTGATTGCAGCCGCAGAGGCCCGCCGCATCAGCGCCTGTTTTAACGAATTGGACCCCGACCGCAGCGCCGCCATAAAGGGCGCGTATCTTGATGGGTTGTCTTACAACGATCTGGCCACGCAGTTTGATGTCCCGCTGAATACGATGCGGACCTGGTTGCGCCGTGGCCTGATTGCCCTGCGGGAGTGTCTGGCCCGATGAAACGCCCAATCTCGCAAGGCCCTGACGACACTGAAATCGCAGCAGAATACGTCCTGCGTGTCCTCAGCCCAGACGCCCACCGAAGTGCCGCAATGCGGGCGGTCACCGACCCCGCCTTTGCCGCAGAAGTCCGGACCTGGGAAGACCGCTTTGCCCCCATGATGGAAGAGGTCAAAGAGGTCACGCCGCACCCTGCGACAAAGTCCGCCTTGATGGGACGTCTGTTTGGGAACGAGCCGCTTTCAGATACCCCCGTCCGTTCCGGCATCTGGCAAGCCCTTGCCGCGATCGGTTTCGCCGCGGCGGCCGCGCTGGCCGTGATCGCCTTTGTTCCACAAACCGCACCTTCTGACACAGGCGCGCAAAGGTTCGTCGCAGAGCTGACAGTTGCGGATGAGACCACCCGCATGTTCGCAGTCTTCGAGGCAGGCGCAACGACCGTCGACATTGCCTGGACTGCGCGTAACCAACCCGAAGGGCGCGATCTACAGCTTTGGGCATTGATCAATGGAACTGACCCGGTTTCCATCGGGGTCCTGCCTGCCGGGCGGAACGCGACGCTGACGATTCCCGCTGGTTTGCTGGATCAGACCGATGGACTGGTGCTGGCCATATCAGAAGAACCCTTGGGCGGCTCAACCACACAAGGTCCATCCGGTCAAATTCTGGCCACCACGCCTGTGTCTGAAATCTAGGGTCAGGCTTCTGCCAAAATCTCTAGGAACGCATCACCAAAACGTTCTGCGTGTCGTTCACCTATCAAACGGGTGATCCCATCACGATCTGCCTGACGCAGCTGGGCAACTTTGGCCAACATGGACGCCGACAGGCTCATGGGTTTATCCGCCCCATGCGGCCCCCGTTGCAAATCGCTTTGCACGGCAAGCAAGCGATCGTAAAGCTGGCCCTCACTGCGCCCCGCCAATTTCCGGCGGGCCGGGTGGGTATCTTCCACCTCGCCCGCGATGACACTCAGGAAGTCGTTTCCGTAGCTATCAAGCTTCTTGGCACCAACACCGCCAACCCGTGCCATATCGTCCAGGGTACGTGGCCGGGTCTCGGCCATCTCGATCAAGGTGCGGTCGTTGAAGATGATGTAGGCAGGCACCCCAGCCTGTTCGGCCAGAAAACGCCGCTTGGCCTTAAGGGCTGATAGTAGCGGCGCATCCTCTTCGCTCACCATTTGGCGAACCTTGGGGCCCAACCCTTTGGCCGCACGGATCGTATCGCGGCGCAGTTCGATCGATGCCTCTCCCTTCAAAATCGGCAAAGCCGCGTCAGTCATGCGCAAGGCGCCATGTCGGGCCGGGTCCGGCCGGATCAGATCGTGACCCATCATCTGCCGAAAAATGGCCTGCCACTGGCGGCGGTCATAGTCTTTGCCAACGCCATATGTTGGCAAACTAGCATGACCGCGTTGGCGGATTTTGTCGGTCTCATTGCCCAACAGAATATCGATCAGATGACCTGCGCCGAACCATTCCTCGGTCCGCAAGGCCGCGGACAAGGCCATGCGCACAGGGGTTGTGCCATCAAACACGTCTGCGGGCTTGTCGCATAGATCGCACTTGCCACACGGTTCTGGGTCTTCCCCAAAGTAGCGCAACAGGTTCTGGCGACGGCATTTCAGCGCTTCTGCCAGGCCCAGCAAGGCATTCAGCCGGGTATGGTCGGCGGCGCGGCGTTCGGGTGGGGCAATGCCTTCGTCGATTTGCTGGCGGCGATAACGGATGTCATCGGGACCAAACAACGTCAACGTCTCGGCGGGGCTGCCATCCCTGCCAGCGCGGCCAATCTCTTGGTAATAGGCTTCAATCGATTTGGGCAGATCGGCATGAGCAACCCATCGGATATCGGGTTTATCAATGCCCATCCCAAAAGCCACCGTCGCCACAACAATCAAGCCGTCTTCCTGCTGAAACCTGCGTTCAACGTCGCGACGGTCCTGCGCGTCCATCCCGCCATGGTAATGGCAAGCAACATGGCCAGTTTCGCGCAAGGCCTGGGCCAATGTTTCGGTTTTTGCACGGGTGCCACAATAGACGATGCCAGATTGACCTTTGCGGACATTGGCAAAGTTCAGGATCTGCGCGCGGGGACCATCTTTGACTGCAAAGGCCAGATGAATGTTAGGGCGATCAAAGCCGCGAAGGAACGTGGCAGGCTGCTGACCATCAAACAGCTTGCGAATAATCTCTTCCTGGGTTTCAGCGTCAGCGGTTGCGGTAAAGGCTGCCAGCGGAACGTCCAGCGTTTCGCGCAATTCGCCGATCCGCAAATAATCGGGTCGAAAGTCATGGCCCCACTGACTGACGCAATGCGCCTCGTCGACGGCGATCATACTGACCCCCGCGCGTCGTAACATGGTGATCGTCCCACCAGAGGCCAATCGCTCTGGCGCCATATAAAGCAGCTTGAGCGTTCCTGCGGCTAAAGCGTCCCAAACAGCTTCGGTTTCTTCTTCGGTATTGCCAGATGTCAAAGCGCCGGCTTCAACGCCTGCCTCACGCAAGCCCCGCACCTGATCACGCATCAAAGCAATCAACGGAGAAATGACAACGGTGACACCATCGCGCACCAGCGCAGGAAGTTGAAAACACAAAGATTTCCCACCACCAGTGGGCATAATCGCAAGCGTGTTGCGGCCGTCAACCACGGCCTCTACAATCTCTTGCTGGCCGGGGCGGTAGGCGTCAAAGCCAAAGACGTCGCGAAGCAGCGTGGCAGCGCTCATCGGGGATCCTGTCAGGTCGTTTTTGTTTTTTATGCTCTGATGCTGACATTTCCATATTAATGAAGACTGAACAAGACGCGGGACGGTCGCAGGGGTTTCTTTGATCCAAAAATATGGCCGCCGGAGGCACAAATTTTCTGGACAATTTGGATGATTTTTCCAGAAAAATCGTTCTGTTGCCAAGGCCACGACGACAGCCTACCTGTTGGGACACACAACAAGGGGCGTGTCATGGGTGAGATTACGTTGGTCCGGCACGGGCAGGCCAATTCAGCGGCAGATAATGAAATCGACTACGACAAATTGTCAGAGCTTGGTCACCAACAGGCCAAATGGCTCGGGGCTTGGATGGCGGCCCACGATCAGCCCTATGACACAGTCTACAGCGGCACTTTACGTCGGCAAAAAGAAACGGCTGCAGGCATGGGATTTGAGAACGTGATCTGCGATGAACGCCTGAACGAAATCGCCTACTATGACCTGACTGATGAAATGGCCGTCTTCCGGCCTGATCTGCCGCGCACCTCGCCCGAGGACTTTGAGGTGCATTTTCCGGTGACGCTACAAGCGTGGAAAGACGGGGATATCAAAGGGGTCGAAACATATGACGCCTTTCTGACCCGTGTCCGCGAGATACTGGAACTGGCCACCCAACCCGGCAAACGGGTGCTTTGTGTGACATCTGGTGGGATCATCGCGAGGGCGGTGTCGCAAATCCTTGGGCTGGATATCCCAGACATGGCGCGGATCGCTTTGCCGATCTACAACACATCAGTTCACAGGTTTCACGTCCGTCCAACGGGCCCCCTGCTTGCGACATTCAACAGCGCCCCGCATCTTGATGTTGCAGATCGGATTGAAGCCCGCACCTATTATTAGGAATGAGTATCAATGGGATACATGGTTGAAGGGGTTTATCACACCGGTGATGACCCAACCACGACACTGCCCTCTGGCGCGTTCGAGCGGGCGCGGTCAACCTTGCGTCATTGGGTGACGCGGGATGGGTCAGCAGGCCCGACAGGCGAGGCAGGTTTCAAGGCAGCACCGGGCCGCTATCACTTGTTTGTGGCATGGAATTGCCCCTGGGCGCATCGCACCCTTTTGGGTCGGGCATTCAAAGGATTGGAGGATGCGATCAGCATTTCTGTCGCCCGCCCAAACCGCACAGATCAAGGCTGGGTTTTTGATCCAAGTGGGCCGTTTTCGGACAGTTTACTGTGTGCACCGGCTGTACACCACGTGTACACCGTTGGTGCACCGGCATTCACCGGACGCCTGACCGTCCCAGTCCTTTGGGACAAACAAACCCAGCGTATCGTCAGCAACGAAAGTGCCGATATTCTGCGCATGCTGGGTCAGGCCTTTGACGGTGGGCCTGATCTGTACCCGAGCGACAAAGGCGATGAGATCGATGCGTGGAACGCTCTGATTTATGACACCGTGAACAACGGTGTGTATCGCGCAGGTTTTGCCAGCACACAGCAGGCCTATGAGGATGGCGCGTTTGGGGTTTTCGAAACGTTGGACAAGATCGAGGCGCATTTGGCCGATCATCAGTTTCTGTGCGGTGATCATGTGACCGAAGCTGACTTAAGGCTATTCCCGACCCTTGCACGCTTTGATGTCGCCTATCACTATGCGTTCAGGTGCAATCTGAAAAAGCTGACGGATTACCCAAATCTATGGGATTACGCCCGGCGCATTTACCACATGCCCGGCGTTGCTGACACGGTACGCTTCGATATTTACAAGCGCGGCTATTTCAGTGCGTCGGAAAAGCGCAACCCGCTTGGGATTGTGCCTATTGGACCATCCGTGGATTGGTCGCTTTAGTTGGCGCCTTCAAACACGACAACATCCGCGCAAGGCGCTGTGATACCATCGATGTTGCAGTTTGTCGTGCCGCCATGCTCTGTCAGTGCCCAGAGGCGAACGCGCAGGGCTTCAAGCTCTTCCTGCGTTGCATCCATCTGATAGGCTGCTGCACGCGAAGATGTGTGAAATTGCTGCGGGTCAGTCGCCAGCCCATCCTGAACAGCGGCCAATGCCATCAAAGGCACACCATATCCGGCTGTGAAACTGGCAATATATGCCACTATCCGCTTTTTCTTTGTCATGTTGTCGTCCCCAAACTTAGGCGTAATCGTCACCGTTCATTCAGGATTGCACCCCGAATCCGTCGCGAATGTGGCGCAAACAAGGTTTTGATGCCGCATTGCTATGGGTCAGCGGCCCAGATCAGGCAATCAGGCTGGCCTATTCCGTTTCCCGCAGGTCAGCCTTGGGCCCTCGTATCGGGCCAAGCGCTGCTGGCCGGTTCGGTCGATTTGCAGGGATCATGCGGTTCAAATGCGCAGCCAAAAGCCGTTGCGACAAGAGTAAGCCGTCGTCGTTTGTGGGCTTTTCAGTCCCGGGATTTGTTTGCTTCGTCATCGGATCCGCAATCTGTCATACCGTCATAGGTGATACGCTTAACGTATACACCAATAAGTACGCCACCCATCGCGTGCAATCGTGGAAGAAGTAAGGCGAGATTTCAGTGATATTGTCTCAGTTCCGCGCAACGTCGCGTCAGGTCACGCCGTGGCCCGCCTAATTGGCGCCAAAAATGCGGTAATACAGCCAGTCCGGCAAGAACTGCGAACCACGGAACACCCAAGAGAATATCAATGGAAAGCTTTTCTTGAAGCTATCTGTGTTCATGTGGTCAAAGACTTCGTTTGCGGCCTCTTCAGCCGTCATGATGAACGGCATGTTGAAGTCGTTCTTTTCGGTGAGCCGGGTTTTGATAAAGCCGGGGTTCACAAGCTGCACATCAATCGGTGATGTCCGCAAGTCAGCCTGCATGCTTTCCGCCAAGGCCATCATGCCCGCCTTGGACGAGGCATAGCCAATCGCACCGGGCAAGCCACGAAAGCCCGACAGTGACCCCGTCAGCACGATGTGTCCTTTGCCCCTTTCGATCATGCCACCGATAACCGCCCCAACAACGCGTGAGGCCCCCAGAAAGTTGATTTCTCCCATCAGGTCGGCTTTTTCGTTGTCCCATTCGCCTGCTTTCATCGGCCAATAGACACCCGCCAGATAGATGACGCCATCAATCTCGCCGATCTTTTGCGCTGCAGCTTCGACCGCCGCGCGGTCTGCCACATCAACCGTCACATATGACGCGGTGTTCGGCAGGTCCGCGACCAACGACTCGAGCCGATCTTCTGATCTGGCAGAGACAATCACTTCGGCGCCCGCAGCACTAAGTTTGTGGGCAACAGCGCGCCCCAACCCTTCGCTTGCACCGACAAGCCAGTACTTTTTACCCTGCCACTCTTTCACGTTTATTCTCCTGCGTAGGCCTTTGCGCCTTGGTCTGCCGGACGCATTGTTGCGACCAGTTCCGCCACCTTAATTCCAAATTTGCGGAACTGCGACCGGTTCATGATGGAGCCGTTCGACATGAGGTACATCCAGTCAGTCGTGTCCAGGACATGACCGCCAGCCTCGTCGCTGAGTTTGATCCGGTAGTTCAGCAGCACAGCAGAGCCTTTCTGCTGACCACTGCCTGCACCAATCACATCCGGCGCTTCCGCCTTGATCGCCCCGTCGTTGCCCAGCGTCAGCTTCCATTCCCGGTTTTGCACGTTGCCACTGTCGTAGTGGAACACCTCTTTCATGGTGCCAACGTTGCCGTCCCATGATGCCTCAAAGTGCGCTGTAAAGCGGGATGTGACCCGACCCATAGGCCCGTAGATGATCCCTTCGCAGGTGATGGGGCCGTTCAAATGCTCGCGGATGTTGAACTGTGGCCCGTGGTCGGCATAGTCGTCCGGGTTCTGCGCCCAGAACGATACGTAGCGCCGCTGCATAAAGACTGCGACAAGTGTCAAGGCGACACCGATAAGAATGTAGGGAAGAAACGTCACCGTTTAATCCTCCAGTTTGGTTGCGGCCAACAAGGCAATCGCAACCAGTTTCAATGCTGACGGCACGAGTGCGTAAAGCACCACGAGCGTCTCGATGGCTTCATCCGGTTGCGCCTGTGCACCGGATTGAAAGCCCGCCCCTTCCAGCAGGGGCAGCAGGACCACGGCGGCAAAGGCCAAAGTGAACTTGCTAACAAGTGACCAAAGGCCAAATCCCTGCCCGCCGTTGGGGGCTATGATACTCATACGTTTCGCGAACAGGGCCGGGAGCAAAGTTAGATCTGCACCAATTGTCGCACCTGATAGTACGCACACGATCGCAAAAGGGATCACATCGCCCTGCCCTAAAGTGTAGGCATAGCCAAAAGAAATGACGGCGAGGGTCATCGCAGACAGCAAAACGGGCTTTTCCCCGTATTTCGCCGCCAGTTTGGACCATATGAAGGATGACGCTGCTGCCGCGAGGAAAAACAGCACCAAGAGCGCCCCTTCCCACCCGACGCCGCCCAGTGCGCTTTCGACGTAGAACAGGAAGAGCGTCGAGGAGACGGCCAGTGGTGTGGCGTTCACGAGCGCGAGGAGGAGCAACCGCCGCGCTTGTGGGTCACCGACGATGGCTTTGATCGGTGTGGGTTCGGTTTGGACGCGACTGGTCCATTCCGGCCACATCCAGAGGACTGCGGCGACCGTGAAGGCCGCGAAGCCCCACGCGAAGGCGGTGAAGGCGTCGAAGCTGTAGCCCATCAGCACCGTCGGTGCGACCGCTGCGATGCAGATCCCCAAAAGCGCCCCGGTCTCCCGCCATGCCGCCAGTTGGACATGGTCCTTGGGGTTGTTTTCGCCCACTTTGGCGATGCCTTGCGCGTAGAAATTGATCGTCAGGAAAGAGAAGGCGGAGAACAGGCCGAGGAGCGTTAGCCCGAACCAGTAAAGCGGTGCGATGGGTGGCTCGACGGCGAAGAGGCCGATCATCGAAACGGCCAGCAATAGTCCGGCGAAGGCCACCGCAACGGGCCGCCATCTGCCCAAACGTTCGCTGATCCAACCCAGCAGCGGATCTTGCACCACGTCGATCAGGCGCAATGCAAACAGCATCGCACCCAAAGCCGCTAGTGTGACACCGTAGTTGTCCACGTAAAGCTTTGGTGCATAGATATAAATCGGCAGGCCCGCCGCGTTGATCACT
>CALILP010000083.1 GCA_938016515.1 uncultured Paracoccaceae bacterium
TTCGAGGTCGACAAGGTCGACCGGGTCGTTCTTGCCGGGGCCTTCGGGGCGCATATCTCGCCCAAACACGCGATGGTGCTGGGCATGATCCCAGACGCACCCCTCGACAAAGTCACGTCAGCAGGCAACGCGGCGGGAACCGGGGCGCGCATCGCGCTCCTAAACCGAGACGCGCGAGGCGAGATCGAACAAACGGTGCACCAGATTCACAAGATCGAAACAGCTATCGAACCGCGCTTTCAGGAACACTTCGTCAATGCCTCGGCGATCCCAAACGCGGTAGAGCCATTCCCGATCCTCAACAGTATCGTCACGCTTCCATCAATTGTTCACAATACGGGTGGCGGAGACGACGGACGCCGCAAACGTCGAAGACGTGGTTAACGGCCACAGCGCGCTTGAAATTGAGCCAGGACAGAATGGTGGCATTTTCGGTCTGTCGCGTTACAGGGTGTTTCCGACACTGGCCAACGGCGCCCCAATACCTTGAAACAAAAACTGAAATTGTGACACACCCACAATCTGGATACTGCGTTTCGACCGCACCTGTCTCTATGGAAACTCAACATAGATCCTGTCGCTATTGGCTCTTTTGGATCTTGGCAGAATTGCGACAGGCCCCACAACTTTTCACAAGAACCTATTTTGGCCATCGAAAGGACAGTAAGTGTTGCTGCAACGACTAACAATTTAGACAGCGCGGCCGAACCCACGTTCCAAAGCCTCCTGGAGTGACCGATGCAGACCGAAACACCTTCTCGCCAAAACACCAAACTATCGCATTTGGTCTTCAAACCATCCTGCGCATTGTTGGTCGCTGCAGCGGTCTGTGCAAGTGCGACATCTGTACTTGCGCAAGCGATCGCCACGACAGATGCACTTGGGAATCCAGCGGTTGCAGCGGATGCAACAGCCAGCGGCAATTCAGCCACCGCAGTCGGAAACGATGCGTTTGCAGACCGCGCTGGGGCAACAGCCGTCGGGTTTGAAGCCCAAGCAACGGGCGCAAATTCAACCGCAGTTGGTCCGGAAGCCGAAGCTGCAACAACCAATAGTACGGCCGTTGGTCGGCAGGCCAGCGCAACTGGCAGGGCTGCGACAGCATTGGGGCGGCAAGCTGATGCAAGCGCCGAGAACAGCCTTGCTGTTGGTCTGGGATCTCAGGCCAGCGGCCTGAGCAGCTCTGCATTTGGTAACGATGCCGACGCTGGAAACGCATTTTCTACCGCGATTGGCGCAGGTGCTACGACAACCGCAGACAACCAGGTCGTGATTGGGACGGCTGCCGAAACGATCCGTGCTGCAGGCGTTGGCGCATCAGCTGGAGATTTGACAGCTGCTGGGACACAGGTGGTTGTGGTCGACGCTAACGGTGATCTTTCTGCGATAACGGCAACTGTCGGCGGCGGCGCAGGAAATGCGGCGCTGAGCGCGGGGCAGCTTCAGATCCAAGACGGCTCTATTGTTGCTGCTGATCTGGCGGCTAATTCCGTTGGCACAGACGCCCTTGATACGGCAGCTGTTTCAAGTGGTATCGGTGCGGCCATTTCAGGTGATGGCATCCAAGCTTCGTCTTTCTTGACGAACCTTGGAAGTAACGCTGATGACGCGGCCAAGACATCTTTTGTGAATGGTCTGTCGGGTGCCTTGACGAGTGGGTTGATTGTGCGCGGCGGCGTTGGATCAACCGCGGCGGCACAAGGCAACGGTGCTGGTGAACTGGCAATCGCTGATGGTTCGATCGTGTCCGACGATCTGGCAGACAATGCAATCACGACAGCCAAGATTGCGACCGACGCTGTGACAACCGACAAGATTGCCGACAACGCTGTCACCACCAACAAGATTGCCACTGGTGCGGTTACAACCGACAAGATTGCTACAGGTGCCGTCACGACAGAAACAATTGCGGATGCAGCCGTCACAGGCGACAAGATCGCCAACGATGCCGTCACAGCAGACACGATTGCTGATGGCGCTGTGACGGCAGATACAATTGCCGACGGTGCTGTGACGCTTGATAAGCTTGATACATCACTCCAGCAGGTCTTGTCCGCCGGAGGCAGCGTAGATGCCGCTGGCCTGTCACGCGACATCGCCAAAAACGCAAGAGACATCGACCGGAACACGGGCGGGATTGCATCGCTTGCGGCGATGACGAATATCCCGCAACTTTCAGGCGATCAGGACTTTTCACTGGGAATCGGCTACGGCAACTTTCAAGGCGAGAACGCTTTTGCCATCGGTGGCACAGCACGTCTTGCCGACTTTGGCGGCGCAATTGTGCGCGGTTCGGTTGGCTACAGCGAGTCTGGCGGGACGTCTGTTGGTGTCGGCGCCGCGTGGGAATGGTGATCGACTACATTCGCCAAACACCCGGCTAGATCAATGTTGGCCTGCGCTGAAAGCAGCGTAGGCGTCTACAAAGCCGTTCAGATCGTGGGCGATCAGATACGCTTCGTTGTCGTCGAAACCGACAAAAGCCAGTTGCAAGTTTTGACCGCGTTGCAACGCATCGAGCAGCTGTGCAGTCATTGGCGCATAGCCGATGCACCCGCCCTCTTTGCAGGTCAAAGTGATCGTGTTTGCGATCACCTGGTCGTCCACTGCCAATTGCACACCAGACATAAGATCCAGCCCGAGCGGTATCAGGTACTCTAAGACCTGCTCGGTTCCGACCGTATAGATCAGGACCTGAGACACCAACGCACCGTTTGCGTCGCGGTGGGCCCGTATCTGGCAGGTCCCGTTCGCATCGCATTTGGTTGTCCAATTGCTGGCCGTGTTCACAATTTCAGGCGTGACGGCCTGCGCATGTGCTGGC
Source organism: uncultured Paracoccaceae bacterium (assembly GCA_938016515.1). Classification (GTDB taxonomy): domain Bacteria; phylum Pseudomonadota; class Alphaproteobacteria; order Rhodobacterales; family Rhodobacteraceae; genus Yoonia. The sequence goes on from CALILP010000083.1 coordinate 2,825, forward strand.
TGCGCAAGTGTCATCCCTGCCGCAACAATTGCGGTGACTAGTTGGTTTCGATGCAAATCTTGGTATCCCCAACCGCGTCAATTTCGCAAATATACAGGCTATTGGATCTTTGCAGAAACAACACAAAACCAGCCCCGCCGGGCAACACGTTGCCGGAAACAACTTGGTAACCAACACTTAGCAAACGCTTGAGTTCAATAGCGGGTTCGGGCGTTTCAATTTCTTGCGCTGTGGCGCTGAACGCCAACAAACAGGCAGCCGCAATGCTAAATCCACACAATCTCATACTCGGTTCCATCCTGCTCTTGTCTGTGGACAGCGTCGTGACAAGCTGTCCGTCTTGCAAACATTAAGGGAGATTGGGGGGCCTTGATCAAGCCTAAGCCTGTTTCACCCTATCTTTCGCTGATCAATGTGCACTTCACGCGTCGGATTGACCCTGCACTTTTGCCCGTTCCGGCATTGACGTGGTATCAGCGCAAGCGTATCTCAAACCGATCGAGCGGGTATGGTGAAAAGGTATCACGAAAGCTTCCCAAGCTTCAGTTACGGGTTCGATTCCCGTTACCCGCTCCAAGGTCATGCCCTGCACACGACAACAGGTTCCGCATCATGGAAATTCCATTTCTGAAGCCTTTGTCATCAGATCAATTGCGGCAGGCCCAAGTCCCCGCCCCATGGACATTTGGTATGGCAGATCGTGTCCGGTTTGGGGAAATTGATGTCTTAGGCCACGTCAATAACGCGGCATACCTACGCTGGTTCGAGAATTTGCGCATCCACTATTTTGCGCAATACGGCGTCGCGAACTATAGCGGCACCCCACCAAAAATCGTTTTGCGAAACATTGGCTTAGACTTCAAAGCTGAAGTGAGACTCAACAACACCTATGTCCTGACAGGTCGCACCATCGAAATGCGGTCCAGCAGCTTTACGATGCAATATGGTGTCTTTGTCCGGGGCGTTCTGACAACGACTGGCCACGCGGTTATTGTGACACTCAACGACGACAACAGTAAGCGGCCACTGGCAGATAAATTGCGGCAGACGTTTGCAGATAGAGACGGAACCGTTCAGGCCTGAAGCCAGAACATCGCAAGCAAGGATGTCACGGTCACAGGCAAGCTCATCGGCATCACACGGTCTTTCAGAACCCGCCACTTGCTGTTTTCATTACCAAATGCGCCACGCACCAGCGTGACGATCAGCCCCATAAAGAACATCGACACCAGAAGGATCATGAAGATCGCAAATGTCCGGCTGAACGGTAAAAACAGGGCCGCACCGAAAAGCAACTTCACAGCACCTGCCCCAAATCCGACAACTGCATAAAGAGCCAAACCCATTGCAAAAGCAGCGGCTGCAAAGGCAAACTGCCAGATGTAGGGCGACTTTTCTGGGCTCACAGCGACAAGAACAGCAAACAAGCCTATGAAAACATAGGAAAACCAGTTTGGTATCTTGCCGGTGCGCAGATCAATGATCGAGGCAGTAAGCAGCGTCGCGGCCACGGCGAAGGGGATATATGTCGCTATCATTACGCCGTGGTAGACAGCCTATGCGGCCACCACATGACGCAACTGGGGCAATTAAACGCCGTGAGATTGCAGAAATGCGACAAGACTGGCGGTCGAACCATCTTTGTCGTCTGCGCCTTTCAATCCTTCCACAACGGGCTGCAAAGCCGTGGCCAGCTCTTTACCCAACTCAACGCCCCATTGGTCATAGGAATTGATGCCTAGTACCACGCCTTCGACAAACACCCGATGTTCATACAGGGCAATCAACTGACCCAAAACAAAAGGCGTCAGCTGTGGATAAGCGATGGTTACAGATGGGCGGTTACCAGGAAAAACGCGGTGCTTGGCCTGACGGTCTAGCTGGTCACCACTGAACTTGCCTGCAACGTTGCTTCGAGCTTCGTCAAAAGTGCGCCCTTTCATCAAGGCCTCGGATTGCGCCAGACAATTTGCAACCAACAATTGGTGTTGATGGTGCAGGTCATCTTCATGGCCGCGTGCCGCTACAAGAAATTCGCAAGGCACAACGCGTGTCCCTTGGTGAATCAGCTGATAAAAGGCGTGCTGGCCGTTTGTGCCCGGCTCGCCCCAGACAACAGGACCAGAATGCACGGTCAGGTCGGCGCCATCCATGCTGACGCCCTTACCGTTACTTTCCATCTCAAGCTGTTGAAGATAGGCCGGTAGCCGCATGAGATTGTTGTCATAAGGCAAGACGGCGCGGGTCGCGTATCCACAAATTTGGTTGTGCCAAATGCCCACAACGGCCAACAAAGCCGGTAGGTTCTCGGACCATGTCGCAGACTTGAAATGGACATCCATCGCCTGTCCGCCCCGCAAGAAAGCCTTAAAGGCGTCGGCCCCGACGGCCATCATCAGCGACAAACCAATGGGCCCCCACATGGAATAGCGTCCGCCAACCCAATCTTCGAAACCGAACACCCTGTCAGTTGCGATACCAAAGTCGGCTGTTTTGTCTTCAGCCGTTGAAAGCGCCGCAAACTGCGCGCCAACATCGCTGACCTTTTCGGCCATCCATGCCTTTGCAGTGCGCGCATTGGTCATGGTTTCGATCGTCGTGAACGTCTTTGAGGCAACGATGACCAAGGTTGTTGTTGGATCACAGCTGCGCAAAACCTGCGCGATATCTGCAGGATCGACGTTCGACACAAAGTGGCAACGCGGTCCGTCATGATACGGCGAAAGAGCCTGCACAGCCATCGCTGGCCCCAGATCAGAGCCACCGATGCCGATGTTAATCACATCGGTAATCGCGCCACCCTGCCCTGTGTAGCGGCCCGTGCGCACCGCTTCGGCAAAATCGGACATCCGGTCAAGCGTGCCAAGAACCGCAGGCATGACATCCGCGCCATCGACCATGATCGGGTCACCATCAAGATTGCGCAACGCCGTATGCAGCACAGCGCGACCTTCTGTTTCATTGATCGCAGCACCAGAAAACATCGCATCGCGCATTGCCGCAACACCCGCGTCATCCAGCAATTTGAACAGCATCTCACGGCCTGTCGCGTCAATGTTCGTCTTGGCATAATCCAAACGCATGTCGCCTGCCAAAGCGTTGAAATCCTTGGCACGATCGGCATCGACAAGATCAATGAACTTACGGTCCGCCACAGTGGCGTGATGGTGTTTCAGGTCATTCCACATAGTTCAGGACTCCGCCCAATGTACTGTCGCGTTATTTAGGATTGTAGCAATCGGCGCGTCTTGTGGGGACAGATGAGCCGCCCTTTCGACAGCTGCCCGCTTTTCGGCACCAGTGATCACAACATGACAATTCATTGCGTCCTTCAGTACCTTGGCTGACAAGGTGATCCGAGGCTCGGGCGCGCCGGGTGCACGCATCGGGTACAGTACACCGTCGCCGTTCAGGGCATCATCCAAACGGTCAGCACCGGGAAAAATGCTCGCGGTATGCATATCCGCCCCCATGCCAAGCAAAACAACCGACAAGGGCAGCACGGATGCTACGTTGTCCGACAAAGCCAAAAGAGAGTCCTCAGGCGTTTGCGTCCCTCCGTAAAGCGACACAAGGTTCGCAGCAGCGGCTTTGTCGCGCAACAGGCGATCACGCAGCAGTCGTGTGTTGGACCGATCAGAGGTTTCTGGGACCCACCGTTCGTCGGTCAGCATGACGTTGACCCGGCTCCATTCCAGATCGACAGCACTAAGATCATCAAAAATCGGACCGGGCGTTGTGCCGCCGGGTACCGCCAGCGATACGGTCTCTTCGTTGTGCAGTGCAGTCCGTAACTCTCCGGCCAGGTTGTTGGCCAGGTCAATCATCATCATCTCAACGTCTGGATACTCAACGAAGTTCATGATTCTATCCTTTGATTTCGCGCCATTTTCGACCATCGCGATGCAACAACATCAGCGAATCTTCCGGACCAGATGACCCGGCATCGTAAAGCTTAGGCACATCATTGCGCGCTTCCCAGCCGTCAATCAGCGGGTCGGTCCAGGCCCATGCTGCCTCGACCTCGTCTCCGCGCATGAACAGGGTTTGATTGCCGCGGATCACATCCATGATCAGACGCTCATAAGCATCTGTGACTTCGACGTCTTGGTCACCCAAAGCGTCAGCAAACGTCATATCCAGTGGAACGCTGACCAGACGCATCCCGCCCGGTCCGGGTTCTTTAATAGTGACTTGCAGGTCCATGCCTTCGTTTGGTTGCAGGTGGATCGACAGAACGTTTTGCTGTTGATCCTTCTCGCCCTCAAAGATCGAGTGTCCGTTGGTGCGGAACACCACCGTGATCTCGGATGCGCGCGCTTTCAGGCGTTTACCTGTACGCAGATAGAACGGCACACCCGACCAGCGCCAATTCGCAATATGCGTCTTCATGGCAATATAGCTTTCGGTAAAGCTGCGCGGGTTTTCGGCATCTTCGCGGTAGCTGGGCCCGTCCGGTCCGGCCTCGTATTGGCCGCGCACGATGTGGTGCGGCTCAATCGGTTCCAGCGCCCGAATAACCTTCAGCTTTTCGTCGCGCACCGCGTCAGCATCAAACTTCGAGGGCGGTTCCATCGCGATAAGACACAAAAGCTGCATCAAGTGGTTTTGTACCATATCGCGCATCGCACCAGACTTGTCGTAGTAGGCGCCACGTCCAGCGACGCCCACGGTCTCTGCAACGGTAATCTGGATATGATCGACGTAGTGGTTGTTCCAAAGGGGTTCAAACAGCACATTCCCAAAGCGCACAGCCATCAGGTTCTGCACCGTTTCTTTGCCAAGGTAATGGTCGATCCGGTAAATCTGGCTTTCATTGAAGTGTTCAGCCAGTGTCGCGTTCAGCGCTTGTGCACTTTCCAAGTCACGACCGAAGGGCTTTTCCACGACGATCCGACTGTCAGACGTCGAGATTTTGTGCTTGTGCAGCCGTTCTGCCAGATCACCAAACAGCGATGGGCCGACAGAGAAATAGAAAGCCTGAACTACATCGGTACGTACCAGTTCGGCCAAGGCTTTCCAACCGCCTTCGCCCTTCGCATCAATCGGAACATAGTCCAAACGTGCGATGAAATCAGCCACGCCCTTTTTGTTTGTCTTCTCGTCGCCGCCAAATTCTTCGATCGCGTCCGCAATCATCGCGCGGTAGCCGTCCGCATCCAACGCGGACCGGGCCGCACCAATGATACGCGAGTCGGCGGGCATTTGACCGGCCAGAAAGCGGCGGAATAGGCCCGGTAGAATTTTGCGGCGGGCCAGGTCCCCCGTTCCGCCGAAGATGACCAGATCAAAGGTTTCTACCGGAATGACGCGTGCGACCATGGGACTGCCCTTTACGTAAATGCGTGCGTTAGCGCTAACGAGGTCCGTTTACTCTTAGTCGCAACCGACGTCCAGCACCAAGGCCAGATACAGGCGTTTTATGCTTCCAGTTCTGCATCCCAGTACAGAAAATCCATCCAGCTATCGTGCAGGTGGTTGGGCGGAAACTTGCGTCCGTTGTTTTGCAGCTGCCCTGCCGAGGGTTGGCGTGGTGGTTTGCGCAGCTGAAGGCCAGACCGCCGCAAGCTGCGCGATCCTTTGCGCAAGTTGCACGGGCTGCACGCCGCCACTACATTTTCCCATGACGTCACGCCTCCGCTGGCCCGCGGGATGACATGGTCAAATGTTAGATCCCCCTTGGCCCCGCAATATTGGCAGTGGAATTGATCCCTTAGGAACAGATTAAACCGCGTAAAGGCCACCTTCTTTTGCGGCTTCACATAGTCACGCAAGACAACAACCGATGGGATTCTGATCTCGGTCGACGGGCTGTGCACCACCTCTTCGTATTCCGCAACGATATCAACGCGGTCCAGCCACGCCGCCTTGACCGCATCCTGCCAAGGCCAAAGCGACAGCGGATAGTAAGACAGCGGACGGTAATCAGCATTCAGGACAAGTGCCGGATAGTGCTTCAACCCCCCGCCTTCGCGGACAAAATTGGTTCGAAAATCGCCGTTCATCGTCAAAGTCTTCCCTGCTCTGTCGCCCGGAGGTGCAGAGCGGGAGCCCCGCTCCGGCCGCTTGATCAAACTATATCTGGTGGTTTCGAAAGGGCAACGGCCAATTCAACCACATCAGCGTGTAGCTTTGCGACAGTTCATCACAGGGGTATGACAGTGGTTCTTAGGCCGTCAAAGCACCTTGAGGCGATGGCATCTGCTGTGTCAAATTAGACGATGCGGACGGCGCGGTCGGGAAAATACGAAAATCTGCGCGGCCTGCCTTTTTGGCCATGTATAAGGCCTGGTCGGCAAAACTGAATGCTTCTTTGAGCGACATCAAACCAGTTGGCTGTGTGATCCCAACCGACGCAGTCACGCGTTTACCTTGATTATCCGGCACATCAAGCATGACCCCGGACGCAATACGAGCGCCGATCTGCTTGATTTGTGACTCCGTAATGTCATGCAAAAGAATGCCGAACTCTTCCCCCCCGATCCGCGCCGGGAAAACGTCATCAGGCAACGCATCAATCAAGTGCTGTGCAAACGCCTGAAGGCATTCATCACCGATATGGTGCCCATACGTGTCATTGATCCGCTTAAAATGATCGATGTCGCAGAACAAAAGTACATCTTTGGGACCGAATTCAGCGGGACAATGTCCCATGAACCATCGCCTATTACGCAACCCTGTCAGATCATCGCGTGTCGCCTGCCTGTGTAAACTGGATTGCAGTTTGTTCAGATGCGCGATCAACAGCAGCGCAATGGTACACATCGGCAGCGCCGTGAATGCCGCATCGCCAAGGTTATTCCAATACGTTCCGTGGTCTGGCCCATTCATGATGATGTCACGAATGTGGTTCAGCAACCCGCAAATAAAGAGGACGATGCCAAGCTCTAACACAAATGTGGCCGCACTTGTCGGCGCGACCATCCGCACGAAACGCTCCATCCGACACCCTTTCATTGTGAGAATGCATAGTCGCGCCAATCCTTTAACAATCAGTTAAATGGCGCCCTCAACTGACCCCAAGCCGCTCTTGCATAAAGGCCAGCGAGACCTGCAAGCCATCTGGTGCAATCCCGTGACCTGTCCCTTGCATCACATGGGCATAGACCTCTTTCCAGCCAGCCGCCTGCAGGGCCTCAGCCGCCAGTTGCAAGGACTGCGGCGGCACCACTTCGTCTTGGTCTCCGTGGATTAGCAAAACTGGCGGCCGGCAGACCACCTCGTCACTAAGCAATTCAGGTTCCAGCAAACGCCCCGAAAAGGCGCTGATCCCTGCAACCGCATCCTCGCGACGTGGTACCACATGCAACGCCATCATGGTTCCTTGGCTAAAGCCAAGGATCATCACCTGCTCCGGCAGCAGGTCTTCATCCACCATGACCCCATCCAGAAATGCGTTCAGGTCTTCGGCAGCACGGTAAAGGCCCGCCCGCGATTCCTCTTCCGAGGATCCATCAATCCATGGGATCGGAAACCACTGTTTGCCCATAGGTGCCCCCGCGCAGGCTTCTGGCGCGTCAGGGGACAAAAACAACGTGTCCGGCAGATGCTCTGCCAAGGGATCAGCCAGACCCATCAGGTCGGCCCCATTGGCCCCATAGCCATGCAGGAAAATGACCGCAGAGCGCGTTTCCCCCGATACCGGTTCGCGGCGAAGTGCTTCGAGTGCGCGTGTCATCTGATCCCATCCCTTTGTTTGATGACGCGGTAATAGGACCACATCAGACGGGCTGCAACCGACCGCCAAGGTGACCAGGGTTCGGCCATGGCACGCAGGTCTTTGTCTGTAGGGCGATCTGGCAGTTCAAAAAGGTCCTGAACAGCGATTTGGATGGCCAGATCACCGGCTGCAAAGGCATCAGCGCGACCCAAAGAGAACATGACATAAATCTCCGCGGTCCAAAGCCCTATGCCAGTGACAGCCGTAAGCTTTTTGACCACGACGTCATCGGGCAAATCGCGCAGGGCTTTATAGTCAATGTCCGCCTCTGCCAGCGCCTTGGCGTATCGTATCTTCTGGCGGCTGAGCCCACAGGCGCGCAGGTCATCATCCGTTGCCGCCTGCACCGAATGCGGCACGCTTAATCCTGCGGTTTCCAACTTTTCCCAAACAGCTTGGGCCGATGCAGTGCTGACCTGCTGACCTACAATCGCCGACAACATCGGCGCAAACCCATCGGGCTTTAAGCGGAGGGGCAGCGGTAATAGATCTGGGGCAATCCGATCAAAACGCGGTTCGACGCTTGTCAGATATGCCAATCCTTCGGTCAGGTCTTCATCGGTACGAATGATCCGGTCGCTCATCTACGGGCGATCCAGTCCAGTGCGGCCTCGACGGTCTGAACCCGGTCTGCATCTGGCATAGGGGGCCGGTTGATCATCAAAACCGGGATCCCAAGGCGGCGGGCCGCGATCAGTTTGGTCCGGCTGGGCGCACCACCTGCGTTCTTCACGATCAACCAATCGACGGACAGGTCTTTGAACAACGCTTCTTCTTCCGCAACCGGGAATGGCGGGCGTCCGACAAGAAACTGGCCGTTTGGAAACGGGAATGGTCCCGTCGGTGGATCAATCTGGCGGCATATGATGCGGCAGTCCGTGAGGTTCGCAAACCTGCGGAGGGTCTGACGTCCGGTTCCCAAAAACACCGTTTGACCGGGACGCACGAAGGGGGCGGCCTCTTCTTCGCGGTCAATAAAAGTCCATGTGTCGCCGTCTTCTGGTTCCCACTGCGGGCGCAAAACCTGCAAATAAGGAAGGGCGAGGTCGCGGCAAACGCGGGCCGTCCGGTCCGTGATCCGATGGGCAAAGGGATGGGTCGCATCTACGACGGCTTTGACGTTGGCGCTTTGCAGATACCCCCGAAAGCCGTCTTCCCCACCGAACCCACCGGTCCGGGTTGGCACGTCCAGTTTTGCAGGTGTCCGCGTTGCCCCTGCAAGGGACGCGACAGCGTCTAAGCCAGCCGCGGCAACAGCACGCACCAAAGTCTTTGCCTCGCCACTTCCCGCAAGGATCAGTAGGGTCATGACGCCTGACCGACAATGTCGCCAGCACGATTGATCACAACGGTATCAAAATTAATCGCGGGAAATGCATTGGCGACGCGGTGAAGGGCCGCCTCGGCCACGGTTTGACCAAGGGAGGGTCCAACGATGTCCAGCGCCTCCAACGCGGTATTGGCTTTGGCGACATCTGGTGAGTTCGCTAGTCGGGCCAGCTGGTCGAAATCCACTTGCGACCGGCCCGAATGCAAATCCATTGCGCCCTGTGCCAGCTTTGTCATCTTGCCGATGCCACCGCCAATAGTGACCCGTTCAATCGGGTGTTTGGCGAGATACTTGAGCATGCCACCCGCAAAGTCTCCCATGTCCAGCATCGCATGATCGGGAAGCTGATAAAGCGCCTGAACGACCGTTTCTGAAGTCGCACCGGTACAGCCTGCCACATGGGTGACGCCATCTGCGCGGGCCACGTCAATCCCCCGGTGGATCGAAGCGATCCAAGCCGCGCAGGAAAACGGACGGACAATACCCGTTGTACCAAGGATCGACAGGCCTCCGGCAATGCCAAGGCGCGGGTTCCAGGTTTTTGTGGCAAGTGCTGCACCATCTGCAACGGACACCGTGATCGTCACATCAGGCGCGACTGCGTATTGGGCGGCAAGCTCTGCCACCACTTCGTCCATCATCGCGCGCGGAACTGGGTTAATCGCGGGCTCTCCGACAGCGATTGGCAATCCCGGTTTGGTCACGGTCCCCACGCCCTCGCCTGCGCGAAACACAACGCCGCCGTCGGAAGGACCGACAACGACGGTGATCCTTGCCTTATGCGTCACATCTGGATCATCACCAGCGTCCTTTTGAATGGTGGCCGTCGCGCCGCCCTCTACCAGGTGGCAGTCTTCTACAGCTGGCGTAAACACGTCTCCTTTTGGCAAGTTCACTGAAACACGATCGGGTGTCTGATCGCTCCATAATCGGATCAGGGCCGCCTTTGTCGCAGCCGTCGCACAAGCGCCTGTGGTCCAACCACGGCGCAATGCAGTTTCAGGTTTGCGGGAGGAACGTGCCGTCATGCGACAGACTATAAGAGCACGATGACTTGCCGCCAATGGACAAGTTAACGTCGTTCGCCCTCTTTCCTCGAGGACAATCGCGGGGCATAACAAGGGCATGGTACAAGACGTCCCCCTTCCGGCCCACGCATGGCCCCAACTGGAGCCCGGCTGGGTATGGCTGTGTGGCGCAGGCCCCGGAGATCCGGGATTGCTGACCATGCATGCAGTAAATGCGCTGCGGCAGGCGGATGTGGTGATTTACGATGCGCTGGTGCAGGAAGCCATCCTGTCTTGGGCACCGCAGGCAGACCATGTCTATGCAGGCAAACGTGGCGGCAAGCCATCCGCGAAACAGCGGGACATTTCGTTGCGACTGGTTGATCTGGCGCGTGCGGGCAAACGTGTGCTGCGCCTCAAAGGGGGCGATCCCTTTGTGTTCGGACGCGGCGGTGAAGAAGCCCAAACGCTTGTGCAACATGGGGTCCCTATTCGGATTATTCCCGGCATTTCTGCTGGTATTGGCGGATTAGCCTACGCTGGTATTCCTGTGACCCATAGGGATGTGAACCAATCGGTGACGTTTATTACCGGACATGATCAATCCGGTAATGCGACAGGGTCCTTAAACTGGCAGGCCATCAGCGACGGATCACAAGTGTTGGTGATCTATATGGGCATGAAGCACATCGCCCATATCACCGCACAGCTACTCAAAGCTGGACGGCCCGCAAGCGAGCCGGTTGCGGTTGTCACCACAGCCACGACAAAAGATCAGCAGGTCCTAGAGACAACATTGGGCGAGATTGTCGCTGACATCGCGGCATCTGGCATGTCCCCACCTGCAATCATCTGCGTCGGATCGTCTGTGCTGATGCGCCAGGTCCTCGATTGGCAAAGCATGGCGGCGGGTGTGGCCCCGCGCAACCTCGATCCACTCGGACGGGGTCGGCCAGCTGAATCCGCTTGATGCGATGAAGGCACAAATTTTCCAGAAAATTTGTTCGATTTTTCTAGAAAAATCGTCGCCCGCCACATGAGTTTTATCATCGCAGCCCCCGCTTCTGGCTCTGGCAAGACCACCATCACTTTGGGCCTATTGCGTGCGCTCAAGCAGAACGGTCGTACAATTCGGGGTGCAAAATCCGGCCCAGACTACATCGACCCCCGTTTCCATGCCGCGGCCTGCGGTAAACCCTGCCTGAACCTCGACGCTTGGGCCATGTCGCCAGATCGGATTAAAGACCTCGCATCCGGCAGTCCACTGATCATTGAAGGTGCGATGGGCTTGTTTGATGGTGCTCCCCCGCATGGCAAAGGTGCAACTGCAGACCTTGCCTGTATCTTGAACCTGCCGGTGGTCTTGGTTATTGACGCATCCCGGATGGCGCAGTCTGTCGCACCGCTTGTTCGTGGCTTTGCGTCACATGACCCGGCGATCAAGATCGCGGGCCTTGTTCTCAATAAGGTCGGATCACCACGACATGCCAAAATGCTGCAAGATGCCTTGGCCCCCTTAGACATCCCAGTTATCGGTGCAATCCCCCGCAGTGCTACGATCACCCATCCATCCCGCCACTTGGGGTTGGTGCAAGCTTCTGAACGCAATAACCTCGACGCCTTCCTCGACGATGCAGCGCGTTTGATGCAAGATCACCTTGATCTTAACGCCTTGCCAAATCTATCGGCCATCACTGCCAAACAGCACAGTCGCCGTATCGCGCCACCCGCCCAACGTATCGCGATTGCCCAAGATACGGCTTTCGCATTTGCCTACCCGCATCAGCTTGCGGACTGGCAAAACGCAGGCGCAACTGTCCTTCCGTTTTCGCCTTTGGCGAATGATCCGGTACCCGAGGCTGACTTTGTGTTTTTGCCTGGCGGTTATCCAGAACTTTACGCTGGCCAGCTCGCGTCGAACGACACTTTCCTGTCGACCCTGCGCAAAGCGGCCGACGATACACCAGTTTACGGCGAATGTGGGGGCTACATGACCCTTGGTCAAACCTTAACCGACGCAGAAGGTGCGACGCATCAAATGGCCGGACTGCTTGCGTTGGAGACATCTTTCGCGCATCGCAAATTGCACCTTGGCTATCGGAGCCTCACAGCCGCGGCCGGACCGCTCCAAGGCACGTGGTCAGCCCACGAATTCCACTATGCCACAACCCTGCGTGCAGAAGGCACGCCCTTATTCCAAGCGGCAGATGCAACGGGTGCGAAATTGCCAGATATGGGTCTGATCAATGGACAGGTTTCCGGCTCGTTTGCGCACATTATTGATGCCGCTTGATCTGACACATGGACAGTCCACGGACAGAGGTCTACCGATAGCCCCATGACAGTCGTTTCTGATAGCCGCGCCAAACGCAACGTCGCCGTTTTGGTCGCCGCTCAGGCGATTCTTGGCGCCCAAATGCCGATGCTGTTCGTTGTCGGAGGCCTTGTCGGCGGCATGCTGACATCCAACCCCTGCCTTGCGACACTTCCGATTTCCTTTATCGTTTTTGGGTCGATGACAACTGCACCCTGGATCAGCCCGCTGATGCAACGTCGCGGCCGCCGGTTTGGGTTCGTCATCGGTGCCTTAGGGGGTGCGGCCGGCGCCGCAATCAGCGCCTATGGGCTCTACACCCAAAGTTTCTTGTTCCTGCTGGTTGGGTCATATCTTTCCGGTGTCTACATGTCAGCGCAGGGCTTTTACCGCTTTGCAGCAGCGGATACGGCCAGCGAGAGCTTTCGACCCAAAGCGATTTCTTATGTCATGGCAGGTGGGCTTGCCTCTGCAATCGTGGGACCTCAATTGAACAAGCTTGTCGGTGAGGTCTTTGTCATCCCCTTCCTGGGCACTTATGTCGCAATCGTTTGCCTCAACCTTGTTGGTTTGTTGCTGTTCTTTGGCCTGGACCTGCCCAAGGGGTCAAAAACGGACCCCACACCAGCTGACACATCCGGTCGCACCCGAAAGGAATTGCTGCAGGACCCACGCATCGTTGTGGCCATCATTTGCGGCATGGTCAGCTATGCGTTGATGAACCTCGTGATGACATCAACCCCGCTTGCCGTGGTTGGGTGCGGGTTCACAGCGGCAGACGCCAATGACATCGTATCTGCCCACGTCTTGGCCATGTTCGCACCATCCTTCTTTACCGGACATTTGATTGCTCGCTTCGGTGTCGAGAAAATTATCGGAACAGGTCTGGTCATTCTTGCGGGAGCCGGTGCTGCTGCCCTTTTGGGTATTGAAGTTGGAGGCGGCGATCCAGCTTTATGGAGCTTTTATGCGGGCCTGATCTTGCTTGGTCTAGGATGGAATTTTGGGTTCATCGGGGCCACGTCGATGCTGTCTTCCAGCCACAGCCCAAACGAACGCGGGGTGGCCCAGGGCATGAACGATATGCTGGTCTTCGGGTTTGTCACATTTGCGTCGCTAGCATCCGGCGGGCTGATGAATTGTTCTGGCGGCTCACCCGTCGAAGGGTGGTCGGCGGTCAACTACGCGATGATCCCGTTTCTGGTTCTGGCAGGCGGGGCATTGATATGGCTGGCCTTCCACGGACGACGCCACAAGATCACCTGATTACCAGCGTCCAAGGACCGACCTGCTAAGCAACCCACCTCTGCGGCGAAACTCCGACACTGCAAGGGTCCCTTCAATGACACGCCGGGGGTCATCAATGGCTTGAGCAAGGATAGGTCCAGTCAACCACGCTGCGCGCAAGGCTGGCACTGCCGGACCAAAACGAACGTGGCGCCCGGACTGCAACAAATCCAAGGCATGCTGCGCCCGTGCAACCAGCACGTCACTGTCCAGATCATCAGCCGCAACACGTTTGTGACCCACCAAATCCGGAACCGCCCGCAGCCAAAGGGCGGTCCCCATCGCCTGCCCGACATCACAGGCTGCATCCGTGAGCCCCAAATCCATCCCACAGCTCAACCCAGTCAACGCTATCAGGTGGCCCCCGGTGCGCCGCAAATACGTGTCCAGATCAAGCCCGCTTTGGCCCGGATCATCGGGGTAGATATCAAACCGCCGGGCGGCGACCATCTGGTCCAGCATCTCTTCGGGAAGTTTATGTTTTCGGATCATATCAGCCAGTGGCCCGGCCACCTCATGGGCCCGGACCGGCTTGTCACTGACAGCGTCAGCTATCGTGTCACGCCAGAATTGAAGTCGCATTTCGGCAATCATGGCTTCTTGGGTCACAAACGGGGCCTTGGCGACCTCAAGGTTCAGGGCATACAGCACAAACAAGGGGCCACGGACCGCAGGAGGGGCAGCCATCGCTGCCAGAAACCGGTCCGGATCCCCCGTTTGAACCAAAGCGGCACAGGCGTTGACTGTCACAACCCCACCTTCATTTCGCCAAAACAACTCATCTTTCAGACAGATGCCCCATCGCGGACCAATTTCCAGTTGATCGCATCCAACAGGGCCTCAAACGACGCATCCACGATGTTGGCGGACACACCAACAGTGGACCAGACCTTGCCCTGACCGTCTTCGGTGTCGATGATCACGCGTGTGACAGCATCGGTGCCGCCATTTGTGATGCGGACCTTAAAGTCGACCAACTTCATTTCATCAATCAAAGTCTGGTACTTGCCCAGATCTTTGCTCAAGGCTTTGTTCAAGGCGTTCACAGGGCCCTGATCAGACCCGTCTTCACCCAAACTGTCAGAGACGTTCAGGACTTTCTTGCCATCCAGCTTGACCACCACAACGGCTTCGGACAGCGAAATCATGTCGCCGTACTTGTTGCGGCGCCGTTCAACCGTGACGCGGTAACGCTTGACCTCAAAGAACACAGGTAAAAGGCCGAGCTCTGCACGGGCGAGCAACTCGAAACTGGCCTGAGCGGTATCATAGGAATACCCTTTGGCCTCGCGGGCCTTCACGCGATCAAGAATCCGGGGCAAAGCCGGATTGTCCCTGGCAACCTCAAGACCAGCCTCGGCCAGACGTTTACGCAGGTTTGAATGGCCGGCCTGATTGGACATCGGCACAATGCGGGTATTGCCGACGGTGGCAGGATCAATGTGCTCATAGGTGGTTGGGTTCTTGAGAATGGCACTGGCGTGCAACCCGGCCTTATGAGCAAAAGCAGAGGCCCCCACATAGGCCGCCTGTTTGGCGGGCACCCGATTGAGAATATCATCAAGTGTACGGCTGACGATCCGCAGGTCTTTCAGAGCCGCATGGGTCACACCTGTCTCAAATTGACTGGAAAAGGGTTCTTTCAACAGCAGCGTTGGGATGATGGCAGTCAAGTTGGCGTTGCCACAGCGTTCGCCCAAACCGTTTAACGTACCCTGAATCTGGCGCGCACCTGCAAGG
This sequence comes from uncultured Paracoccaceae bacterium, assembly GCA_938016515.1. Classification (GTDB taxonomy): domain Bacteria; phylum Pseudomonadota; class Alphaproteobacteria; order Rhodobacterales; family Rhodobacteraceae; genus Yoonia. Next base: position 18,223 of record CALILP010000083.1, read on the forward strand.
ACAGCGGCCAAGGCACCCGCAACGGCCTGTTCGGTATCATTGTGGGTATGGATCCCAAGGCGATCCCCCGGAATGCCGCTGGCGATCACATCTGACACGATCGCGCTGATCTCTGCAGGTTGGGTGCCGCCGTTGGTGTCACATAAGACGATCCACCGGGCCCCGGCATCAAAGGCGGTATGAACTGCTTTCAGAGCATAGTCGGGGTCAGTCTTGTAGCCGTCAAAAAAGTGCTCGGCATCAAACAGGGCCTCGCGGCCTTGGGCCACAAGGTGGGCAAAGCTCGCGCGCAGGTTTTCAGTGTTGTCACCCAACGTGATTCCAAGCGCGTCTGTCACCTGAAAAGCGCTGGATTTGCCAACCAGACAAACCGCAGGCGTGCCCGCGTTCATCACGGCAGCCAGCACATCGTCATTTTCAGCAGACCGGCCGGACCGCTTGGTCATACCGAAGGCTGTCATCGTGGCGCGTGTTTTGGGTGCTGCGTCAAAAAAGGCGCTGTCGGTTGGGTTCGCACCGGGCCAGCCCCCTTCGATATAGTCGATCCCCAAAGCGTCCAGCATAAGGGCGATCTGTTGCTTTTCAGCTGTCGAGAATTGAACACCCTGCGTTTGCTGGCCATCGCGCAAGGTTGTGTCGAACAGATAAAGGCGATCCTTGGTCATGACGCCACCTGCGCGACACGCAAATTTTCTAGAAAATTTGTCCCCAATTTTTCTGGAAAAATTGTCATCTCAGGCCCTCAAGTTTTGCCGGATCAAAGCCGACGGCAGGCCTCAGATCGACGTTGTCTTTCGACATCTTCACTTCGACACCCGCCGCAACCAAAGCCTGTTTAAATGCATCCACAGGTCCAAAGTCCTTCGTCTGCATGGCCACCTGACGTAAGTCGCGCAGCTGACCCGCCAACCCGGTCAGATCAACCTCCGCAGCCCAAGCCCCTAAGCTGTCATCCAGCAAGCCGACGACACTTGCAGTAGCCTTTAATGCCGCCACGTCCCCATCGTCAGACAGCTGATGCAGCCGCTTGATAACTTCTGAGACGTTCAGGTCATCGGCCAGGATCGCACTCGCTTGTTCCTGCGTCAGATCCAGTGTGACACCGGCCGTCTGCCTGCGCCATTTGCGCAGGGTTTTCTCTGCCGCAATACGCTTGTCGTCCGTCCAATCCATCGGCTTTCGGTAATGCGTCCCGAGGATCACAAAACGGATCACTTCGCCCGGAATGCCCTGATCCAGCAGATCCCGGACAGTAAAGAAATTGCCCAGCGACTTGGACATCTTCTTGCCCTCAACCTGCAACATCTCATTGTGCAGCCAATAGCGCGCGAACCCATGACCCACGCATGTAGACTGCGCGATTTCGTTTTCGTGATGGGGAAATTGCAGGTCGTTCCCCCCGCCGTGAATATCGAAACTCTCACCCAGTAGTTCGGCGGCCATTGCCGAGCATTCGATATGCCAACCCGGACGGCCCCGGCCCCAAGGGCTGTCCCAGCCAGGCTGATCGTTCGTTGAGGGCTTCCAGAGGACAAAGTCCATCGGATTGCGCTTGTACGGCGCAACTTCAACCCGTGCCCCCGCGATCATATCGTCAATCGACCGCCCTGATAGTTTGCCATAATCCGCGTAGTTTTCCACAGCGAACAAGACGTGTCCCTCTGCTGCGTAAGCATGGCCTTTGGCGATCAGGTCTTGGATCATTGCCACCATCGGTGCAATCCAGGCTGTTGCGCGGGGCATTGCCTTTTGGTGATCTTTGCCTTTGATCGACGGTTGCAGCGCGCCAACCGCGCCGATGTCATCCAAGTACCACTGTGTCGTCTCTACCGTGATCTCACCGATGGGCCTTCCTGTTTCAGCCGCCCTTGCGTTGATCTTGTCATCTATGTCTGTGAAATTGCGCACATAGGTGACATGATTTTCGCCATACACACGGCGCAACAACCGATAGAGGGTGTCAAACACGACAGCTGCACGCGCGTTGCCCAAATGTGCTCGGTCATAGACCGTCGGCCCACAGACATACATCCGCACATCGGAGTCATCGAGGGGGGCAAAATCCTCTTTCTTGCGCGTGGCAGTGTTGTGTAGTCGGATCGTCGTCATCGGAACGGCCTCTATGGCAAACGGGTTGCGTTTGCGGGCTTAGCGATTTCTTGGATCAGATGAAACGTGAAAGAGCAGCCCGCGACAGTGTCAGCAGGAGATAATGCAGCAAATGATGCAGATGCTTTGGCTCATGTCGTCTGGGTAGCAGCGCGGGCCGCCTGCGTCTAGGATAATTTGTAACAGCAAAAAGGACCCGCCATGACCCGCGATGAGATTAACAGCCTTTGCACGACACACCCCGGCGCGACTGCCGCCGACCCAACGACTGAATTGGATAGCTGGAAAGTTGGTGGAAAAATGTTTGTCTGTTTTGGTGATCGGATCGATGGATTTTGCACCAAGACCGATAGCGTGGAAACAGCGCAGATGTTGATTGACGCCGGTGTTGCCACCAAGGCCCCCTATTTTCATAAGTCCTGGGTGCTGTTGGGTTTTGACGCCGCCCCCGATGACGCAGCCCATCGGATCGCCACATCTTACGATATCATCTTCAAGGCTTTGCCAAAAAAGACCCGTGAGGCCATTGCGGCAGGAATGCCCTGATCCCACCTGCCCGTCCACGTTTGATCCAAATGCGCGCGCTGACGCGCGCAAGACATATTTGATTTTGGTCACGCATTGATCCACCTGCAGGCTGATGTTGATGCCTCCGGCGGCCAAATAACGGATCAAAGAAGCCGTTTACCGGGTGGGTGCCGCACCGTCGTGGCAGGTGCGGCATAGGGTTCAGGTATAGCTGATAACTTCAATCTCAATGTCATACGGCGTGTCGAAGTAGAACCTGCGTCCGGGTTCGTAATCTGCGTGACTGTGGGTCTTTAGGCCAAGCGCCATAACCTTCATTTCCGTAGCATCCAGATCATCGACGATAACCCCGATATGGTTGAGCCCCGCAATGCGGTTGTAGCTGGTACCGCTTGGCGTCACCGGGTCTCCATCGCTGCCGGTGTATAAGGCAACATACGTGTCTTTCGTCCCCACATGCACTGTATACCCAGCCCCGCTAAGTGCTGCACCTTCCCACCGGACCTTCCAGCCGAAGAGCTCGCCTAGCAGCGCCGCCATACCTTGTGGGTCCGCCACAGTCACGTTCACATGTTCCAGCTGTGCCATCACTTGCTGTCCTTCTGTTTGGGTGGGTTTGGGGCTCTGAAGGCCCCGCATTGCAGGTCATGCCCCCACCCCAGACCGTCCCTTTCAAGCAGGCGCAGCACGTCAGGCGGTGCGCAGTAGCGTGTCGTTTTAGAATGTCTCATGGCAAGATCCTCTTGATTCTTTGATGTTCTTCCTTTCTCATTCCTCAAGTTAACTTGAGATCAAGGATTTTCTTCATGGCATTAAAATCGCCCCAAGGGTTGACGATCGGCGACCTTGCAGACCGCACCGGGCTTGCCGTTTCTGCAATCCGGTTTTACGAGACTCACGGGATTGTACATCCTGTCCGTAACGCAGGCGGGCACCGTCGGTACGGACGTCATGACTTGCGACGCTTGTCTTTCGTGATGGCCGCCCAGGGGATGGGCTTTGGCTTGGCCGAGATCGCCGCACATCTACAGCCCCTGCCCGCACATAAGGCTCCAACCAAAGCCGACTGGTCTCGGATCGCAAAAGGGTTCCGCCGGGATATCAAAGCCCGGATTTGTGCACTTGAAGAGCTGAGTGACAAACTGGATGGGTGTATTGGCTGTGGCTGTCTGAGCCTGAAGGCCTGTCACCTCTATAATCCCGACGACAGCAAAGCAGTAGAAGGCCCCGGTCCCCGCAATCTAACGAAGTCTGTGGGTTGACTTCGCAAACCGGCTCGGGCTTGCGTGGTCTTATGCAAGTATCAACACGATTGATGACAATTAATGGCGGCGGTTCTGACGGTTGGGAGCTGTTTGAGCGGTCCCGTGCCATGATCGCTGATGGGACGCCCGTTATTGAGTTGACCCAAGGCGAGCATGACATCCCAACCGATGCGACCATTCTGGATGCCATGCATGCAGCTGCAAAAGAGGGTCAGACCGGATACGCGCCGATTGCTGGCATGCCTGCCTTGCGGGATGCGGTTGCCGCACGGATTGCTTTGCGTTCAGGGGTCCCGACAACGCGCGAGAATATCATGATCATGCCGGGAGGTCAGGCTGGTCTGTTTGCCGCCCATCTTGCTGCTTTGGATGCTGGTGATACCGCCCTTTATGTTGATCCATATTACGCCACATATCCCGGAACAATCCGTGGCGTTGGCGGTGTCCCGGTCGCGATTCCCGCAAGCCCCGCGCATGGTTTTTTGCCACAGGCGTCTGATATTGCGGCACAGGCCGTGGGTGCGAAATCGCTGCTGATCAACACGCCAAATAACCCAACCGGCGTCATTTATGATCAGGCGACCCTGGACGATATCGCGCACGTCTGTATCGATCACGATCTGTGGCTGATCTCGGATGAAGTTTACGACACCCAAATCTGGGAAGGCACCCATCTGTCGCCCCGCGCGTTGCCGGGCATGATGGACCGGACGCTGGTGATTGGATCTATGTCGAAAAGCCATGCGATGACTGGTAGTCGCATCGGCTGGGTTTGCGCGCCGCCAGATATGGTGGAACACCTAAGCGATCTGGCCACTAACACAACGTATGGTGTCCCCGGCTATATACAGCAGGCTGCCCTGTTTGGTTTGAATGCAGGCTTTGCATTGGAACAAAAGGTTGCTGCGCCGTTTCAACGGCGGCGCACATTGACGCTAAAGGCCTTGGCCGGACAAAATGTGCTGCAAGCCGTGCAACCTCATGGCGGCATGTATGTGATGCTGGATGTCCGGGCGATCGGTATGGATGGTGACGCCTTTGCAAACGCTTTGCTGGACGCAGAACATATTGCAGTGATGCCCGGTGCAAGCTTTGGTGCGGCTGCCGCGGGCCATATTCGGATCGCCATGACGACCGATGACGCGGCCTACGTGGACGCTTTGCATCGGATTGTCCGGTTTGCGCAAAGCCAAACGTAGGTGGGGTGAAACCCACGCGTTGCAAAACTCTCAGGTCAGGCAATCCGCCCGTTTTGCACGTAGCCTAAAGCCGCGCCCGAATTTCGACGGCATGACATGCGGGAATCGCATAGGGTGATCTTATGTTGTTTGACCTACCTTCCGAAGATGTCCTCTATGACGCCTTGATTGCCCGCGATGCAGGCTTCGATGGGCGTGCTTGGGTTGGCGTGACCACGACCGGCGTCTTCTGCAGGCCGTCTTGCCCTGCCCGCAAACCTAAGCGTGCCAATTGCCGCTGGTTTGATGCGCCTGCCGACTGTTTGGCGGCAGGCTTTCGGCCCTGCAAGCGGTGTAAACCCTTGTATCAAGACGCAGACCCAGCAGTCGCAGATCTTTTGCAAGAGCTGGACGCAAATCCCGACTATCGCTGGTCTGAAGCTGATATCGCCACACGCGGCTATGATCCGTCAACGATCCGGCGCGCGTTTAAGCGCAGTTTGGGGATCACCTTTCTTGATCTGGCACGGCAACGCCGACTGGCGCAGGGGTTCACCACGTTGCAAAGCGGCGGACGCATGGTCGATGCACAAGTGGCAGCGGGATTTGAAAGCGCATCAGCGTTTCGGCAGGCGTTCAGTCGCTGGCTGGGGCTTCGGGCGGCAGACTTGCCAAAAGACGCGATATTGCGGGCACATTGGATCGAGACCGATCTGGGGCCAATGATCGCTGTTGCGGACAGACACAGCCTGCATCTGTTGGAGTTTACAGACCGCAAAGCACTGCCTACGGAACTGCGCAAATTGCATCAGGCACACCCGATTTCTTTGGGCCAATATATGCTGCACGACAGGTTAAACCAGCAGCTCAGCCACTTTTTCGCTGGCGAAAGCGACCGTTTCGACATTCCGCTGACTTTGCACGGCAGCCCTTTCACCCAGGAGGTTTGGCGGCATTTGCAAAACGTTCCAGCGGGTGAAACGCGCACCTACGGCACCCTTGCCAAAGCAATCGGTCGGCCATCAGCCACGCGGGCCGTTGCGCGCGCGAACGGGTCCAATCAAATCGCCATTCTGATCCCGTGTCACCGCGTGATTGGGGCCGATGGATCGCTGACCGGATATGGCGGTGGGCTTTGGCGGAAAGATCGGCTGATCGCTCTTGAAAAATCATACGCAGAAAAGGACAGACCATGACAGATATCGGCGCCACATTCCGGGCTTTGCATCAGCCGGGCAATCCGTTTTTATTGGCAAATGTCTGGGACATTGGGTCTGCAAGAATGCTGGCAGGTATGGGCGCACAGGCGATTGCGACCTCATCTGCAGCGCACGCCTTTACGATGGGCCGACCAGATGGCGGGACATTGACGCGGGACGAGGCGCTGGCGCATGCACAAGACATCGTCGCAGCGACTGACCTACCGGTTCAGGGGGATTTTGAGAACGGCTTTGGGGATGATCCCGATACCTGTGCAGAAACCGTCCGGCAAGCAGCAGAGATTGGTCTGGCAGGCATCTGTATCGAAGACATCATCCTGCCAAGTGACGACGCCTACGATTTTGACCTTGCTGTGGAACGGATCAAAGCCGCCGCCAGTGCGGCGCGTGCCTTACCCAACGACTTTGTCCTGACAGCGCGTGCAGATGGCATCATGACGCGGGCCTATGACTGTGATGAGGCTATCGGACGCCTTCAGGCGTTTGAGGCAGCAGGAGCGGATTGTCTGTATGCGCCGATGGCAAGGTCCGTCGAAGACACAGCCAAGATTGTCGCCGCGCTGACAAAGCCAGTCAATGTTCTTGTTGCTGGTCGATTTGTGGATCTCAGCCGGGCGGACTTTGCGAAAATGGGGGCAGCGCGGCTGTCTGTCGGCGCGGCCTTGGCACGGGTCACCCATCGCGCGATCTACGACACCGCGGCCCAGATGTTGAATGATGGCCATCATGATTTGTTGGCGAAAGGGACTGGCCTTGACGTTGATGCCCTACTTTTGAAAGGCGCGCGCCAGACCTAGAATGAATGATGGCGGCGTGGGGACCCTGCGCCGCCATCATACTGATACAGATTGGCTTAGAAGTTGTAAGACACCCGCAGCGCAACAGTATCAGCTTGGATATCACCACCGCCGTCAAAGTCTTCAAACTCGTGGCGCAGATATTCGCCCCCGACGGTGAAGGCGTCAGACAAAGCATAGTCCAGACCAACACCGTAGAAGTAGCCGTCGTCTTCCAGCTCGCCGGCAGCACCACCATCAACTGTGGCCTGCGCCCAACCCGCGGTTACATATGGCAGATAAGCGCCCGCATCATAGCCTGCGCGGACTTTGGCGCGCAAAACAGTGTCGAGTTCAAGATCGCCACCATCAAGGGTGAAATCGTTGGTGCCCATGGCCTCCAGTTCACCACCGACAACGATGCTGCCAAGGTCATAGTTGTAGCCTGCATGACCGCCAAAGGTCAGACCTTCAAAGTCACCGTCCACGCCGTCAACATCGACGTCTCCGTATCCCAGCGATCCACCTGCATAAAAACCTGTCCAGTCACGACCAGTAGGAATTGGGGCCGGGGCTGCAACGGGAACCGGGGTTGGTGCCACCACAGGCTCGGACAAACCGCCCGCCTGTACGAAAGAGCCAGCAGCGGTAAGCGGGGCTGCAATCAGTGCGGCTGTCAGAAAACGTGTCATGTGTAGTCTCCAAAATAGTTGGTTATGTGGTCTTGAACACGCGATATTGGGATTGGTTCACCGCAAAGAAGGGGGTTTCACAGGGCTGTGACACTGCCCCCCAAATTGCACATTTTCTTGCGCAAAAGCAGCGATCCGGACGGCCAAAGCCTGCCGGTGCGCAATGGTTCCTATAGACATGCTAAAAACGACATCCTGTCGCATTTGCGCAAGACGTTCGTTTTTTTCCTGCCAATCTATTCAGCAGGAGACGTCGCGTGCCACATCCATTCATCACATCCATCCGGGTCCTGCGCACAATTGGTGCGCGCCGTGGTCGTGCAGCACGCGGGCGACCTGCACTGAACTGAACATTTCCTTCAGATCAGTACAGAGAGCCAAAACAATGAACGATGAAACACCAGCTTCCCGCCGCGGGCGTCCAGCGCGATCTGGCGGGCGTGCCGCACGCCATGCAATGCGGGCCGCACCCCTGACGGAAGACAAGCGCCCCATTCGCGCAGGAATGTCCGGTGGGACCTACAACCCGCTGTCTGACGCCGACGTCGCGCGCATTTATGAAGCGGCCCTTGTAGCCCTAGAGCAGATCGGCCTGATTGATGCCCCTGAAAGCGGTGTGCAGGTTATGACGGCCGCCGGGGCAATCTACGGCGACGACAAACGTCTGCGCTTTCCGCGGGCGCTTGTCGAAAAGATGCTGGCCCTTGCCGCCAAGGACGTAACCTTGTGTGCACGCGATCCGCAATACGACCTCGATTTATCCGGCACCAAAGTCCATTACGGAACCGCTGGCGCTGCAGTGCATATGGTTGACGTGCATGGCCGCAACTACCGGGAAAGCACTGTGCAAGACCTGCATGACGCGGCCCGGATTGTGCAGCAGCTTGA
>CALILP010000084.1 GCA_938016515.1 uncultured Paracoccaceae bacterium
GTGTGCATGATCCCGCTGCCCGGCGGGTGGACATGCAAACCATCCATGGTGCGGGACGCCCATTTCATGAAGGCATAGCGTTCGCTGTTACGGGCAAATTCCGTGGTCGCGTTATGTTGCAAGGCGTCGGGCACGCCGAAGGCATCGACGGCCACAGAATGATCAACGGAAACGTCGACAGGCAAGGTCGGCGACAGAACAGTCGGATCAACGCCCGCGTCTGCCAAGGCATCCCGCAGGCCCGCCACATCCGCCAAGGCGGGCGTGCAGGTGGTGTCATGCATCAGCAACCGGTTGGGCCGAAACGTGAATTCAAACGCCTCGTCGCCTTGCAAGAACGGCTCCAACGACCCCCCTGCCCGAATGTGATTTTCACACAGAAGTCGAATGCAGACCGGTAGCTTTTCTAGTCGCGCGCCAAGTTCTGTCCGCAGGTCGACCACTTGAAGCTCTTGGTTCGCGGTCTTGATGGTTTGCAATTTCATGGCGGGTGCGTTCCCGTGTCAGACCAGTTTCTTCGTGCTGTGTAAGACACCGTCGGCATCACCATAGACCCAATCGCCCGGGGTAAATGTGACACCGCCAAAGCTGATCTGCCCACCAACCTCGCCCCACCCCAGCTTGGCGCTTTTGACCGGGCTGGTGGCAAGCGCGAAGACCAGCGTGTTCATTCCATTGATTTCAGCGCTGTCGCGGATAGAGGCGTTCATAACCAACCCGGCCCAGCCATTCTTGATCGCTAGATCGGCAAGGATGTCCCCGAGGATGGCAATCCGCGTCGAGCCGCCACCATCAACGACAAGCACGCGGCCCTCGCCTGGCGTCTCAAGCTGGGCACGTAGGACGGTGTTGTCTTCAAAACAGCGAATGGTTTGTATCGGAGCGGCAAAGTCAGGCACTGTTCCGAACTGCCGAAATGGTAGGTGGACGAGCGTTAGGTCTTTGGCGTGGGTGTCGATCAGGTCAGCGGTTTTCATGTGGGTCCTCAAATCTGTCCAAAGGTCGTGCGAAGTTCAGTAACTTGTTCATCGGTCAAAAGCCGAGACTTCTTCCCCTGCAAGGCGACGACAAGCTTGGCAGTTTCCTCAAGCTCTTCTGCGGCACAAACCGCAGAAAACAGGGTTTTGCCACTCACAACAGGTCCGTGATTGGCAAGCAAAACGGCAGAGTAGTCGCCGTCAAGGTCGCGGATCATATCACCCGTGCGGGGATCGCCGGGTTTTACATAGGGCAGCAGTTTGACGCGCCCCACACGCATAACAACATAAGGCGTCAGCGGCGGAATGCAGTCATCGGGATCGGTGTCCGCAAGGCACGAGATCGCGGTGGCCCATGTCGAATGCAAGTGCACCACAGCGCCAGCCTCTGGGCGGGTTTCGTAGAAGGCCTGATGCAGGAACACCTCCTTCGACGGTTTATCGCCAGAGACGTGGTTACCAGCCGCGTCGATCTTTGAAATCCGTGCGGCCTCAAGCGACCCAAGGGTCGCATTCGTTGGCGTCATCAGGATGCCATCGGGCAGTTTCGCAGAGACGTTCCCCGCCGTCCCCACCGAAAACCCACGGTCAAAGAGGGACCGGCACAGACGCACCATGTCATGACGCAATTGGTGTTCTGCGTCTGTCATGAAGTTGTCGCCATCACGTCCAGCGCTTTTGCAAAGAAGTCGGATGCACCAAAGTTACCGGATTTCAGCGCCAATGCGACTGGATTGCTTTGTCCAACGGTCAAAACCGGCACACCAGGGTCGATCTCTTGACCGATCATCATCGCAGGCGAGGCCAGTTCGGCAGCAACGGCTTGCGCGACGGCCCCTGATGTTTCGCCGCCAGCGATGACGATACGCCGGTATCCCTTCTTGATAAGCGCGGTTGCTGTATCCGCGAAGAGTGTGTCGAGGGTTTGCGCCAGTTGCTCTCGTCCGTATTGATCTTGAAGTGCGCGGACCTGTTCGGGCGACCCCGAGGAATAGGCTAAAGGCTTTGAACCTTCGTTGGCCTCATAAAAGGCTATCAGCGTTTCAACAGTTACGGTCCCGTCCATCACGCTTGGCACGTCAATCGCTAAGCATGGGTGGTTTTCTTTGTGAACGTCAATCTGGCCACGCGTGGCACCCGAACACGACCCGGCCAGAATGGCTGCGGGCCCTGAAACTGTCACCGGCCCGGTTGATTTCGCATTATGCCCTGCACGCCCGGGGAAGTTCGCGGGCAATCCAAGCGCTATGCCAGATCCGCCTGTGATCAAAGGTGCACCCGCCAAGGCGGCGCCAAGGGTAAGCAGGTCACTGTCGGTCACGGCATCCGCGACCACGAACCGGTCGGTGGTCGCAGCCAAGGCCTGTCGTACCTTGTCAGGGCCTTGCAGCACTGTCGTCAAAGGCAAATGCCCCACGTCTGAGGCCGTTTGATGGCGTAACCAGCGCCGAATATCGGGGTCAGTCATCGGGGTGAGCGGGTGGTTCTGCATCCCTGAATCGCTCAGCAACATATCATTCACGAACAAATGGCCCTGATAGATCGTGCGCCCTGTCGTCGGGAATGCGGGGCAGACGACAACGCCAGTGGCCCCGAGTTCTTCGGCTAAGGCGTCGGCGACGGGACCGATGTTGCCGTCTGGGGTCGAGTCAAACGTGGAACAGTATTTGAAGATGATTTGTGTACACCCTTGCCTTTGCAACCAGTGCAGCGCTGCCAAACTGTCTTGGATCGCCTCATCAACTGGCGCAGAGCGCGTCTTAAGTGATATTATGCCAGCTTGAACTGTCATGTCCGATGGCGCGTCCGGGACCCCTGCATACTGCGCGGCACGCAGTCCGCCTTTGGCTAA
>CALILP010000085.1 GCA_938016515.1 uncultured Paracoccaceae bacterium
CCGGAGGGGTCGTGCATGTCCGGTTCTGCGACCTCGACGTAGTAGAGGCGGGTTGTTGGGTTGAGCGTGATGTCGCGGGCTTCGGCGCGTTTGCGCACGACTTGCTTGTGGACTTGGGACGTTTCGGGCACGTCGATGACCACGTCTTTTTGGACCGTTGCCTGACAGCCGAGGCGGCGGCCTTTGGTGAGGCCCCGAATGTCGTCATAACGTTGCTCGACGCTGTTCCATGCCGAGAGCGCGTCTTCGGAGACGGTGACGCCATGTTTGGCGAAGTCTCCGAAAGATGGCGTGATCTGGCATTTTGAGCAGATGCCCCTGCCACCGCAGACCGAGTCAAGATCAACCCCAAGCTGGCGGGCTGCCGTCAGGATGGGTGTGCCGATGGGGAAGTGTCCCCGTTTGCCAGATGGGGTGAAAATCACGAGTGGATCGGTGGACATGTGTGCGCCTGTGTTAGTGTTAGCCGTAGGCTAGTCCGGGCTGCTGCGTGCGGGAAGGCTCATAACCGTCATAATGATTATGTAGAGCGGCATCTGCGGCGACAAATTCTCGCAGAGAATTTGGGGACAGACTTTGGGACAAAGTCTGCGGTCGCTTACCCCATGATCTGTGTGCCCATAATCCAAACCGTCAGTGGCACCGGGATCGTTGCAATCAACAGTGTCCCCAGCATGGCCCACCCATTAAAGAGCCGCGAAATTCCGGCCACCATTAGAATGCCGCCTCCGCCGCCGATCGCAAATGTTCCAGGGACATTCAAAAGCAGACCTACGGTCAGATATCGATAGTCGACTGTTAACTTTCCCAGCCATCCCGGTAGCCGATCACGCTGCTGCGCCAGACGGTCTTCTGGTGCTGTGGTTTGTATGGTTTTGATAAGTATAGCCGCCTTGGTCAGCCCTAGACTGTCAAATATGCGAGAGAGGCTTGCCAGCGGGACCAGCCGCCCGATCAGGTAGGCCAGCATCAGCCCCGTGACTGTCGCCAGATACACAAAGGGCGCGATCTGCGCCCCTTGGAGCATCAGCAACGCCACCCCAACTTCGATTCCGGGCATGAACGGGCAGGCGATGAGGATCGCATAGAGGATCAGTGCGCCGATCATCATGCTCGACAGGACCTGCTGCTGGTTGATGGATTTCATCTCACCAACCATGTTTTGCACCCAATCGAGCGCTGTATTGAGCGCGATCACCCCAAGCACGACTACCCCAAGCGCAATCGCAATCCGACTCCATCGGATCGGTGTGTCGGGGGACGGTTGAGGCGTGTTCGGATCTTGCACTGGGTCACGATGCTGACTTGTGCGGCGCGGCACAAGCGTTTGTCTGCCTTTTGCTCTTTTGGTTCGATCACATCCGTGCGATAGGGCGGTGCCAAACGAGACATCTGTCCAAGGAGACACCGATGGAGATTCGCGAGGCCCTGACCTTTGATGATGTACTGCTGGTGCCGGGGGCATCGTCGGTACTGCCATCCACGGCGGACACACGGACGCGGGTCACTAAATCAATCTCGATGAATATCCCGCTGTTGTCCTCTGCGATGGACACTGTGACAGAAGGCAAGATGGCGATTGCTATGGCCCAAGCCGGTGGCATTGGCGTTGTTCACAAGAACCTAAGTATCGACGAACAGGCGCAGGAAATCCGCCGGGTGAAGCGCTTTGTCTCAGGCACTGTTTACAATCCGGTGACACTGACGCCTGACCAGACCTTGGCTGACGCCAAAGAGCTGATGGAACGGTACCGCATTACCGGATTTCCTGTAGTTGGCGCAGATGGCCGGGTCGTGGGGATTGTCACCAACCGTGATATGCGGTTCGCCCAAGATGACAAAACGCCGGTCAGCGTGATGATGACCTCCGACGATCTGGCTGTGCTGCAAGAACCGGCTGATCTGGACGAAGCTCGCTCACTAATGCAGGCCCGCCGCATCGAAAAGCTGCTGATCACCGATAAGGGTGGCAAGCTGACCGGGCTGCTGACTTTGAAAGACAGCGAGCAAGCTGTGCTGAACCCCATCGCCTGCAAGGACGGATTAGGTCGGCTACGGGTCGCAGCAGCCTCTGGTGTTGGCGATAGTGGGTTTGAGCGCGCTGAGGCCCTTGTGGACGCAGGCGTCGATATGATCGTCGTCGATACAGCACATGGTCATTCCGAAGGCGTGGCCCAAGCCGTTGCTCGCGCCAAGAAGCTATCTAATGAAGTCCAGATTGTTGCGGGCAACATCGCTACTGGCGAGGCTGCGAAGGCTCTGATCGGGGCTGGTGCAGACGCTGTGAAAGTCGGAATCGGCCCTGGGTCAATCTGTACGACCCGAATGGTCGCCGGTGTTGGGGTTCCCCAGCTGACTGCGATCATGGATTGCGCTGCCGGTGCTGGCGACACGCCGGTGATTGCGGACGGTGGGATCAAATTTTCGGGCGACTTTGCCAAGGCGATAGCGGCTGGGGCCTCTTGCGCGATGGTGGGCTCGATGATTGCGGGAACAGACGAAAGTCCGGGCGAAGTGATCTTGTATCAGGGGCGGTCGTTTAAGTCTTATCGCGGCATGGGCTCGCTTGGGGCGATGGCGCGCGGCTCTGCTGACCGGTATTTCCAAAAGGACGCTGCCAGTGACAAGCTGGTGCCGGAAGGGATCGAAGGGCAGGTGCCTTACAAAGGGTCCGCCTCTGCTGTCGTTCACCAGTTGGTCGGCGGCTTGCGGGCTGCGATGGGCTATACCGGGTGTGCCACCGTTGATGAGATGCGCAAGAATTGCAATTTCGTGAAAATCACCGGGGCTGGGCTGAAAGAAAGCCATGTGCATGACGTTCAGATCACACGGGAAAGCCCGAACTACCGGGTTGGCTGATGACGCAAGGGGTCAGCCATATCGCCGTGGATGGCTTTGAGGTTTGGTGCCTTGAAGACGGCGTTCACACCTTCGCGGCCGAAGATTTTCCAAGCCTGGCTTACGAAGAACAACAGATGCGCCTGGAGGCCGCTGGGTTGGGCGCCATCGACACCGTTTTCAACGCCTTTTTGGTCCGGGATGCTGTGGGTGCGTACACGTTAGTCGATACCGGTTGTGGCACAGCTTTTGGCAATGCAGCCGGACACTTGCTGGATAAGCTTGCTATGCTTGGGGTGGTTCCTGCGGATATCAAGCGGATCATTTTCACACATATGCATGCTGATCACTGTGGTGGCGCACTTGCGGATGGTGCGTGCGTCTTTGCGCATGCAGATATCGTCCTGCACGCAGATGAACATGCCTATTGGGTCAATGAGGATCATTTGGCCCAGCAGGTTCTTGCGGCTTATGCGGATCGGATCACGACGGTCACGGAGGGGGACGCCATTGCACCGGGTCTGACGGCCTGGGCGCTTGCAGGACATACACCGGGCCAGATGGGGGTCCGTATCGGGGACCAGTTAGTTCTGGTTGCAGACATCGTTCACTCAGAGGCTTTGCAGCTGGGCGATCCTCGTTTGTCCGCAGTACATGATATGGATGGGCGTCGTGCCGCAGACTGTCGCCTTGCTGCCTTGCGCGAGATTGCAGCTGATGGGCTTATTTTTTCAGGCGGGCATATCCTTGGCCCTGAGAAATTCGCGCGCCTTGTTGAAATCGGGGATGGGTACATCCGGGTGCCGCTATGACCCCTGCGGCACGGGTCGCTTCCGCGATCACCGTCTTAGATGATATCTTAGACGGACGCAGCGCAGAGCAAGCCTTGGCCGCGTGGGCTCGTGGCAGCCGATTTGCGGGATCCAAGGACCGGGCGGCGTTGCGCGATCTGGTGTTTGACGCATTGCGGTGCCGATCGTCTTGCGCGGCGTTGGGTGGTGGCTTGACCGGGCGTGGGTTGATGGTGGGATTGGGCGCACAGTCTGACTGGGACATGGCAGCGATCTTTTCGGGTGAGGGCCATGCGGCTGCCGCGCTGACGGATGCGGAATCGGCTTTATTGGCGTCGCAGCCCAGGCTTGCACCGCATGAGGTAGATGATCTGCCCGCCTGGATGCAAACGCTGTGGTATGCTGATTTGGGTGACGCGGCAGGGGCTGCAGCACAGGTCCTACGTTCTCGGGCCCCCTTGTTTTTGCGGGTCAACAGGCGGCGTGGGTCGGTCGCCGATGCCCAAGCGGCCTTGGCTGCAGATCAGATCGACACAACGCGCCACCCGTTTCAGGACGACTGTCTTGCGGTCACCACCAATCCACGTCGTGTGAAGCTATCAGACGCATTTGAAACCGGGTTGGTCGAGGTCCAAGACGCAGCTTCGCAGATTGCGGTGGCTGGGCTGGATATTCCCACAGGCGCGCGTGTTCTGGACTATTGTGCCGGGGGCGGCGGCAAAGCGCTGGCAATAGCAGATCGGTTTGACTGTGAAGTCGTTGCACATGATGTCGCACCTGCACGAATGCAAGATATTGATGCGCGCGCGAAACGGGCCGGGGTGACGATTGCGCAGTGTGAAACGGCTGACTTGAAGGCGGCTGGTCTGTTTGATGTGGTGGTTGTCGATGCGCCGTGTTCCGGCAGTGGAACGTGGCGGCGCAATCCCGAAGCAAAGTGGGCTTTGACGGCCGAGAAATTGCATGACTTCAGAACTTTACAGCAAGACGTGCTTGAAAAGGCGTCATCATACGTTGGGGAAAATGGACACATTGTCTACATGACATGTTCGGTTTTCGCGGCAGAAAATAGCGAGGTTGTGACCGGCTTTGTCGCAGCAAATCCGGGATTTCAGGCCAGCGCGCCGTTGCGGTTAAGCCCAACCGCAGACCACGACGGTTTCTTCTGCCAAAGGCTAAGTCGGTCATCGGGGACACGTTAACCTTTACCTAGAATTAATACATTGGTGGAACAAAGAGCGTCTCTGAAGGGTTTGCCCTTTATATGAGATAAGGGGACGCGCAGTGAGGGCCATCGCCAAACGCAGGCCAGTGGAAGAAAGCTTTTGGGAACGGTCGCCAAGACCGCCTTTCCTGCTGTTGCCCGTGCCAATTCTTGTTGGCGCAGCCATGCTTCTTGGCATGTCAATTGCGTCGCAGATCAGTTTGCTGATCTCTGCGGGCACCTTGTGTGTCTTGGCAGGCGTCAGTGTTCTTGCACGTCATCAAACGGATATGAGGCAGCGTATGCTGACCGAATCTGTCCCTCTTTTGATCAGCAGAGATGTGAACCCGGCGTTTCTGGCGGATGCGGAAGGTGTTGTCACATTCGCCAACGAAGCTGGCGAAGCGCGATTTCCCAATGCCGCTGATGACACCGTTGCAGCACGGTTTTCCGCAGTTATCGCAAACCCAGAAGCAGTTCTGTACCGGCTTCAAAATAAGGCGATTAGCATTGCTGGTGCCCGCGAAGATGTTGTCACACGCACGGGGCAATATCGCATTTCTGTCGCACGCGTCGGTCGCAAAATGTTTCTGTGGCGCTTTGACGATCTAGGCAAGCCTGACACGGAAAAAGACAAGTCAACAACCGGAACCGGATTGCCCATGCTTACGGTTGGTCGCAAGGATGCTGTCTTGTTCCTAAATGATCCGTTCAGACGACTACTAGACCGCAGACCGAAAACACTCAGTGACGTCTTCGGCCCTGAACCGATTGTCAGCGGCGATGTGCGTCGTATCAAAACAACAGATGACGATGGGCTTGATTGCGTCATCGCTGTGGTTCCGGGGGCGGCCGGGCGCCGTGAAGTCTACGCGCTTCCGGCATCGGTTGGTCGAATCAACCAAAATGACCAAGATCGCCTGCCGGCAGAAAGCTGGCAAACGATCGAAGATTTGCCAGTTCCGTTGATGAAAGTTGGGCAAAATGGCGCAATTCTTGCCTCGAATCGTGAGGCGCGTGCGCTCTTGGCGGCACAAAGTACGGACGGCAAGCAGTTATCGGATATTCTTGATGGCTTGGGCCGGCCTGTGAACGACTGGCTGAAAGAGACTTTTGAAGACCGCAGCGGGCATTCGTCTGAGTTTTTGCGCGGTCGTGGAGAGCATCAAGAAACGTTTGTTCAAGTGACCCTGAAGATCAGTCAAAGCGATGTGGATGGAACGCATTTGATCGCCGTCCTGAACGACGTGACAGAACTAAAAACCCTTGAGGCGAATTTTGTCCAAAGCCAGAAAATGCATGCTATCGGTCAGTTGGCTGGTGGTGTCGCACATGATTTCAACAATCTATTGACTGCGATTTCAGGGCATTGTGACCTTCTTTTGTTGCGCCATGATCAGGGCGACCAGGACTATGGCGATCTCGTTCAGATCCATCAGAACGCGAACCGCGCGGCCAGTCTTGTCGGTCAGTTGCTGGCGTTCTCGCGTAAGCAAAACTTGCAACCAGAAGTGGTCGATGTGCGCGACACCCTGTCTGACCTGACCCACTTGCTGAACCGCCTCGTCGGCGAGAAGGTGACGCTCACGCTGAACCATGACCCGGATCTGTCCCCGATCAAGGCCGACAAACGGCAGTTGGAACAGGTTATGATGAACCTGATCGTGAACGCGCGCGACGCGATGCCAAATGGCGGCGAAATTAGTGTCAGCACAGCTAATCTGACCCTTGATGCTGATATCGAACGTGACCGTGCCTTTGTCCCGGCTGGTCAATATGTAGAAGTCCGCGTGACAGACCAAGGTCACGGTATCCCGCCAGAGCGGCTGCCGAAGATCTTTGAACCGTTCTACACGACCAAGCGCACCGGTGAGGGCACTGGGCTTGGTTTGTCGACGGCCTATGGTATCGTCAAACAGACGGGCGGCTACATCTTTGCTGATAGTGAAGTTGATGCAGGCACGCAGTTCACGCTGTTATTCCCTCACCACGATTTGCCACTAGAAACCGTCGTTGAAAAGCCCGCCGCAATTCCGTTGCCGCTGACTGCAGATGATGACGGCGTAGTCCTTTTGGTCGAAGACGAAGCACCGGTGCGTGCCTTTGCATCGCGTGCCTTGCGATTGCGCGGCTATACAGTCTTGGAGGCAGATTGTGCTGAGACAGCGCTGGACATGCTGGCTGATCCCGACCTGACCGTCGATATTTTCGTGACGGATGTCATTATGCCGGGCAAGGACGGTCCAACATGGGTGCGAGAGGCGCTAACTGATCGGCCTCAGACCAAGGTAGTCTTTGTATCTGGATACGCTGAAGATGCCTTTAGTGACGGTGACGAAAAAATTCCGAATTCGGTGTTCTTGCCAAAGCCGTTCTCTTTGAACGATCTGACGACAACAGTCCACGTCCAGCTGCACCAAGCCGCGGCATAGTGATGGCTAGGTTTTTACCATCGTAGCCATATGCGCAGCGCACCCAGTCAGGGCCGCATAATCATCGTTGACAACTGAGACAGGAAAATCCTGCATGAAGTTACTAAACCGGCCCTTGTCATGGAAAGACGTGCCGAAGCCATAAGCCTCTAAATAGGGTGCAAAGGCGCGCGAGACCCCTCCAACAAGGTAAATTCCTCCAAACGGCAGTTGTGTAAGCGCAAGATTGCCCGTTACCGCACCAAGTACCTGAACACATATCTGCACCGTTCTGACCGCGCGCTCGTCACCCGCAGCACAATCAGCCATGATGTCCTGCGCCTCTTTGCTTGTTGTGTCGCCCATTTCAGTGCCCACAAAGCGGTAGACGTTTTCCAGGCCGCGGCCAGACAGCACGTCTTCGACGGCCGGAAATCCGTGGGTTCCTGCAACAAAGGCGCTAAGCCTTTCTTGTTCCGTCGTGCGTGTTGGCAAAGTGACATGGCCGCTTTCGGATGGCGGGACAATTCGGCCTCCGGGTGTTTCAAAGACGGGGGCTGCGTTAAACCCGGTGCCGACGCCCACAACAAGGCTGGTTGCGGGTGCCGTGGCTTGGTTTGTTCCGGGTAGAACAGGTTGAAGGTGGTCGGGCGCAATGTGCCCGATGGCATAGCCTTGCGCCTGCAGGTCATTCAGAATGTCGACCGTTTGGGCATGTGTCGCGTCACGCAACGTTTGCAAATTCATGGTCCAGTCGAGGTTGGTCATCGAGGCAGCACCGTCCTGAACTGGACCGGCGACTGCCACACAGGTCGCAATTGGTGACGCGCCTCCGATGTCCGCCAGATATTGCGACAGCACAGCAGCTAGACCCGGATAGGCTTTGTTATTATATCGTTTGATCGTTTCTGTGCGGACAATGGCGCCATCTGCCAGAGCCACGCGCGTATTGGTGCCACCGATGTCTGCGACCAGCGCGTAGATCATATCTGTATTCGTCATCCCGCCCTCAGCGATTTGTTTTCAACGCCTGTGCCAAGGCATGGTATGAAGCCTTGGGTGTCCGCTTTTGCGTCTCGTAGTCTACGTGCACAATCCCAAATCGCTTATCGTATCCAAACGCCCATTCATAGTTGTCCAATAAAGACCAATAGAAGAAGCCTTTCACGTTGGCACCTGCGTCGATGGCGTCTTTGGTTGCAAGGATATGATCGTTCACGAATTGCGCGCGAATTGGGTCATCGACGGCATCATCGGACAGCCTGTCGTCGCCTGCCATCCCGTTTTCAGTCACAAATACCGGCATGTCCCCGACGTAATCGTTTGATAACCGAACGAGGAAATTCTTCAGGCCCTCGGGAAAGATCGCCCAATCCATGTCTGTTTTGGGCAAGGGATCATCCAGCGCTTTGATCGATGGCCAAGGCTGTTCCCGGTCCGGCGCGATGATATGGCGCGTGTAATAGTTGACGCCGAGCCAATCGATCGGCTTGCTGATCAGGTCCATGTCATCTTGCCAGTTTTTTGGCATGTGGTCCCCAAAGCCGTCTGTGACAACCGTGGGGTAGGTGCCTTTGGTGATCGCCTCTATAAACCATCGGTTTGCAATGCCATCTTGCAGGTCAGTGGCGGCAAGGGTGTCAGGATCGTTGTCAGCAGGAACGGCATAGTCGAAGTTGAGTACGATACCGCAATTTTTCTGATTGCGGGCGCGCAGCCGTTGCATGGCTTCGCCATGGGCCAGATTCACATGGTGCATGGCACGAGCAGCAGCGCGAAGATCGCGCAGGCCGGGGGCGTGATGACCCAGAAAATGCGAGAGGAAAGCGATGCACCAGGGCTCGTTCAGGGTCGCGACTGCTTCAACGCGGTCGCCGATCCTATCCATGATCACTTCTGTGAAATCGCCGAACCAGTTGGCGACATCTCGGTTTGTCCACCCGCCGAGGTCCGACAGCGCCGACGGCATTTCCCAGTGATAAAGCGTTTGATAGGGTTTCAGACCCCGCGCCAGCATGGCGTCGACAAGACGGTCGTAAAAGTCCAATCCGTCCTGGTTCACCGGCCCACGCCCCTCTGGCATGACCCGCGCCCAGCTGGTGGAAAAGCGGTAGGCGTCCATGCCAGCAGCTTGCAACAGATCAAGGTCTTCTGCGTATCGGTGATAGTGATCGCATGCGACCGCGCCATCTTGTGCGCCCAAGACATTGCCTGGTGTGGCTGCAAATGTGTCCCAATGCGTGGATCCGGCCCCACCAAAACCGTGCCCTTCAATTTGATAAGCAGCTGTTGCGGCCCCGAAGACAAAATCCTCGGGAAAGTCGGCGCGGGTGAAGTGCATGGAGTGGTCCTTCGTATTAGCCGGTTCATCGCCTGAACCGTCCATTTGCTGTAACGTAAACGATTACATAAGCAAAGTCTCAGATTGTATTTTTGAGTCTTTTTGCGACGCGCTTGTATTTGACGCGGCGCTGTGGCTGCATGCAGACAAGCAAAAGGGGGACGTGATGCAGGTGCCAAAGAACGCCTTAAAGGCCAAGCTGCAAGAAGGCGTGCCGCAGTATGGCCTTTGGCTGAATACGGCGTCTGCGGTTGTGGCTGAGATGGCTGGGCATACCGGCTTTGACTGGTGTTTGATCGACGGCGAGCATGGTCCAATGACCCTCTCCGAGATGACATCACAGGTTCAGGCATTGGCATCTACCCCGACCGAAACGGTTGTGCGCATCCCGGAACCTGCTGTCTGGATGGTAAAGCAGATTTTGGATCTTGGCGTGCAGACTGTTGTTGTGCCGATGGTTGATGATGGTGACGTTGCTAGCGAAATGGGCCGTGCGATGCGGTATCCACCGCATGGTGTGCGTGGGATGGGGGCGGCAATTGCACGCGCGTCCCGGTTCGGTAAAATGGAAAACTATACGGCCGAAGCAGATGCGGAGGTTTGTTTGTTGGTACAGGCTGAATCAGCCGCTGCCTTGGCCAACATCGACGCAATAGCGGCAGCCGATGGCGTTGACGGCGTTTTCATTGGTCCTGCAGACCTGTCCGCAGATATGGGACACCCGGGCGATCCGGATCACCCAGAAGTTTTGGCAGCAATGGATCATATGATCGACAGGATTTTAGCGGCGGGTAAGATCGCTGGTATCCTGACGTTTACGCCCGAAAGCAGCAGGGCGTATGTCAAGAAGGGTACAACGTTTGTGGGCGTCGGTGCCGATGTAGCGATTTACAGGCGGGCTTTGGAAGCGACGATTGATGCGGTGCGGTGAGAACGATTTTTCTAGAAAATTTGGATGGTCAGAACACCAATTTGATCGCGCCGCTGTCGCAAATGGTCATAGGCTGACTGCCGTTTCAATCAGGTGAAAGCCGCGCCTGCGCACTTCTGCTTCAAAACGGTCGCGACCAATTTTCTTGACGACCCAATCCCTGTGACGCCGGACGACACCACCTGTTTGTGGAATCTTTGCGCAAAAAAATGGTGGTGATCCATTGATCGGCTTTCGAGACTGTCGCAGGTGCTATCTGCATAGCGCGACAGTCTCAGATCAAGGCCATTGAAGCGTTAACCGCGCCCGCGACGTCCGCCCCGGCGACCACCACTGCCTGCTGTTGCGCCTCCGGGCCGGTTAAAGTTGATCCATGCGCCACCGGACGGATCGTTGTCTGTCAGGAAGTTCGCCGCACGGATTGCTTCCATCTCTTTGCCAGGGCGTGGTTTGGTCGATCCTAACCCAAAAAGCGTCACGAAGGTCTCGTCATCCATCCCCTCTGGTAACATGATACCTGCCGCAGCGATCTCGGCCTTCTTTTCCGCAATCTTCTTGGGTCCAATTGGCAAAGCGACCGGGTTCATGATGGCCGAGGTCATGCCTGCTGTCATCGCCATCGGCAGGAAGGCGTTGTTGATCCCATGTCGGTTTGGCAATCCAAAGGAAATGTTCGAGGCCCCGCAGGTCGTGTTGACCCCCAGTTCTTCGCGCAAACGTCGCACCAACGTGAACACCTGCAAACCTGCTGTCCCCATCGCCCCAATCGGCATGACAAGCGGATCCACAACGATATCGTGTGCGGGGATGCCGAAATCTGCTGCCCGTTCCACAATCTTCTTGGCCACCGCAAAACGCACATCGGGATCTTCCGAAATACCTGTGTCATCGTTGGAAATGGCCACGACAGGCACGTTGTATTTCTTGACCAGCGGCAAAACCAGCTCCAGCCGGTCTTCCTCGCCCGTAACCGAGTTCAACAAGGGCCGGCCTTCTGCTGTTGCAAGCCCGTTTTCCAACGCCCCGGGGACCGAGCTGTCGATGCAAAGCGGCGTGTCTGTGACAGCCTGCACCCGTTCTATAAGCTCTTTCATCAATGTTGGCTCAACAAAATTGTTGTCCGCATAGCGCGGGTCCTCGGCCATCTTGTTGGAAAAAACGGCGCCCGAGTTCACATCGAGGATGTTCGCCCCGGCTGCTGCTTGTGCCACCGCATCCGCCTCGACCCGGCTGAAATCACCGCGTTCCAGTTCTTCGGATAGAATTTTGCGGCCGGTTGGGTTGATCCGCTCTCCGATCACGCAAAACGGTTCGTCAAATCCGATGACGGCGGTTTTTGTTTTGCTCTCAACGATGGTACGGGTCATGTCTGGTCTTTCACTCAGGTGTTTTGGACGGATCAACAGGTGCGGCCGTGGACCCACCGTTGGCGATGGCCCATTTGGCGTTGGTTTTGATCCCGCCAAGCGGGAAGAAGTGGACCCGCTCGATATTGAAATCAGGATTGGCGGCTTTGTGGTTGGCCAGTTTGGCGACCACGTCTGTCGGCTCGTAGGGGAGCAGCAGTTTGGTGACATCCATGGCCCGCTTCTGCAGTACTTTCAGCGAGGGTCCAACCCCGCAGGCGATGGCGAATTTGATCAGGGTTTGCAGCTTGGCAGGGCCAGCAATGCCGATGTGGACGGGAATTGAGATGCCAGCCTCTTTCAAGGCATCGGCCCAAGCAATGATAGGATCTGCGTCAAAGGCGAACTGCGTGGCGAGCGCCATGTCTGCGTCGGTCGTCTCGCTGAACTTCTGCTTCCAGCGCAGGGCATCCGCGACGTTCTTGTCAGAGCCATCTGGGTCGATGTCTTTGTTGCCCTCTGGATGGCCGGCAACGTGCAGGCGCTTGAAACCTGCTTTGTCAAACAGACCGGTTTCCAGAAGCTGCATGGAAGAATGGAAATTACCGTGTGGGGATGCGACACCGCCTGCAAGCAAAAGGGCTTGATCGACCCCAGCCTCGCCTTGGTAGCGCGCGATCCAGTCGTTCAGCGTGTCTGCGTCCTTGATGATGCGGGCAGGGAAGTGGGGCATCACTGGGTAGCCTTCGGCGGCCACGCGTTTGGCCGTGGCGACCATGTCTTCGATGGGGGTGCCTTCAATATGGGCGATGTAGACGCGGGTGCCAGAAGGCAGAAGGCCACGGAAATCGGCGACTTTCTCGGCTGTGCG
This sequence comes from uncultured Paracoccaceae bacterium, assembly GCA_938016515.1. Lineage (GTDB taxonomy): Bacteria > Pseudomonadota > Alphaproteobacteria > Rhodobacterales > Rhodobacteraceae > Yoonia. Next base: position 12,734 of record CALILP010000085.1, read on the forward strand.
CGGCATCACCTCGATAGAATAGCCGTCAAGGAAGGCTTCTACTGCGGGCGAGGCGGGTGCGGCCCCGGTTGATTTCTTGCGGAAATTGAGCAGGGCCATCAGCGCCTCCTTGAATAACGTGGTCTTGGGTGTTTGTGGTGACCTCACGCGTGGCCGTCGTTGGCGATCAGCGTTTTAAGGCGCTCTTGGTCGTACTCTGTGTCGATGCGCGCTACTTCGGCAGCAGCGACGTCTGCATCTGCGCCATCGACTGGGTAGGGCGCAGCTTTGCGAAAGCCTTCAAGGTAAGCATCAGATTCCGCAGCACCAGACTTCATGGCAGCCCGGTCTATGGCTTGTTCGAACCGTTCGGGCAAAGGCAGCTTTGTCCCGCGCCGGCCCTTGCCGACGATGACCTGGGCGGGCATGTCGCGCCAGTAAACGATTGTCACATCTGCCATTGCTGTTCTCCAACGCCCCGAGGGGCAAAATAAGACCCGCGTCCCACGGGCAAATTATAAACCGACAAGTAGCATTCAAACTTGCTGCGCATTGTCGTTTTTCGACATCATTGTGCCAATGGCGACCTTCCGCCGGGGCCTTTGTTTCTTATGATGCACGCGGGCTGCCTTGGCCATTGGGCGGATGGCCCGGAATTTTCATTGTCGATTTGAAAAACTTTCATATGCGCGGCACTGCGGCGTAGGCAACGCTTGCGAGATGGGCTTTGGCAGCATAGCTTGGAACCAACTTGAAATGGAGGGCGTAACGATGGCGCCCAAGCGTCCCACAGGTGCGGGCGCGTTCCCAAAGGCGGTCGAAACCCCCGCGCCTCATAGCCCTGATCCAGCGCAGCTTTATGCGGCATTGGATCTGGGTACGAACAGTTGTCGCATGCTGATTGCCCAACCGAAGGGCAGTCAGTTTCATGTGATCGACAGCTTCACGAAGTCGGTGCAGCTTGGTCAGGGTTTGGAAAGCACTGGCAAGTTGTCACGGACTTCAATGAACCGGACAATCTCTGCGATGCGGGTGTGTCGTCAGAAATTGGAACGGCATGGTGTGAAACGCATGCGTCTGGTCGCGACAGAAGCCTGTAGGCGGGCCCGCAACGGCGATCATTTTGTCACCCAGGTAAGCCGGGAAACCGGCTTGAAACTGGAGATCATCCAGCCCGAGGAAGAGGCCCGCCTCGCGGTCATTTCTTGCGCCCCATTGGTGAGCACGAAAACAGATCAATTGTTGGTGGTGGATATCGGGGGGGGGTCAACCGAATTGGTCTGGATTGACCTGACCAATGTTCCCAATCGCGAGCGGCCACATGCGATTATGCGACTGCATGCCGGGTTCAAGTCTGACCCAGGACCCTTTGCGGCTGCGAAAGTGGTTGACTGGATTTCGGTACCCTTGGGTGTTGCGACGTTGCGGGATCAATTTGCGGATGTGGATGATGATGCCGCTCGCTTTGCGTTGATGTCGTGGTTCTTTGAAGAAAATCTGGCCAATTTTTCGCCCTATGCTGCCGAACAGACCCGTGAGGGCTTTCAAATTGTGGGGACAAGCGGGACGGTGACGACCGTTGCTGCCAGCCATTTGGGGCTGAAACGCTATGACCGGACCAAGGTGGATGGGTTGCGGATGACGTCGGATCAGATCGATGCGGTCATCCGCAATTACCTGTCGCTGGGGCCCACTGGGCGGCGCGCGGATCCCCGGATTGGCAAGGACCGGCAGGCCTTGATTATGTCAGGGGCTGCGATTTTACAGGCCTTGATGCGGTTGTGGCCGACGGACCGTTTGTCGGTGGCCGATCGCGGTTTGCGTGAAGGGTTGCTGTATCAGCAGATGTCTGCGGATGGGGTTTTGGAGGACGCGCCGTTCTAAGCACGCGGCGAATTTTCTAGAAAAATCGGCGGGTCATGGCTGGGTTTCTGTAAGACACAGTTGACGTCTCGGGGGCCAGCCCCCAAACCCCCGGGATATAGAACGAAACAAAGAAGTCTTTAGGTCATGGGCAAGAAACCAACGAAGAATTCCAGTGGCCGGGGCCAACGCGATTTGACCGTGAAGGTGAAGTCCGCCCGGGGGCGTAAGCCCAGTTCGACCCGGTGGTTACAGCGACAGTTGAATGATCCTTATGTGCAACTGGCCAAGAAGGACGGATATCGGGGGCGGGCTGCGTATAAGATTTTGGAACTGGATGAGAAGTATCAGTTCTTGGTGCCCGGCGCACGGGTTGTGGATTTGGGATGTGCCCCTGGGGGCTGGCTACAGGTGGCTGTGCCGCGTGTGAATTCCCTCGGCGCCCGGTCGGGCAAAGCAGTCGGTTTTGTGCTGGGTGTGGATCTGCAGGAGGTTGAGCCGATTGCAGGCGCTGAGATCCATCAGCTGGATTTTCTGGATGACGGTGCTGATACTCAGGTGATGGACTGGCTGGGTGGGCAGGCTGATGTGGTGATGTCGGATATGGCTGCCGCCTCTTCTGGCCATAAGCAGACCGATCACTTGCGGATTATCGCTTTGTGTGAGGCCGCTGCTTATTTTGCTTTTGATGTGTTGGCTGAGGGCGGGACCTTTGTCGCCAAGGTTTTGGCGGGCGGTGCCGAGGGCGATTTGCAGAAGCTTTTGAAGACCAGGTTCAAGAAAGTGGCGAATGTGAAGCCGCCGTCGTCCCGGTCGGACAGTTCCGAGAAGTTTGTCGTGGCGACTGGGTTTAAAGGCTAGGCCAGATGCACTTTGGTGTGCCAGTCGGCGCAGGCGTTTGCGAGCCGCTCTGACGGGATACCGTCTGTGACGAAGTGGTCGACCTCTTGCAGGGACCCGATCTTGACGGGTGCCTTGCGAGTGAATTTGGCTTTGTCCGCAACAACAATAGTTTGACGAGCAGCCGCGATGATGGCTTGAGAGACCCGGACTTCTTCGGCGTCGAAGTCCAGCAGATCGCCATCGAGGTCAATTGCTGAAGTGCTGATCACGGCGAAATCCACTTTGAAGCGGGCGATAGCCAGAGACGCAAGGTCGCCGGTGAGGCCGCCGTCTGTTGCGCGCAGCTTGCCGCCGGCCACGATCACCTCGCAGGTGGGCGTGTCCATCAGGGTTGTGGCGACGTTGAGGTTGTTGGTGACAACTTTCAGGTTCTTATGCTGGCGCAGCGCCCGCGCGATGGCCTCGGTTGTGGTGCCAATGTTGAGGAAGAGCGAGGCGTTGTCTGGGATCAGCATGGCGGCGCGCGCGGCGATCCGGTGTTTCGCGTCACGGTTCAGCGCCCGGCGGTCATCATAGGCGATGTTGCGGGTGCCGGACGGCAGGACTGCGCCGCCGTGGGTCCGCTCCAGCAGTCCCGCTTCGGTGAGTTGACGCAGATCGCGGCGGATGGTTTGCACGGCGACGTTGAGAGAGGCTGCGAGGGGTGTAGCCTGCACTTTGCCGGACTGGCGCGCGCGCGCGAGGATATGGCGGTGGCGGGTTTCGGTATTCATCGTGTTCGGTTTAGGGATAAAACGAACATGTTGGTAGAGTAGATTGCGAAAATACAGGATAACTGCACGTTCGCTTGGGGAATAACGAACCTTTATGCCGCATGTGCTTGCACTCGGGTGTCGTGCGATTAAGCCGCAGTAAGCGTTTGCGCATTTGAAGGACCGGGGTGATGGCGGCAGATTTTGACATGTTCATTGTAGGTGGCGGCATCAACGGCGTTGGTGTGGCGCGGGATGCACAGGGGCGAGGGTTGCAGGTTGGTTTGGCCGAGATGGGCGATCTGGGTGGGGCCACGTCGTCTGCATCGACGAAGCTGTTTCACGGTGGCTTGCGGTATCTGGAGTTCTTTGAGTTCAATCTGGTGAAGAAGGCTTTGGTGGAACGCGAGGTGCTGCTGAAAGCGATGCCCCACATTTCCTGGCCGATGCGCTTTGTGCTGCCGTACCATAAAGACATGCGGTTTGAGGGGGATACGCCGACCTCAAAACTGCTGACCCTGTTTATGCCATGGATGAAAGGCCGTCGTCCGGCTTGGCTGATCCGGCTCGGGTTGTTCATGTATGACAATCTAGGTGGCCGCGAAATTCTGCCGGGAACCAAGACGCTGGATCTGCGGACCGGGCCAGAGGGTGCGCCTTTGGTTGAGAAGTTCGAACGCGCTTATGAATATTCTGATTGCTGGATCGAGGATTCGCGGTTGGTGGTCTTGAACGCCCGTGATGCCGAGGACCGGGGTGCAAAGATCATGACCCGCACCAAAGTGGTGTCTGCTGAAAGGGTGGATGGCCTGTGGAAGGTCACGCTCGATCAGGGCGGTGCCCAGATGGAGGTCACGGCCCGGTCGCTGGTGAATGCTGGCGGCCCGTGGGTCGAGGACATCATTCGCGGTGTCGCCCGTGTGAACGCGACGGAGGGGGTCCGGTTGGTCCGCGGCTCTCATATCGTGACCAAGAAGCTGTTTGATCATGACAAGAGCTATTTCTTTCAGGGAGAGGATGGTCGGATCATCTTTGCGATCCCCTATGAGACCGATTTCACATTGATTGGGACGACAGATGCCGAGCATGCGGACGTCCATGAAAAGCCCTATGCGACGGACGCCGAGCAGGATTATCTTTGCGCCTTTGCGTCCCAGTATTTCAAGAAGCCGGTCACCCGCGATGATGTTGTCTGGACATACTCTGGGGTCCGCCCGCTTTATGATGATGGCGCGAAATCCGCGACGGCGGCGACGCGGGACTATGTGCTCACGTTGAACGAGGATGGTGCGCCGTTGCTGAATATCTTTGGTGGCAAAATCACGACCTATCGCAAGTTGGCCGAACAGGTGATGGCCAAGATGGTGCCATTGGTGGGCGGGGATGACGACTGGACGGCGGGTGTGCCGCTGCCGGGTGGTGATTTCGAAGTGTCCGGGAAGCCTGCGTTGATT
>CALILP010000086.1 GCA_938016515.1 uncultured Paracoccaceae bacterium
TCCGCGTGGATTTCACGCTTTCGATCCGATTTTTTAGGTCCTTAAGACTCGGCATAAGGGTCTCCTATGTCCGGGTTCAGGCGAAATCTTTAGCGAATGCGTCGATAGCAGCTTTGATCTTGTCTTCGGCGTCGCCCTTGATTTTTGGATCTTCTTTTTTGATGAAGTCCAGCACGTCGGACGCGTTTGTGCGCAGGTGCTTGAGCAAACCAGCTTCGAAACGGCCGACATCTTTGACGTCGATCTTGTCCAGATAGCCTTTGGTACCCGCGTAGATCACACAGACGATTTCTGCGTTGGTCAGCGGTGCATATTGTGGCTGCTTCATCAGTTCGGTCAGACGGGCGCCACGGTTCAGCAACTGCTGTGTGGCTGCATCCAAATCAGAGCCAAACTGAGCAAAGGCGGCCATTTCGCGATACTGCGCCAGTTCTAGTTTCACAGGACCGGCAACGGACTTCATCGAATTGGTCTGGGCAGAAGAGCCCACGCGCGAAACCGACAAACCAGTGTTCACCGCAGGGCGGATCCCTTGGTAAAACAGTTCGGTTTCAAGAAAGATCTGCCCGTCGGTGATAGAAATCACGTTCGTCGGGATAAATGCGGACACGTCACCACCTTGGGTTTCGATGATCGGCAGCGCAGTCAAAGAACCTGAGCCGTTGTCTTCGTTCAGTTTGCAAGACCGCTCCAGCAGGCGGGAGTGAAGGTAGAAAACGTCACCAGGATAAGCTTCACGCCCTGGTGGGCGACGCAGAAGCAAGGACATCTGGCGGTAAGACACGGCCTGCTTGGACAGGTCATCATAGATGATCAGCGCGTGGCGGCCTGCATCGCGGAAGTGCTCTGCCATGGAGGTCGCAGCGTATGGTGCAAGGAACTGCATCGGTGCTGGGTCAGACGCGGTCGCGGCCACAACGATGGAATATTCAATCGCGCCGGATTCTTCGAGCTTTTTCACCAACTGCGCAACAGTCGAGCGCTTTTGGCCGATCGCCACGTAGATACAGTACAGCTTGTCTGAATCTTCTTTTGCGCCGTCGTTGTAAGACTTCTGGTTCAGGATCGTATCAAGCGCGATCGCTGTTTTACCAGTCTGACGGTCACCAATGATCAGCTCGCGCTGGCCACGGCCAACGGGGATCATGGAGTCGACGGATTTCAGACCAGTCGCCATCGGCTCGTGGACCGATTTACGTGGAATGATGCCAGGCGCCTTGGAGTCAGCGATTGCGCGCTTCTTCGTTTTGATCGGGCCTTTGCCGTCCAGTGGGTTGCCAAGGCCGTCAACAACGCGACCCAACAGCTCGTCACCGACAGGCACGTCCACAATCGCGTTTGTGCGCTTAACGGTGTCGCCTTCTTTAATGTCACGGTCAGAACCGAAGATAAAAACACCCACGTTGTCGGCTTCAAGGTTCAGGGCCATCCCGCGGATACCACCGGGGAATTCAACCATTTCACCAGCCTGCACGTTGTCCAGACCGTAGATACGCGCAATACCGTCACCAACGGACAGCACGCGGCCAACTTCAGCCACTTCGGCTTCCTGGCCAAAGTTTTTGATCTGGTCCTTCAGGATCGCAGAGATTTCAGACGCTTCGATCGCCATGTTATCCGACCTCTTTCATAGTGTTCTGGAGTGCGTTGAGCTTTGATTTGATCGACGTGTCGATCATTTTAGAGCCCACCTTAACGATAAGACCGCCGATGATGCTTTCATCCACGGTCTCTTGAATGGTGACGGCTTTGCCGACTTGTGCTTTGAGTGTCTTTGCCAGTTTGTCCATCTGCGCCTTGGTCAGCGCCTTGGCGGTGGTGACTTCTGCTGTGACTTCCCCACGCTCTTCCGCGAGGCGTTCGCGCAGGACTGTTGCAAGCTGCGGCAACACAAACAGACGACGCTTCGATGCAAGCAGTGACAAGACGTTGCTGGTCGTTGTCGACAGCTTCATCTTCTTGGCAACTGCGGCAATCGCTGTCTGCTGTTCATCGCGGCTATACAGCGGCGAGGTCAGCAAAGTGCGGAAATCTGCGCTGTCTGCAATCACACCTTCCAGTGCAGCGACGTCGCTTTCGAGTGCCTTGAGGCCTTTGCCTTCTTTGGCGAGGTCAAACACAGCCGACGCGTAGCGTTCGGCGATGCCTGTGGAGATACCAGCTGTTTCGGACACGTCCACCCTTCCGAGTTCTTTCGCCTGTCATGCGATTCTGCGGTGCAGAACCTTAGCAATCAGGCATTCTGTTAGGCCTCCGGTAATCCGGGGGCTTCAAAATCTCGTGCGATGTAGCAGAGGACCTATGGCGTCGCAAGCGTCCTGCCGCACAAATGTGGGCGTTCTTGGATGCGGTCTTACCCCGTAGGGTGTGCATTTATTGCGCACCTGTGTTCCAACGGGGAAAGGTGCGCAATAAATGCGCACCCTACGACTTACTGCCACGTGTACGCGCTGTGTCCGGCGCAGGTGCCCCGATCCCTTCGAGCGCTTTCAAAGGCCGCCGCACGGCCTCGGGAATTCCAGGTTTTGTTGGGGCCGCCATCTGCTTGCTGACTTCAACCATCAACACGCCTCCGGTCGCAAAGAACGGCATCCCATGACCTATCCGCTCTAGCGGGCCTGCAAATTTGCGCCAGAACCTTTTGTCAGATGGCGGCAGATAAAGCGCTGATCGGGAATGCTCGATCACGAACTGATGGCGGCGCAACTGCGCCTCAAGCTGCCCCATGCTATAAGGCCGCCCATACCCGAAAGGCGTGCTATCCGTCCGCGACCAAATGCCAGCCCGGTTGGGCACGATAAACACTGCCCTGCCCCCCGGCCCCAGCACCCGCCAGCATTGATCCAACAGCGCCGGCGCGCTCTCTGACGTTTCCAACCCGTGCATCAGCACAAGCTTGTCCACACTTCCGGTTTCCATAGGCCAAAGCGTCTCATGGCACAAAACCGAGACATTTGGCATCCCCGCAGGCCAAGGCATCACCCCCTGCGGCCCCGGCATCAGCCCAATCACTCGCCGCGCCTGCCCCAGAAACGGACGCAACAACGGCACCGCAAACCCGAACCCTGCGACAGTCTGTCCTTTGACGTCCGGCCACCATGTTACAAGTTCATCCCTAACGATTTTCTGCGCGGCACGGCCCAGCGCGCTTCTGTAGTAGAAGTTCCGCAGATCAAGAACGTCGAGATGCATTGCAGGCAAGTGTCCTTTGGGTCAGTCTTGCGAGGCAACATAGCAATGAAAGCGCCAAAGACCATGCCTCTGACCGTGATCACCGTCCCATGCTTATCCGACAATTATGCCTTTGTGATCGCCGATCCCGCGACAGGTGAAGCAGCGGTCGTGGATGTGCCAGAAGCCGGACCCATTAATGCGGTTCTGGCTGAGAATGGCTGGCACCTAACGGCTGTCTTGCTGACCCATCATCACGACGACCACGTGCAGGGCCTTGATGACCTGACAGGTGTTGCGCAGGCGACCGTCTACGGGGCCAAGGCCGACACCCACCGCCTGCCCACGCTGACGCAAGCCTTGTCTGATGGAGACACGTTCACGTTACTGGGCGAACAGGTGCAGGTGTTTGATGTCTCGGGCCACACCATCGGCCACGTCGCGTTCTACCTGCCCGGAATCGCCCATGCGTTCACCGCAGACAGCCTGATGGCCTTGGGCTGTGGCCGGCTGTTTGAGGGCACCCCAGACCAGATGTGGGACAGTCTTCTGAAATTGCGCGCCCTGCCCGACGAGACTGTCATCTGCTCTGGTCACGAGTATACGGCAGCAAACGCAAAATTTGCCGTTACCATTGATCCTGACAACACACACCTTACATCTCGGATTATTGCCATAACCCAAGTCCGCGACGCCGGACGGCCAACTGTCCCATCCACGCTGCTCCTTGAAAAACAAACCAACCCGTTTTTGCGCGCCGATGACCCTGCAATTCGTGCGCATATTGGTATGCCGTCGGATACCGATGCCGCCGTTTTTGCCGAGATCAGGGGCCGCAAAGACAGGTTTTGATGAATCAGCAGGCAAAGCCCTGCGAAAAAAGGTGATCACGCACAAATAAAACGTTTTGTGACCACTATTTTGAAAAAAAGAACTTGAAGGATGGTCTCTGAAACCAGACCTTAAGTTCTAGGAGGCCACGGTGTAGCAGGCGCAAGCCACTGCACCCCTATGAAAAGGAGCACGAGACGTGCCATCATTTTCGACAACACTGGAGCAGTCCATTCACGGTGCCTTGGCCCTTGCCAACGCACGCAAGCACGAGCTGGCCACCCTTGAGCACCTGTTGATGGCCCTGATCGACGAACCCGACGCCGCCCGCGTCATGCAGGCTTGCGCCGTCAACCTTGATGAACTGCGCAAAGATCTGGAAGATTTCATCGACGAGGATCTGTCGAACCTCATTACCGATGTTGACGGCTCTGAAGCTGTCCCGACCGCTGCGTTCCAGCGCGTCATCCAGCGTGCAGCGATCCACGTCCAGTCGTCTGGCCGAACAGAGGTAACAGGTGCGAATGTACTGGTTGCCATCTTCGCAGAGCGTGAAAGCAATGCTGCATACTTCCTGCAAGAACAGGACATGACCCGGTATGATGCCGTGAACTTCATCGCGCATGGCGTCGCCAAGGACCCCGCGTTCGGTGAAAGCCGTCCGATCACCGGGTCCACCGAAGGCGATACGCTGGAAGGGTCGGACACCGAGGATGAGAAATCAGCCCTTGCGAAATATTGCGTCGACTTGAATGTGAAAGCCCAGAAAGGCGACGTTGATCCCCTGATTGGTCGCGCCCATGAGGTTGAACGCTGCATTCAGGTCCTGTGCCGCCGCCGCAAGAATAACCCACTACTGGTGGGTGATCCGGGCGTTGGTAAGACCGCGATTGCCGAAGGTCTGGCCTATAAGATCGTGCAGGGCGAAACACCTGAGGTCCTGTCAAAGGCCACGATCTATTCGCTTGATATGGGCGCTTTGCTTGCAGGGACCCGGTATCGCGGTGACTTTGAGGAACGCCTGAAGGCTGTGATGACCGAAATGGAAGATCACCCTGATGCGGTGCTGTTCATCGACGAAATTCACACTGTCATCGGTGCCGGTGCCACATCCGGCGGCGCGATGGATGCGTCCAACCTGCTGAAACCTGCGTTGCAGGGCGGCAAGCTGCGTTGCATGGGGTCCACGACCTACAAGGAGTTCCGCCAGCACTTTGAAAAGGATCGCGCCCTGTCCCGTCGTTTCCAAAAGATCGACGTGAACGAGCCGTCTGTCGAAGATGCGGTGAAAATCCTGCGGGGCCTCAAGCCTTACTTCGAGGATCACCATTCGATCAAATACACGTCCGATGCGATCCGCACAGCAGTGGAACTGTCAGCGCGCTATATCAACGACCGCAAACTGCCCGATAAAGCGATCGACGTGATCGATGAGGCTGGCGCAGCGCAGCATCTGGTCGCGGAAAGCAAGCGTCGCAAGACAATCGGTGTGAAAGAGATCGAAAACGTCGTGGCCAAAATCGCGCGTATCCCACCTAAGAACGTGACGAAGGACGATGCAGAGGTCCTGAAAGACCTCGAAAAGTCGCTGAAGCGCGTCGTGTTTGGTCAAGATACCGCGATTGAGGCCTTGTCTTCGGCCATCAAACTGGCCCGTGCGGGTCTGCGGGAGCCTGAAAAGCCAATCGGCAACTACCTTTTCGCCGGCCCAACCGGTGTTGGTAAGACCGAGGTGGCAAAACAGCTGGCAGATACGCTGGGTGTGGAACTGCTGCGCTTTGACATGTCCGAATACATGGAAAAGCACGCGGTCTCGCGTCTGATCGGTGCGCCTCCGGGCTACGTTGGTTTTGACCAAGGTGGCATGCTGACTGATGGTGTGGATCAGAACCCGCATTGCGTGCTGTTGCTCGATGAGATGGAAAAGGCACACCCGGATGTTTACAACATCCTGTTGCAGGTGATGGACCACGGGAAACTGACCGACCACAATGGCCGGACCACAGATTTCCGCAACGTGATCCTGATCATGACGTCAAACGCGGGTGCGGCTGAGCTGAGCAAGAACGCGATGGGCTTTGGCCGTGAAAGCCGCGAGGGCGAAGATACGATCGCCATCGAAAAGCACTTCACGCCAGAATTCCGCAACCGACTGGATGCGATCATTAGCTTCGGCGCGCTGCCGAAACAGACCATCCTGCGGGTCGTGGAAAAGTTCGTTCTGCAACTGGAAAACCAGCTGATGGACCGCAACGTGCATATCGACCTGACGCCAAAGGCGGCCGAATGGCTGGCCGACAAAGGCTACGACAGCAAGATGGGTGCGCGCCCGCTAGGCCGCGTTATTCAGGAAAACATCAAGAAGCCGCTGGCAGAAGAACTGCTGTTCGGCAAGTTGATGAAAGGCGGCGTGGTCAAGGTGGGCGTGAAGGACGGCAAGCTTGATCTACGGTATTCCGCCCCAGAACAAGGCAAGATCGAAAGCTCTGGCAAGAAGCCTCCGCTTCTCACTGCCGACTAGGTGATCCGACACCTGGCGATACTGATCGTGTCCCTCGCAGCGACCAAAGCTGCGGGGGATTTGCGTTTGGACATGCCCGTCGACTGCACGCTTGGCACCGATTGCTACATTCAACAGGGTGTTGATCACGATCCGACCGAAGGATCATCGGACTATCAATGTGGCCCGCTGACCTATGATGGCCACAAAGGGACGGACTTCGCCCTGCCCTCCTTGACAGCGTTTCGCGCCGGGATTGATGTTTTGGCAGCAGCACCCGGCGTCGTCACCGGCGTGCGCGACGGCATGACGGACGCACGTCAGGTCGGCCCGGATGCACCGGATGTCGCAGGGCGGGAATGTGGGAATGGCGTTGTGATCCAACATGCTGACGGCTGGGAGACCCAGTATTGCCACCTTGCACAAGGCTCTGTCTCGGTCAGGTCAGGCGACCCCGTTACCGCAGGCGCGGTACTGGGCCGCGTTGGCCTGTCTGGCCAAACCCAGTTTCCGCATCTGCATTTGTCTGTCCGCAACAACGGCGCGGTCATTGACCCGTTTGACCCGGATGGCCGGATCAGTTGCGGTGTGCCCTCCGACGCGTCGCTTTGGATTGATGACATTGCAATGCCCCCCGGCGGGTTTATCGCCAGCGGCTTTGCGCCCGAAGTCCCTGAATATGAAGACATCAAGGCCGGCACCGCCGGATCTGATGTGATCGCGACCAATGACGCTTTGGTCGTGTGGGGGTATATGTTTGGGGGCCGCGAAGGCGATACGTTGCACTTGCGCATCCACGGGCCAGAGGGCCATGTGATGGACGAATCCACAGCGCTCGAAAAGACCCAGTCACAATTGTTCCGGGCGGTTGGACGCCGCGCGCCTGCTGGCGGTTGGACAGGTGGCACTTATGTGGGCGAGATCCAGATGATCCGCGACGGCGTGGTGCTGGACACAAGCCAAACGTTGGTGTTTGTGCGGTAGGCTGTAGGGTGCGCATTTATCGCGCACCATCCGTATCTGCGACGATGCCAAGGTGCGCAATAAATGCGCACCCTACCTTTCCGTCAACTTCAATTCGATCCGGCGGTTTTGCGCGCGGGCTTCGGGGGTATCAGCCGTATTCAGGGGCTGGTATTCACCAAAGCCGTTCGCCGCAAGACGGTCGGGCGGAATGCCAAGGTTTTCAGTCATGTAGCGGACGACCGATAAGGCGCGACCCTGGCTTAGCTCCCAGTTATTCCGGAACCGGCCTGATCCACCAAGCGGCACGTTGTCCGTATGGCCATCGACGCGAATAATCCATTCGATCCCCGGAGGGATTTGGTCAGCCACATCGCTGAGGATATTGGCAATATTCGCGATCTCGGCGCGGCCTTGCGCAGACAATTCTGCCTGACCGGGCTGGAAAAGCACCTCAGAGGAAAACACAAAGCGGTCGCCGACGATTTGGACACGATCCTGACCTTCCAGAATGCGGCGCATTTCACCAAAGAAGTCAGAGCGGAATTGCTCTAGGTCTTGCACTTCCTCTTTTGCGGCTTCCGCCTCGGCGGCCAGACGCGCAGCTTCTTCTGCAAGGCGCGCACTTTCAGCCTCTTCAAGCGCGCGCGCCCGACGTTCTTCCGCAGCGACCCGCGCGAGTGCGGTGTTCAGCTGTGATCCAAGAGCCTCGATCTGAATGTTGGCTTCTGCGTCCGCCTCTTCGGCTAATTGCAAGACGGCCTGCAGCGACCCGACCTGTTCACGTAGTTCCACAATTTGGGCATTGAGCAACGCGACCTGACGCTGGCTTTCTGCAGACAAGGCTTCTTCTTGCTGCAGGGCGGCGTTGGCTTGGGCCAGCAGCGCAGCCTGCCGCGCCGCTTCCTGAGTTGCAGCGTCGCCTGTGTTCGCAATCGCAGCCTCGGCGGCAAGTGCCGCTTCCTTGGCCGCTGCAGCCTCGGCCAACGCGGCGGCAAGTTGATCCTGCAAGGTCGCCGCCTGCGCATCGGCGGTTACATTGTCAGCGCTCAACGCATCAATCTGCGCCTTTAAAGTCTCGTTCTCGGTCAGCAGTTCTGCGATCTGCGTCTCAAAGGTTTCCCGCGCAATATTTGCAGTTTGCTGCGAAGATTGTGTGTCGTCCAGCGCGCTTTGCAGTTCTGCATTCTGTGCTTCAAGCTGCTGACGCGCGAGCAAAAGCGCGCCCAGTTCGACGTCCAAACCGTTGCGCGCCGTTTCTGCCGCCGCCAAAAGGGTCAGCGTTTCTTCTGCTTCTTGGCGTTTCTCTTCCAACGCCAGTGTCATCGCGGTCAGTTCGGTGTCGGCATTTGCAAGACGGTCGCGCAGCACCTGTGCTGCGGCCGCTTCGGCCAATTGCGCGGCCTCGGCGTCGGTCAGGGCCTGAGCCTGCGTTGCGTTTTCATCTTGAAGCGCTGCGATGCGATTGGCGTCAGCCGCAGCAGTCGTCTCTAACTCTTCCACCAATGCGGCCAAGGCATCACTGCGGGCTGCAGCCAAACGAGCCTGTTCGGATTGCAGATCGATCTCGCTGCGCGCATCCGCCAAAGCAAGGTTCAGCGCTTCGGCCTCGGACAGAAGTTGGGTCTGCTGTTCTTGGAGACCCGCAATTTGCGTGTTTGCAGCGTCACGTTCTGACAAAAGCCCCGCGACCTGTGTTTCAAAATCTGTAATCCGCGATTGCGCGTCTGTCAGGGCCGCGGTTTGCGCGTCCCGCTCTGCCGTCAAAGTCGCAATCCGGCTGGCCTGCGATGTGATCTGCGCAGAGGCCGCATCCAGATCTGTCGACAACGTATCGGCACGCGCTGTCTCAAGGCCCAAGGCGCCGGACAAGGCCGCAACTTCGTCTGCCAAGGCATTCAGTTCGGTTTCTTGGCCTGTGATCGTTTCGCGCAGCACGAACTGGATCACCATAAAGATGGTCAGCACGAACATCAGCACCAGCAAAAGGCCGGTCATCGCATCCACGAAACCCGGCCAAATGGCGTTTTGAAACCGCCCTGCTGATCGGCGTGACACGGCCATCGTTTAGAACCCGCCGGATGAATTGCGCCCGGCTTTCAAGGCGCGCGACAGGCCTGCGATGTCCGACCGGAGTTCCGACATCGTTTCCTGACGCCCTGCTGACATTTCTTCCAGCACCCGCAAAAGCTGTACATCGATCGACCGCAGACGCATCCGGCTTTCAGCATCAAGGCCATCAACACCGCCATCTTCCAGCTTCTTGATCAGGCGATCTTGCCCTTCTGCAATGCGCTGCAACAGGGCGGATTGCCCATTATCCTGCGTGCCGCCAAAGGCCATCGTTTCCATCGCAGTGGCCAATTTGCCCAGCTTGGCGTCGATGTCAGCGCGGGTACTGTCTGATTGCGCGAACATGACGGTCATATTCTCGATCTGCTCTGCCAGATGTTCGATATAGCCGCCGACACCTGCACTTTCCGGCTCGTCCCCGTCACCAGAAGAGGTGCTGAGGCGCGTGATCGTCGACAGCCAATCTTCCAATTCTTGATAGAACCGGTTCTGGCCTTGGGTGACGAAAAGTTCAAGCAAGCCGACGATCAGTGATCCCGCAAGGCCCAAAAGAGACGACGAAAATGCAGTGCCCATGCCGCCAAGTTGGCTTTCCAGCCCTGCCTGTAACCGCCCAAAGATGTCCGCCCCGCTTTGCCCTTCTTCCGGAGACAGCGACCGGATCGTTTCGACAAGCGCCGGAACGGTGGTCGCAAGACCATAAAACGTACCTAAAAGGCCAAGGAAAATCAGCGTATTACCGATGTATCGCGTAATTTCACGGACTTCATCAATGCGCTGACCAACCGAATCCAGGATCGTGCGACCCGACGACGACGAGATATGCGACCGTGCGCCGCGTGATCGCAGCAGTGTCGCCAAGGCCGCCAACAAGGATGGCGCGGTTGTCAGGTGATGGCCGGTCCGGTCAGCCGCAAATCCTTCGATCCACTGGACCGAATACATCAACTGAACAACTTGCCGGAAACACAGGAAGGCACCAAGCACGAAGACCCCGAAGATCACCCCGTTCAGCACCGGGTTCGACCAAAAGATCGCCATGATCGGGCCACGCCCGACATAAAATCCGGCCCCCACCAAACCAAGGACGATCAGCATCGTCGTGATTTGTCCCACCGGCTGAGAGAAATGCGGTGTGGGCTTACGCTCTGTCATGTCGGTCACGGGCCTGAACGCCTCTTCTGCTCTGGTTTATTGTGACGTATCATAGTGGTTAGGCTGGTGAAGCCAAACAATTTTACCCAAGTCCCACAATCTGATCCACACGTGTGACCAGCCAGTCCATGTCCGGGTCCGGAATTTGCAGTTGTGCCAGCAATTTGGCCGTATTGTTCAGGTAGTCCGTGTTCGGCCCCCGCCCCCCAACCGCCGTTGCAATCATCTGGGCCTGCTTTTCGAGATCGAACTGGCAATATTGCACATGATCGCGGTTGATCACGTAAGCAAGCGCCGAAATGTCACGCCCGTCATCCGCTTGTAATTGAACAGTTTCTTCTAGATAGGCCGAAGAAATCAACTCTCGGTCGCGCAGGTACGCCAGCACTTTGTCTGCCTCGTGATCATGGGCCCGCAACGCCAGCCCGGTGCAGGTTGCATCAGCTTCGTCGAGTGCCAAAACAAGGCCCGGATCGTCTTCGGTCCCCCGGTGATGGATCGACAACATGCAAAAGCTGCGGTGATAGCCGGGCAAAGTCGCCCGCACCTGCTCTGCCACGTCAAATCCCGGATCCCAAAGCAGCGATCCATATCCAAACACCCAAAACGCCATGTCACTGGTCCTTTTCTTTGGGCGCTTGTAAACGAGGGGCGAAGACAAGGGAAAGGGTGCGCGATGCGGCGCTTGACGATTTTTGTGCTGGCTGTGGCGGTGATCTATAGCGGGTATTGGTTTGTGGGTGCGCGGGCGGTGACGAATACGGCCGAGGCGCAGATCACGCAGTTGCGCAACGACGGCTGGACGGTTGACTACGATGATCTGGTGGTCCGTGGATTTCCGTCGCGGTTTGATACCGGTCTGACCGACATTCAGGTAGGCAGCCCAAATGGCGATCTTGGCTACGCTGCCCCTTTTTTGCAGGCTTTTGCGCTGTCGTATCAGCCAAACAAGGCCATTATGGCGTTTCCAAACACCCAAGACCTCACTTTTGGCACTGAAACGTTCAATATCGCCTCTACCGGATTGCGCGCCAGTGTTGGCGTTGGGGCGAATACCGCACTTTCCCTAGACGCCGTGACAGCAGAGGCGCAGGACGTTGTTGTCAGCAACCCCCAAATGGGCGCCCTGTCGTTCACCGATCTTTTGATCGCTCTGCGCGAAAGCAGCCCACTGCCGAACAGTTATGACGTCTATTTTAATGCGCAGAACGTTGCCTTGCCGGATCAGATATCCGCTTTGTTGAACAGCGGAGGAACATTGCCCGCCGCACTTGAAATCGTGAATGCTGACGCGACAATCGTGCTGGACAAGCCGCTGAACCGTCACACCCTGCCAGCATGGGAGGCCGATCCGGGCAAGCTGCGGGGGATGACAGTGCGAGACCTGAATATCCGCTGGGGTGATCTGGCAATCACCGGCGATGGGTCGATCACCGTGGATGAAATTGGCACGCCAGATGGAACGATGACCCTGCGCGCGACCGACTGGCAGCGCATGCTGGATATCGCGCTAGAGGCTGGGTTGCTTCCCGTTGATATGCAGTTTCTAGCGCGCAGTATGGGCCAAACCTTGTCTCAGGGTGCGCCGGACTTGACGTTGCCGCTGACGTTCTTGAACGGGAATATGTCTATTGGCCCGATCCCTTTGGGGCCGGCCCCAAAGGTTTTTTAGGCGCTGCCCCCAAACAATCCCGTCAAAGCACGCCTGCACAGCGCCGTCACCGAAGGCTTTTGCCCCGCATGAAACGGCAGCGGACGGCAGACTTCCATCGCAGCGATCCCAACGCGGGCCGTGAGTGCCCCGTTGATGACCCCTTCGCCAAACCGACGCGAGACCTTTGACAGCACACCACCCCCCGCAATCGACCCGATCAGATCATCGCCCACCGCGACAGCACCGGTGGCGACCAAATGCGTGAACACCGTCCGGGTCAGGCGCCAGCTGCCGATTGTGCCAGATCTGCCGCCATAGACCTCTGCGATGCGCCGAATCATGCGCAGGTTCGACGTCAGTGCTGTGATCACATCAGCCAAAGCAAGCGGAACGATGGCTGTGACCGTTGCAACCTGACGCGCCGCTGCCTCTACCTCGCGTTGGGCGCGGGCATCCAAAGGCGCGAGGACCGTTTGTTCAGCCAATCCCAGAAGGCCATCTGCATCCAGAACGTCGCCCTGCCGTTCCTTAAGTTCGGTCCGGCCCCACGCCGTGTCTTCGCGGCCAGCATACAGCGTATTCAGCTGCGCCACTGCAACACGGGCTTGCGCCAGATCACGGTCGGCAAGAGCCTGTTCCGCCGTTTTGTGGATCCCATCGAGCCTGCGCAGGCGGCTGAACGCGGCAAGCTCTCGCAGAGCTAACCCCAGCAGAACCAACAGCAATCCGACGACCAAGACCGCCGCGATCCCGCCCAAAATTGGCGAGCGCGCAAGTAATCCGGTCACGTAGTCCCACGCCGCGAGCGACGCGACAAAGCCTGTGAGCCCCAGCAAAAAGGACCAGAACCATTTCGCAATCGTAGACGGCTTGCGGGCGGCCAAAGCCGCGACCTGCTGCATCGCTGCTCCGTTTGCATCAACCGGATCGTCGATCACCGGGGTTGCGTCAGCGGGGCTCAAGGTGGGCTCTTCAAGGTCGATCAGCACCGGGCCGCGTGGGGATGTATCGCTCATGCCGCCTTCTCCCATGTCATGAAGCAATCCGGCAGTTTTTCAGCATTGCCCTGCCCATCTGTGACTTCCGCGATCTGAAACCCTTGGGTTTGATAAAACGCAATCGCCGCGTGGTTGGCCTGAAACGTCCAGAGCGTCAGCTTGGATTGGCGCGGTTTCACGGCATGCAGTAGCGCGCTGCCCCAGCCTGACCGCCGGATCGCGGGCGCAAGATAAAGCGCGTCGATGCTATCGCCGTCCAAGGCAAGAAAACCCAGCCCATCTGCGGTATCCGCGACCCAAACCTGCATGCGCAACAGCAGGCCATTGCAAAAGCCAAAGTCGTCGGCGCGCGTATGAATGCGGGGCATCCACGGTGTGTCGTCGATCCAATTGCTGAGGACCTCGGCCATCGCGGGCGCATCTGTTTGTTGGGCAGGCCGGATCATAGGCGGTCCCCGATCAGGAACTCGGCCGCCTTATCAAGCCGGATATGGGGTGGTCCGTCACCCGGACGCAGTGTCAGTGGTGCGGGGGCAAAGTTCATCACCTGATAATCTGCATCAAGCCACTTTTGTGCCCCCTCCTGTGCTGGTCCCAGCAGATGTGATGGATCAGCGGGCAAGGCGCCGGGATAAAAAGCTGCCTGTTTGCCTGATCCCAGCAGCTGACCTTTGACCACGTTGAGGGGGCCGTCCTTATGCTCAACCGTCTGTTCGACCGTTGTACGCAGCGCCGCAATTGCCATTGCCTGCGTTTGCGCCCCGGCAAAGCGGGCCTTATCGCGTGCTTCGCGCAGCATGGCTTCTGTGATCGCGGCCAGTTGCGGATGTTGGGTGTGGTGCAGGTGGTCGGCTTTGGTAGCGGCAAACAGGATCTTTTCGACCCGCCGCCCCTGAAAGATACGCGACAGGAAATCATTGCGGCCGGGGCGAAAGGCCCCAAGGATATCGGCCATCGCTTGGCGCAGGTCATCCACCGCAGGCGGACCCGCATGAATGGCAGACAGGACATCCATCAGAACAACTTGCCGGTCGATCTTTGAAAAATGATCGCGGAAGAAGGGTTTGACGATGTTGCGCTTGTAGCTTTCAAACCGCCGCTCCAACTCGCGCCCCAACGACCCCCGCCCGTAACTGCCCTTGGGCAATGGGGCAAATGTCAGGACCGGCGAACCGGCAAGATCACCCGGCAGCAAGAACCGACCCGGTGTGCAATCCGAAAAGCCAGCCTCGCGGGATACCTGAAGATGCGTTGTATACGCATGGGCAAGCGCTTGGGCGTCTTTTTCATCCAGCTTGGCTTTCGCGTCGAGGGCCGCTAGCACCAACAGAAAGTCATCGCCCCCCGGACGGCCAGCCGCGCGTGCAATCGCTGCCTCTGACCACGTGGCGTAATCGACATCAAGCAGGCCAAGATCGAGCAGCCATTCCCCCGGATAATCCACAATATCAAGGTGCACGGTACGCGGACCGGATAACCCGGACAGCAGCCCCGTCGGTTGGACCCGCAAGGACAGACGTAATTCCGAAATTTGGCGCGTCCCATCCGGCCATGTTGGCTCTTTCGCGGTCAGGCGGGCAAGGTGCGTTTCATATTCGAACCGGGGCAGCGTATCGTCAGGCTGTGGCTGCAAATAGGCCGTCCGGATTGCGCCATTCGCGGCCGCCCGCAGCTGAGGCATGCGCCCACGGTCCATCAGATTGGCGACTAGTGACGTGATAAAGACCGTCTTGCCGGCACGGCTGAGCCCCGTCACACCCAGCCGGATCACCGGCTCTGAAAAGGGCGACGTCAGCGTTTCAGCAACCGTATCCACGCCGCGCGTGATTTGATCGGCAATGGCAGCGATGACCAAAGGCATGCCCTTTCTTGTTCGAACGATTTTTCATAGATAAGCCGCCTCACGCCCGTTTGGTAGGGATTGATTTTGCCCCTTCCTCCCCCTAACCGGGGCGACATGCCAAGATATGCGTTGAAAATCGAATACGATGGTGCGCCATTTGCAGGCTGGCAGCGGCAGGCAGACCAGCCTTCCGTTCAGGGCGCAATTGAAGCGGCCTTGGCCAAACTTGAACCGCGCGATCATACCATCGCAGCCGCTGGGCGCACGGACGCGGGCGTGCATGGTTGGGGACAGGTGGCGCATTGCGACATGGCGCAGGATTGGGACCCGTTTCGTCTGTCCGAGGCCCTAAATTTTCATCTTAAGCCCGATCCGGTTGCCATCGTGGCCAGTGCCGCTGTCAGCGATGACTTTCATGCAAGGTTTTCGGCCACAGCCCGGCACTATATCTTTCGACTGATGTCTCGCAGGGCCCCGCTGACCTTTGGGGCTGGTCAGTTCTGGCGTGTGAACCATGCGCTTGATCTGGCTGCCATGCAGGCAGGTGCCGCGCATCTGATCGGGCGGCATGACTTTACCACCTTTCGATCCACTCAGTGTCAGGCGGATAGCCCTGTGAAGTCGCTTGACCGTCTGGACATCACAGCAATCGAGCACGCCACAGGCACAGAATACCAATTCGACGTCCGCGCCCGATCTTTCCTGCATAATCAGGTACGTAGCTTTGTGGGCACGCTGGAGCGGGTTGGCGCAGGCGCATGGCAGCCGCAGGATGTGGCGAAAGCGCTAAGGGCCCAAGACCGCGTGGCATGTGGGCCCGTTTGTCCGCC
Organism: uncultured Paracoccaceae bacterium; assembly: GCA_938016515.1. GTDB lineage: Bacteria > Pseudomonadota > Alphaproteobacteria > Rhodobacterales > Rhodobacteraceae > Yoonia. The sequence continues at coordinate 16,019 of CALILP010000086.1, forward strand.
GCAGGGTCTGTATCTGGCCCATGTTGTTTATCCCGACGATCCTTTCTAACGCAGCCCACAGCACAAAAGTGATCTGCAATTGCGCGAATATAGGCCTTTGGGCTTGAAAGGCGCGTTTCCATTCCATTTTGAAAAAGCTAAGTTGGCCCCAACGATAACGCCGCAAAGGCGTACGTGTGGTGGTCAAGAGGGCGCGTCTATGGGACGACTTAGGTATGTGGTGTTGGCAGCAATCCTGTGCGCCACACAGGGTGCAGCGCAAGATATCTCATTTGATGCAGGCGACGCCGATGATGATCTGAAGGACCTTCTGCGCGAGGCCTCACTGACACTGTCCCTTGATGAAGACTCTGATACGGCCGCCCAAGACTACGTCGCCGCGGCCCGTGCTGATTATCGCAGATTGCTGACCGCGCTTTATGCAGATGGGCATTACAGCGGTGTCATTTCGATCAAGGTGAACGGGCAAGAGGCGGCCAATATTGCCCCGCTGGATGCGCCGCAAAGTATTCGCTCTATCGCGATCAGCGTTTCTCCCGGCCCACGCTTTACCTTCGGCGAAACAAACATCGCCCCCCTTCCCCGAGGCACAGCGCTTCCAGAGAGCTTTCAAACCGGGGAACCGGCACAGGCGGACGTGATCCGGCGCAGCGTCAGTTCTGCTGTCACCTCCTGGCGTGAGATTGGCTATGCAAAGGCATCGGCGGGCACACGGCAGATCGTGGCACAACACAGTGCAGAACAATTGAACGTCACCATCGCGATCAAACCAGGCCCGCGTCTGACGTTCGGTGAATTGACCGTATCCGGCAATAGCGACGTGCGCACAGCCCGCATCCTTGCCATTGCAGGCTTGCCAACTGGTGAAGTCTATTCGCCAGATGCGCTGAACGCTGCAGAACGGCGGCTGCGTGAAACCGGCGCGTTCGACAGTGTATCCTTGGTCGAGGCGGACGCGGTTGGCCCCAACGACACGCTTTCGGTCACAGCCCAAGTCGCGGAGGCCAAGCCGCGGCGGTTCGGATTTGGCGTTGAGGTGTCCTCTATCGAGGGGTTGCGCCTGTCCAGCTTCTGGCTGCATCGCAATTACTTTGGCGGGGCCGAACGGCTGCGCGTTGAGGGTGAAATTGCAGGAATTGGCGGCCAAACCGGTGGTGTTGACTATGCCCTGGGGGCCAGCTTGAAAATTCCTGCGGTGTACGGACCTGTCACGGATTTCCTGTTGTCCGCTTCGATCAGCCGAGATGACGAACCAGATTTCTTGCTCGACCAAATCGCGGTCGAGGCATCCCTGACCCGGCTTATTCGCGAAGACCTAGAAGTGTCAGGCGGATTGGGTCTGTTGACCGCCCGTGAAGAAACGGATGCCGGGACCCGCGAGTATACACTTCTGACCGCACCTCTGAGTGCCACTTTGGAACGCCGGGATGAGCCGACAAACGCAAAAAGTGGCTACTACGCGAAGGTCAATCTGACCCCCTTTGCCAGTATTGACGGCGCAGACAACGGCGCCCGCATCTTTACCGACACGCGAGGATACTACAGTTTTGGTTCTAATGACCGTTTCACCATCGCAGCCCGCAGTCAGATCGGCAGCGTCCTCGGGGCCAGCTTGGAAGATGCGCCTGCTGACTTTCTGTTTTTCTCGGGTGGCGGCGGGACAGTGCGCGGTCAATCCTATAACGCGCTTGGGGTTGATACGACGATTGACGGCGAAGACGTCACGCGCGGTGGTTTATCCTTTGCAGGTGCACAGTTAGAGGCCCGTGTTGATGTGACCGACAGCATAGGCGTGGTTGGATTCTACGATTTTGGCTTTGTCGGCAACACCAGCGATCCGTTTGATGACGGTGATTGGCATGCCGGTGCGGGGATCGGAGTCCGCTATAACACAGGGATCGGGCCCATTCGGTTGGATATCGGGACGCCCGCCAGCGGCAGCAACGCAGGCGAGCGTGTCGAGGTTTACATCGGGATCGGACAGTCGTTTTGAAACATCTTGCTTACGCCCTTCCGCTGGTCCTGCTGCCCACATTGCCTTTTGCCCAGACCGCGCAAGAGGAAGAAGACAAAGGCTATCTGACCGAGCTGATCGAAGACAACCTGTCTGGTGTCAGTCGCGTCGTGAATATCACCGGATTTCAAGGCGCGCTAAGCTCTGCGGCAAGTCTTGACCGGTTAACCATCGCAGACGAGGAAGGGATCTGGCTGACGCTGGAAGATGTTGTGCTGGACTGGAACAGAGGTGCATTGCTGCGCGGTCGCATCGAGGTCAACGAGCTGAGTGCCGCCAAGATCATCGTGGCCCGCGCCCCGATCTCGGATGGCAGCGGCGAGACTGCACCATCCCCCGAAGCACAACCGTTTTCATTACCCGAACTTCCCGTCAGCATTCAGCTGGACCAATTACAGATCGATCGTTTCGAACTTGGCGAAAGCTTTTTGGGCGAGCCTGTCAATGTCAGCCTCTCTGGCAGCGCCTCTCTTGCGGGCGGAGAAGGCCGCGCGAATGTCATGGCAGAACGGCTGGATCCGACATCTGGATCCTTCCTGATCGATGGCAGTTATAGCAATGAAACCAAAAATCTAGACCTCAACCTTGATGTATCTGAAGGCGCAGACGGGATCGCGGCGAAGCTGCTTGATATCCCGGCCCGCCCAGCGCTTGATCTGACAGTGCAAGGCGACGGCCCAATCGACACATTTGCCGCCGACCTGACATTGGCGACAGACGGTCAAGACCGCGTCACCGGCAGTTTCGCCCGCGAGAACGAAGACGGCCTGCAAGGTTTCAGCCTTGATATCGGCGGCGACCTCACCCCGCTGCTTGATGAAGAATACCACGACTTTTTCGGCGCGGATGTATCGCTGATTGTCTCTGGTCGGCAGCTGGAAGACGGTCGGTTCGATCTGTCTGATCTGGACCTGACCGCACGACGCCTGCGTCTGACCGGTGGCGCGTTAATCGGTGCTGAGGGCTGGCCAGAGCGGTTCGACCTGATCGGCAACATTGATGATCCATCCGGCGACCCGGTTTTGTTACCCCTGCGGGGACCAAAAACGCTGGTCGATGATGTCTCGCTGAACATTGCCTTTAACCAAGCAATATCAGAAGTCTGGACGGCAGAGTTCATTATCGGCGGATACGAACGACCGGGTCTGGCCATCGCAACACTGGACCTGTCTGGGGGCGGTCTTTTGCGGTCTGGCGAAGGTACGCAGATCGGTGAAGTCACGGCAAACCTGCAATACGCGGCCCGTGGTCTGGCGTTGGATGATCCGGGCAGTGCACAAGCCTTTGGGGACACGATTTCCGGCGTCTTGCAGGCCAGCCGGATCGAAGGCCAGCCGACACAGATCGACAGCATCACTGTCCGCGGCCCCGGCCTTGAAGCTGACGCAGCGGCCGTGATTGACGCCTCTGGCGATGGTATCGAAGTACAAAGTACGGTGGACCTGAAGGTTGGTGCCTTGGGCCGGTTTTCGACCTTGGCCGCGCGGGCACTTGCAGGTGCCGCCGACGTCACGATTGAAAGTGCCGTTGATCCGTTGAATGGCCTGTACGACATCACCGTGACTGGGGCGACCAACGACCTGAAAGTCGACGTGCCACAAGTCGACCCGCTGCTGGCCGGCGACGGTGAGATCAACATTCAGTTTGTCCGCGACAGCAATGGCACCCGGTTGGAAACGCTCAACATAGCCACCGATGAAGCGACGATCACCGGCACTGCAGACATCACCTCGGGCGGCGGCAGTGCCGCGTTTGACGCCCGTATCCGAGAGGTCAGCCTGGTTGAACCGTCGCTGTCGGGCCCTGTTGTGCTGCGCGGCACAGCCACGCAAAGCGCATTCGACGTCATCACGTTCAACGTTGACGGCAGCGGCCCTGCAGCCACGATCAGCGCCAGCGGCACAGCCGATCCAGCCGAGGCCGGTTTTAGCGTGTTGGCCAATGTAGACGCGGACATCGCCGATCTGGAAACCTTCGCAGAGTTGGCACAGCGGCCTTTAGATGGCGCTATCGATGCCCGTCTTGTGGGCACTCTTTTAACCGAAGGGCTGCTGTTTGACGGGACGATGTCTGCCACCACGACCGATCTTGTCGTGGGAATTCCCGAACTTGACCCCTTGCTTGACGGAACCGGGACCATTGATGTGGCCCTCGCCCGGCGCAGCGACACGGCCTATGACGCCCGCGACCTGCGCATCCGACTTCCCGAGGTCCGCCTTGATGCAGATGCGCAGGTTGATCTGGATGGCCCAATTGATGCGACCTTTGATGTGGCGTTGACAGACGCAGGCCTTGTCATCGACGGTCTTTCCGGTCCGGTCACAGCCCAAGGGACAGCCGCGCGCGGCGGTGACGGTATTGCCCAGATCGACGTCAGCGCCACAGCGCCGGGGGTCACAGCCGATGTGGACGTGGCAGTTGCCCCGGACACAAATGCTGTTTCTGGAACGGTGACAGCCGCCATCGCACAGCTTGCGGACTATGCCGACCTGATTGGGCAGCCACTTGCTGGTGGTGTCAGTGTGACCGCTTCTGGTGATTTGACCCCAGATTTGTCCAGCTTTGACGTGACACTGGATGTTGCGACGACAAATCTGGAAACTGGCATTGCCCAAGCTGACCCGTTGCTGGCTGGTCAGGGTCAGATCAACGCCACGGCAAGCCGCACCGAAGAGGGCATCAGCGTCCCGGTGTTGACGGTCACGACGCCACAAATGTCACTTGATGCAACATTGCAAGCCACGAACGCTGGGCTGGGATCGGGCACCTATCAGGCACGGATCAACGATGTGGGCCTGATCGCCAATGGGCTGTCTGGCCCCGCAACGGCAAACGGGACAGCCAGTCAGGCGTCGGACGGCACATGGTCTGTAAGCAGTGACCTTACAGCACCCGGCGCCACGGCAACCGCTGATATTGCTGTCGCCCCAACCACGAACGAGGTCAGCGGGACCGTTCAGGCATCAATCAACAACCTTGCGGCTTATCGCCCGCTGATCGGACAGCCCGTATCGGGCGGCATCAGCGCTGACGTAACAGGCCGCCTGCTACCCGACCTGACAACATTTGCTGCGGATGTTGCGATTGAAACCCGCGACATTGCGATCGGAAATGCTTCGGCGGATCAGTTGCTGCGGGGCTTTGGCAACCTTGATCTCTCGGCTGAGCGGACGCCGCAGGGCATTCGTGTCAGCGATCTTGACCTACGGACGAACAACATCAGCCTTTCCGGGCAGCTTGACACCACGAACAGTGGCAACAGCCAAGGACAGTTTCAGGCGCGCCTACGCGACGTCGGCCTGTTTACGGACCAGCTGAGCGGTCCGGTGACTGCAGACGGCACAGCCTCTGTCGCCGCTGACGGGACCATTGGGTTGGACATCGATGGGACTGGTCCAGGCGGCATTCGCGTGGCTGCAGACGGCACAGTGTCATCCGGGGCACAGCTGAACATCGACGTAAATGGGACAGTGCCGCTTGGCTTGGCCAACGCAGTACTGGCCCCCAGACGCATCAGTGGCAATGCAGATTTTGATCTTAGCGTGAATGGCCCCCCTGCCCTTGGATCAGTCGGCGGCGTGATTTCTATCGCCGGGGCGCGTCTGGCGGCACCAACACTTTCCCAAGCGCTGAACGATATCACCGGCAGAGTGGCCCTTGCAGACGGGACGGCCCGGATCGACATCACAGGTGACGTGCAAACCGGCGGCACCGTGTCTGTGTCCGGCCCTGTTGCCTTGACGGGAAACCAACAAGCTGACCTTGCAGTGAACCTGCGCCGGGTAGTGCTGCGCGACCCAGAGCTTTACGAAACATCAATCGACGGCACGATCAGCGTCACAGGTCCTTTGGCTGGTGGCGCACAGATTGTCGGGCGCCTGACCCTTGGGCAAACCGATGTGCAGGTTCCCTCCTCCGGTGTTGGATCGCTTGGGGATTTGCCGGATGTGGTGCACATCGGGGATACGGCACTGGTCCAGCAGACCCGTGCGCGCGCAGGCGTCACAACGGGTAATGGCAGTGCGACCCCTAGCACGGGCGGGGCAAGACGCGCCTTTCCACTGGACATCGTTGTCAACGCGCCGTCACGCATCTTTATCCGGGGCCGCGGACTGGACGCCGAACTTGGTGGCTCACTGAGCATTGGCGGCACAAGCGCCAACATCATCCCGGTTGGTCAGTTCTCATTGATCAGAGGGCGGCTTGATATCCTGCAACAGCGCTTCGAACTGGCGGAAGGTGTGGCCACCCTGCAAGGCGATTTCAGCCCTTTCATCCGGCTAGTTGCTGTGACTGAAGCACGGACCGGCACCCAAGTCCGTATCATTGTGGAAGGCCCAGCAGACGCACCAGAGGTCAGTTTTGAATCGACCCCGCAATTGCCACAAGACGAGGTTCTGGCGCAATTGATTTTCGGACGGGATATTTCTGAGATCAGTCCGCTGCAAGCTGTTCAACTGGCCGCAGCCGTCGGTACCCTTGCAGGCCGCGGCGGCGGCGGATTGATTGACGGATTTCGGCAGGATCTGGGGCTGGATGACTTTGACGTCACAACCGACGAGGACGGCAACGCTGCGGTGCGCGCCGGGGCCTACCTGTCAGAGAACGTTTATACTGATGTCACGATCAACGCCGAGGGTGACACCGAGATCAACCTCAATCTGGATATCACAGACGAGATCACGGCAAAAGGCACCGTCGATCAGGACGGTGAGACAAGTCTGGGTGTGTTTTTCGAAAGGGACTACTAAAGGGCAGCGCAGGGTCCGATCAGGATTTCTTGCGCGCATCTTCCGCTTGCCGGTGAATTTCTTCCCAATCCACATCTTGAGGCGGCAGCGTTCGCATATCAGCTTCTTCCGACAAACGGCCTAACATCTCCGGCTTAATGCTGGGGAAAGCGGCCTTACCAAGTTTTTTCTTCTCGTTGGACATGCGAGACATCTCCGGGGGTGATTGTGGGCTTTCAGCGCTACAACATTACAGCAATTCTTCGCAAGAGTCGCGTGAACTATTAGTTAACACTTTTATGTATAGCGAACTGATGCATTTCGGACCTGCCGTTGCGTCAATAGACGCAATGCCCGGCTTCCACGTCCAGCCCATTTACGCTAGTTTCAGGACACTATTGCGGGGCAACGCCCTGCTACATTAAACTGGTTCACGCATGTCACTTAACAAGGCCATCGATCTCATCTTCCCGACGATCCCGCCCTTAGAAGCCATTATCACATTGATTGCGTTGAATATTTTTTTCCACTAGTTCAGTGAAGCAAAGATGTTCTTTGCCTTAGCTTGCCAATCGCTGTGCCTCTGCACGCACGATATCTTCCATGCTATCATGCTCTGCGACCCAATGTCCGGGCGAGACTTCGTGCAACTGTGGTCGGTACGTCGCATCTGTTAATCTGCGCGACGGCAAGAACCGCAAACCAGCGCCGGGGTCAAGCGGTGAGGGCAATTCACCCGGCAGTTTGATGCGCTGGCGGATCTTTTCGATTCGCGGATCGGGAATCGGTACGGCTGAAATAAGCGACTTGGTGTAGGGATGCAGCGGGTTGTTGTAGATCTCGTCCCGGTCCGCCATTTCCACGATCCGCCCAAGGTAAAGCACCATGATCCGGTGCGAGATGTCGCGGACCACGGACAGGTCGTGGCTGATGAACATCATCGACAGGCCCATGTCCGCTTGCAGGTCTTTGAGCAGCTTGATGATCTGGGCCTGGATCGACACGTCAAGCGCACTGACGGCCTCATCACACACAACCAGTTCCGGCCTGTTGATCATCGCCCGCGCGATGCCGACACGTTGGTTTTGCCCGCCTGATAACTCGTGCGGGTAGCGGTTAATCATCCGTTGATCGAGACCGACCCGTTCCATCATTTCAGCGACCTTGTTGGTCCGCTCTTTGGTGGTCAGGCTCGGCTGGAAGGTCAGAAGTGGTTCAGCGATCGAGCTTGAGATGGTCATCCGGGGGTTCAAACTGGCAAGCGGGTCCTGGAACACGATTTGCAGGTTCTTGCGGTGCTCTGACATCTGTGGGCGCGACAGGCCTTGCAGGTTTTGCCCCATCCACAACACCTGCCCCGCCGTCGGCGGGATCAGTTGCAAGATACCCCGCGCAAGCGTGGACTTGCCGCAGCCAGACTCACCCACGATACCCAGGGTTTCTTTGCGGGCCAGATCAAAGCTGATGCCGTCCACCGCACGCAAAGGGATCCTCTTGCCGAACAGGCCCTTGTTGATCTTGATGTCGAAGGTGACTTCGATGTCCTTTACTTCAAGGATCGGACTGGAATGGTCGACGTCATCTGTCGCGGCCTCGGTTGGCGCATCGATGCGCGGCATCGCGTCGAGTAGCATCTTGGTGTAATCGTGCTGCGGGGCGTGGAACAGGGTTTCTGCGTCCCCTTCTTCGACGTATTCACCGTAGCGCATCACCGCCACCTTGTCGCACATGCGCGCCACGACGCCCATGTCGTGAGTGATCAACGCGATGGCCGTCTGCTCTTCTTCCTTGAGGTTCGCCATCAGGTCGAGCACATCCGCCTGCACGGTCACGTCCAGCGCTGTTGTTGGTTCATCCGCGATCAGCAGCTTGGGCTTACACAGCATCGCCATCGCGATCATCACGCGCTGACGCATGCCCCCCGACAGTTCATGCGGGTATTGGTTGTATCGCGCCGCCCCTTCCGGGATACGCACCCGGTCGAGCCAATCAAGGCACAGGCGCTTGCCGTCTGACGCCCCCATGCCCTTGTGGATTTCCAGCACCTCCATCATCTGCTGACCAACGGTCAGGTGGGGTGTGAGTGCCGTCAACGGGTCCTGAAAGATCATCGCGATATCGGCGCCACGTACTTTGTTCGCCTTCTCGGGCGAGACGTTAAGCATCTCGTCCCCGTGGAATTTGGCAGACCCGGAGGCGTGGCCGTTCCGTGCGAGCAGCCCCATCAGCGCCATGAAGGTCTGGCTTTTGCCAGATCCACTTTCGCCGACGATGCCCATGCATTGACCGGTTTCAATCGACAGGTTGATGTTCTTGACCGCGTCAATCTGACCGTCACCGGTTTGGAAAGACACAGACAGATCTTTGACGTCCAGCAATGCCATGTTTTAGCGGTCCTTTGGATCAAGTGCGTCACGCAGACCGTCACCAACGAAGAAGAAGGCAAAGATGGTGAGGACGAAGAATATGGTGGGGTATGTCAGCTGCCACGGGGTTCCGTTGCTCATGTTGGCAGACCCTTCGGCGATAAGTGCGCCAAGAGACGTGTTGGGTTCCTGCACGCCGAGGCCAAGGAAGCTGATGAAGCT
>CALILP010000087.1 GCA_938016515.1 uncultured Paracoccaceae bacterium
CGACGGCGTTCGAGCTCGTGCAGAGGCGGGTGAGGTCCTTTTTGGGACCGTCGATAGCTATCTGATCTGGAAGCTGACAGGTGGCGCGTCGCACGTGACAGATGCCACGAACGCGGCCCGCACGATGCTTTACAATATCCGCGAGGGCGCTTGGGACGAGGCGATTTGTGCCAAGCTTGGCGTGCCGATGCAAATGCTCCCAGAAGTCCGCGATTGTGCCAGCGACTTTGGCGTGACTGAGGTGCTGGGTGGTCGTATCCCAATCTTTGGAGTGGCTGGAGATCAGCAGGCTGCGACCATCGGACAAGCTTGCTTTGAGCCGGGGATGTTCAAGTCGACCTACGGGACCGGGTGTTTTGCTTTGCTCAATACCGGCGACACGCTTGTCCGCAGTCAAAACCGCATGCTTGGGACCATAGCATATCAATTCGATGGCAAACCGACATACGCGCTGGAAGGTTCAATCTTTATCGCAGGGGCCGTGGTGCAATGGTTGCGCGATGGGCTTGGGATTATTGCCAAGGCCGCGGATACGCATCCGCTTGCCGAAAAGGCGGACCCGGAACAGGAGTTGTATCTGGTCCCGGCCTTCACCGGCCTTGGCGCGCCGCATTGGGATGCGGATGCGCGGGGGGCGATCTATGGCCTGACCCGGAATTCCGGCCCGGCAGAGTTTGCGCGCGCGGCCTTGGAAAGCGTTGGCTTCCAGACCCGCGATCTATTGGAAGCGATGCATGCGGATTGGCCAGAGGCCAGCGACGGCGGCGTGTTGCGTGTGGATGGGGGCATGTCGGCCTCTGACTGGGCGATGCAGTTTCTGTCCGATATTATTGGCGCGCCTGTGGACCGGCCCGAGGTGCTGGAAACCACGGCCTTGGGGGTCGCGTGGCTCGCCGGAATGAAGGCGGGTGTTTATCCGGATCAGGCTGGCTTTGCTGCGACTTGGGCGCGGGATCGGCGGTTTGAAGCATCGATGGACGAGGCGCAGCGGGAAAGGCGTTATGCGGGCTGGCAGGACGCAATTAGGCGAACGCTGTCTGCGTAGGGTGTGCATTTATGCGCACCGCACGTCGGTGAGGAGGGAAGGTGCGCGATAAATGCGCACCCTACGATTGGCCTTGCTCCCAGACCGAGAACTCGAAGGCACGTCGCTCGCGCAGGCGGGTCTCGACATCTTGGGACAGGGTGAGGGGCATCGCGGGCGAGACGTTTTTTTGCTTGAGCGTGATTTCATCTTTGCCAAGACGGCGGCAGAGGAATGCGAGGGCTGTGTCCATGGATTCGTACTTATAGAGATGTGTCACTCCGATGGATTTATCGCCAAGTGTCAGGAATTTGGCTTGTGATCCGACATTCGCGAAGGGGGCTGACTTGCCCTTGGTGTATTCAAACACGAACTCATCGAATGTCACATCGTGGGTGCTGTGCGGCTTGCCCTGTACGCTGTCACGGCGGCGATACCGATACCAGCTGCCCAGCCAGTCGATCGGATTGCGGACCAATGCAAAGGTTTCCATGTCGTCCTGCCCACCGCCTTGGGCAAACATTGGCTGCAAGAATCGCCGGTAGCGATAGACCGGCGAATGTTTCAACTGGGGCGGAGCGCGCAGCACCATGGACGCACGCGGGGCCAAAGCGCCCTCAATTGCTGTCGTGCCGGTTTTCGGCACCGCAAGGAAGACAAGTTTTTCGTCCCAGAAAACAAGCATTTGGCAGGGTCCCGTTCGATTTCTGCTGATGCGTTGTACGGCATAAACCCGAAATTAACCATCCTGTCGTTTCTCTGTCATGGTAAGTTTTGTATTGATATGTTCTCGTTTTAGTCTCATATACGAACGAGAACACAAGAAGAACAAAACGATTGATTGTCGCCCGACAGGGCATATGGAATAAGGGCACCGAGCATGGCAACGGCAGAACTTTTGAAAATGACAGATAAGAAAACAGCCGATAAGCAAAAGGCGCTGGATAGCGCACTGGCGCAGATCGAACGGCAGTTCGGCAAAGGGTCGATTATGACCCTTGGCGGCCAGAATCAGATGCCGGATATTGAGGCGACATCGACCGGATCATTGGGGCTGGACATCGCGCTTGGCATTGGCGGTCTGCCGAAAGGCCGTGTGATCGAGATTTATGGCCCGGAATCATCAGGAAAGACGACCCTGACGCTGCATGCCATCGCGGAAGAGCAGAAGAAGGGCGGAGTCTGCGCCTTTGTTGACGCGGAACACGCGCTGGATCCGACTTACGCGAAAAAACTGGGCGTCAACCTTGATGAGCTGCTGATTTCGCAGCCCGACACGGGTGAACAGGCGCTCGAAATCGTCGACACGCTGGTGCGGTCTGGCGCTGTCAGTATGGTTATCGTGGATTCGGTTGCTGCTTTGACGCCAAAATCCGAGCTTGAAGGCGACATGGGTGACAGCAGTGTTGGTGTACATGCCCGCCTTATGTCACAGGCGATGCGCAAGCTGACAGGCTCGATCAATCGGTCTGGCTGTATGGTGATCTTCATCAACCAGATCCGGATGAAGATCGGCGTAATGTTTGGCTCGCCAGAGACAACAACTGGCGGCAACGCCCTGAAATTTTATGCCTCCGTCCGTCTGGATATCCGCCGGATCGGCGCGATCAAGGACCGCGATGAGGTTGTTGGGAATGCGACCCGCGTGAAGGTTGTGAAGAACAAAGTCGCCCCTCCGTTCAAGCAGGTGGAATTTGACATCATGTATGGTGAAGGTATCTCCAAAACCGGGGAATTGCTGGACCTTGGCGTGAAGGCTGGCATCGTTGAGAAATCTGGTGCGTGGTTCTCTTACGGGGACGAGCGGATCGGGCAGGGGCGTGAAAACTCCAAGCTGTTCTTGCGGGAAAACGAAGCGATCGCGTTGGAGATTGAAGACAAAATTCGCGCAGCCCACGGGTTGGACTTTGATTTTGAAAAGCCTGCGGGGAACGAGGACGATGACCTCGTTGAGATGTAGAGCTACCGCTTTCTAACAATCGGTAATTTACAAAGGGCGTGGCGATGGTCGCGCCCTTTTGCATTCGCGGCACGGCAAGGGCGTCAGACAGGCTGTGGACAGTCTCAAAACGCGGGGGTATCCCTGCCCAAACCCTTTGCGCACAGCCGGAAGCCCGCCATGACCAGCCTTTCAGATATTCGTTCCACCTTCCTCGACTTCTTTGAACGCAATGGGCATGCGCGCGTGGCCTCCAGCACGCTGGTGCCGCACAATGACCCGACACTGATGTTCACGAATTCTGGCATGGTCCAATTCAAGAACCGGTTCACAGGCGTCGAAGCGGGTGACTATCAGCGGGCGACAACCAGCCAGAAATGTGTGCGGGCGGGTGGCAAGCATAACGATCTTGATAATGTCGGGTATACGGCGCGCCACCATACGTTTTTTGAGATGTTGGGGAATTTCAGCTTTGGCGATTATTTCAAAGCCGAAGCGATCCCCTATGTCTGGGAGCTGCTGACCAAGGATTTTGGGATCAACAAAGACAGGCTTTTGGTGACGGTCTATCACACCGATGATGATGCTGCTGATATCTGGAAGAAAGTTGCAGGCTTGCCGGATGATCGGATCATCCGCATCCCCACTGATGATAACTTTTGGCGCATGGGGCCAACCGGACCTTGTGGCCCTTGTACCGAAATCTTTTACGATCACGGCGATCACATCTGGGGTGGCCCTCCGGGATCACCCGAAGAGGACGGTGACCGGTTTATTGAGATCTGGAACGTGGTGTTCATGCAGAACGAGCAGTTCGCCGATGGCACGCTCAAACCGCTTGATATGCAGTCCATCGATACGGGTATGGGGCTGGAACGCATCGGTGCGCTGCTGCAAGGTAAGCACGACAACTATGACACCGATCTGATGCGGGCTTTGATTGAGGCCTCGGCGAACGTGACGGATGGAGAACCTGATGGCGAGGGCAACACCCATCACCGTGTGATTGCTGACCATTTGCGGTCGACGTCGTTCCTGATCGCGGAAGGTGTGCTGCCGTCCAACGAGGGTCGCGGATATGTTTTGCGCCGCATCATGCGTCGGGCAATGCGTCATGCGCATTTGCTGGGGGCGAAGGACCCGGTCATGCACAAGCTGGTGCCGGAACTGGTCAAACAGATGGGTGTCGCCTACCCAGAGTTGGGTCAGGGTCAGCGGTTAATCGAAGAAACGCTGTTGAATGAAGAAGTGCGGTTTAAGACCACGTTGGACCGGGGCTTGAAGTTGCTGGATGACGAAGTCTCTGGGATCGCAAAAGGGGCCGACCTGCCGGGCGCTGCTGCTTTTAAGCTGTACGATACCTATGGTTTCCCACTGGATTTGACCCAGGATGCGCTGCGTGAAAAGGGGTTCGGGGTTGATACCGCCGGTTTTGATGCGGCGATGGCAGAACAAAAAGCCAAGGCGCGGGCCGCGTGGTCGGGCACAGGTGCAGAGGCTGATGCCTCCGTTTGGTTTGATGTCGCGGATCAGAACGGCACCACAGATTTCTTGGGATACGACACACTGACAGCCGAAGGCGAGGTTGTGGCCTTGGTCGTTGACGGAACCCGCAGTGATGCTGCAAACGGCAGTGTGCAGATCGCATTGAACCAGTCTCCGTTTTATGCGGAAAGTGGTGGTCAGGTGGGGGACGCTGGCGACATCGTCACGGAGACTGGAAAAGCGACTGTCACGGACACCAAAAAGGTCGCCGGGGTCTTTATCCATATTGCGGATGTGACCGAGGGTGAGATCAAGGTCGGGCAGGGTGCTTCCCTGACCGTCACCCAAACACGTCGCGCTGCGATTCAAGCCAACCACTCGGCGACCCACCTGCTGAATGAAGCGTTGCGAAGCGTCTTAGGTGATCACATTGCGCAAAAGGGGTCCTTGAATGCACCAGACCGGCTACGCTTTGACTTCAGCCACAACAAGGCGGTGTCGCTGGACGAATTGACACAGGTCGAGCGTGATGTGAACGCGTTGATCCGCCAGAATGGCGCGGTTGAGACCCGGATCATGACGCCTGATGACGCGCGTGGACTTGGGGCTCAGGCGCTTTTTGGTGAGAAGTATGGCGATGAAGTGCGTGTCGTCTCGATGGGGACGCAAGCGAAGTCGGGCAAGGGGACGGATGGGAACACATACTCGCTGGAGCTTTGCGGCGGGACCCATGTAGATCGTCTTGGTGAGATCGGTGCATTTGTGACTTTGGGCGACAGTGCGTCCAGCGCTGGTGTGCGCCGGATCGAAGCGCTGACCGGTCAGGCGGCGTTGGATTACCTGCGTGAACAAGACCATCGGCTTGCAGAGGTTGCGCTAGCGCTGAAGGCTCCGGCATCAGACGCGGCGGCACGCGTGAAAGCGCTGCTTGAAGAGCGTAAAGCGCTGGCCAATGAGGTAGCACAGTTGCGCCGGGACGTCGCAATGGGCGGCAGCGGCGAGGCTGCGATGACGCAGGAAGATGTGAACGGGATCTGCTTTATGGGTCAGGTTATGCAGGGTGTCTCGGGTAAGGACCTGCCTGCCCTTGTGGATCAGTTCAAAGAGAAGGTCGGCAGCGGTGTGGTGTTGTTGATTGCAGATGCAGGCGGCAAAGCTGCGGTTGCGGCTGGCGTGACCGCCGATTTGACCGACAAGGTGTCCGCCGTTGATGTCCTGCGCGCGGCGACGCCCAAGTTGGGTGGCAAGGGCGGCGGGGGCCGGCCAGATATGGCCCAAGGTGGTGGTGCGTCGGTCGAAAATGCTGACGCGGCAATTGCTGCGGCGAAGGCTGTATTGGAGGGACTTTGAAAATGGCAACAGCACTTTGGATTGCGCATGTCACTGTAACGGACGAAGCGGCCTACGGTGAGTATGCAAAGCGCGCAACGGTCGCAATTGCAGACCACAAAGGTGTGTTTTTAGCACGTGGTGGTGCTTATGAGACACTGGAAGGCCCGGATCGTCCGCGCAATGTTGTGGCAAGATTTCCCAGCCTGCAGGCCGCACACGATTGCTACTATTCTGACGCCTACCAAGAGGCATTGGGCTTTGCCAAAGGTGCGTCACAGCGCGAGTTAAGCATCGTTGAAGAAATCGGCTAAAGCCCCCGGCACTGGATGCAGGGGCTTTGCCGGTTTGGTTAGTTGAGCGAATAAGTGAAGCTGCTGCCGTTTCCGCGGTCGCGTGTTACTGTTGCGGACGACCCGCTGACGGCCCAAATCTGACAGTCAGAGCCGCGATCTACGCCGCCGATAGCAATGTCGCGGCACCAATACGGGTCTTCCCAAGACCAGGTACCTGTGATTCCGCTACCGTCCCAAGGCCCTGACACGGTGTTGTCGGCGTTGACAGTAAAGGTGCTTCCGTCAAAACCCATCGTTTTGCCGACAATGGCCGCGCGGAACGCAGCTTCCGTTGTTAAAATAACCGGTTCAGCGGATGTGTCCGGGGCGGTAGTGCCAGCGCAACCACCAAGGGCAAAGAGCCCGATCGCCAATATGGTTTTCGAAATTGTCATAAGAAAAATCCTCCTTGAAAGTCCGGAAAGACTAGCAAAGAGGATGCTTTTGTAAATGTGCTTGCTTTGTCAGGCGCGCGCCGGACCGGGACGCAACTGCCTTAAGCAGTGCTACTCTGCGGCGCGCGCTTGCCGTTTGCGCTCGTGCGGATCGAGGTAGCGCTTGCGCAGGCGGATTGCGTTTGGTGTGACTTCAACCAACTCGTCGTCGTCGATGTAGGCAATCGCCTGCTCCAAGGACATCGTGACAGGTGTTGTCAGCCGGACCGCTTCGTCCGTGCCAGAGGCCCGCACGTTTGTCAGCTTTTTGCCCTTCAGCGGGTTCACTTCCAGATCATTGTCCCGGCTGTGTTCGCCGATGATCATGCCGGTATAAACCGCCTCTTGTGCGCCGATGAACATCTTGCCGCGCTCTTCGAGGTTCCACAGGGCGAAGGCCACGGATGTTCCGTTCTCCATCGAAATGAGAACACCTTGGCGACGGCCCGGAATCTTGCCCTTGAACGGTTCCATCCCGTGGAAAATGCGGTTTAACACGCCAGAACCGCGTGTGTCGGTCAGAAATTCGCCGTGATACCCGATCAGACCCCGCGACGGGACATGCGCAATAATGCGGGTTTTGCCGGCACCAGCCGCTTTCATCTCCACCAGCGAACCTTTGCGGGTGCCGGTTAGTTTCTCAACCACGGTGCCGGTGTATTCGTCATCCACGTCGACGGTGACTTCTTCCACCGGTTCCATCCGTTGGCCGTCTTGCTCGGTAAAGATCACCTGTGGGCGCGAGATCGACAGTTCAAACCCTTCGCGGCGCATGTTTTCGATCAAAACGCCCATCTGCAGTTCGCCACGGCCAGAGACCTCAAAGGCGTCGCCGCCCGGCGTGTCTTCGATCTTGATGGCGACGTTGACTTCGGATTCCTTCATCAGACGGTTGCGGATCACGCGCGATTGCACGTGCTTGCCGTCGCGGCCCGCAAGGGGGCTGTCGTTGAT
>CALILP010000088.1 GCA_938016515.1 uncultured Paracoccaceae bacterium
TGACCACGGATATGCATATGCTGACGGTGGATGCCGTGGCGATCCAGAACATCTTTTTCTGTATCAAGCGCTGTGATCTTGAGGTCGCTGGACTTGCGTCGTCGTCTTATGTGTCAGGGATTTCTTCGCTGGTTGAGGACGAGCAGGAGTTGGGGTCGGCCTGTATCGATCTGGGTGGCGGCTCCACAGGCATTTCCGTCTTTATGCGCAAACACATGATTTATGCTGATGCCGTGCGCATGGGCGGCGATCATGTCACGTCGGATATTTCGATGGGTTTACAGGTGCCGGCCGCGACGGCAGAGCGGATCAAGACGTTCTACGGTGGCGTTGTGGCCACTGGGATGGATGATCGCGAGATGATCGAGATTGGCGGGAACACCGGCGATTGGGAACATGACCGGCGGACGGTCAGCCGGGCGGAGTTGATAGGGATCATGCGGCCTCGGGTCGAGGAGATATTAGAAGAAGTGCGCGTCCGTCTGGATGCTGCTGGTTTTGAACATCTGCCGTCGCAGCAGATTGTGCTGACAGGCGGCGGAAGCCAGATACCGGGGCTGGATGGTTTGGCGTCAAAAATACTGGGCAATCAGGTGCGGCTTGGTCGGCCTTTACGGGTGCAGGGGTTGCCGCAGGCAGCGACCGGGCCTGCGTTTTCCGCAGCGGTGGGCATGACGTTGTTTGCGGCGAACCCGCAGGACGAGTGGTGGGACTTTGAAATTCCAACAGATCGCTACCCGAACAAGTCGTTCCGGCGGGCTGTGAAATGGTTCAAGGACAACTGGTAGGCTGTGGCTTGCCAATAGCGCTAAATCTGGTGCGAATCCGCTAGGCAAAGAGCGGCGCGGATGTTAGGAATTCGGTAAGAGCGGAGCCCCGTCAACGAACGTGGGACTTTGCCGACATAAGGCGGACGAGCAGTTGTCCACAGAATCAGAATTGTCTCCTGGCTGGCGCCGGACCTATTGTGTTGTGTCTACATATACGCACGGTTGAGGTCTGATCGCCAACATGTCGGCTAGGTGGCAAGATCGCGCTGAAACTTAACCGAACCGCGCTATATTTTGTGGCTTTTTTGTGTTTTCCTCGTGACCTTCGGCTCACCTAACGCTAATGTCGCCCTAATTTAAGAGATCGCCCGGTGGGACGGGCCCCAAAAATCACAGGCGGACTGGACACATGACATTAAACCTCTCGATTCCCGGCCATGAAGAGCTGAAGCCTCGCATCACGGTATTTGGCGTGGGCGGTGCTGGTGGCAACGCGGTGAACAACATGATCGAGCAAGCGCTTGATGGTGTAGAGTTCGTTGTTGCCAATACGGACGCGCAGGCGCTGCAGCAGTCCCGCTCTGACGCGAAAATCCAGATGGGCGTGAAAGTCACCGAAGGGTTGGGCGCTGGGGCCCGCGCAACTGTTGGTGCTGCCGCCGCTGAAGAATCGATTGAGCAGATCGTGGATCACCTTGCCGGTGCCCACATGTGTTTCATCACTGCCGGTATGGGTGGTGGCACGGGCACAGGCGCTGCCCCGATCATCGCGCAGGCCGCCCGCGAGATGGGTGTTCTGACCGTTGGTGTTGTGACAAAGCCGTTCCAGTTTGAGGGCGGCAAGCGCATGAAGCAAGCCGACGATGGCATTGAAGCGCTTCAGAAAGTTGTCGACACACTGATTATCATTCCGAACCAGAACCTGTTCCGGTTGGCGACTGAGAATACGACGTTTACCGAGGCGTTCTCGCTTGCGGATGATGTGTTGTATCAAGGTGTGAAGGGCGTGACTGATCTGATGGTCCGTCCCGGCCTGATCAACCTCGACTTTGCTGACGTCCGCGCCGTGATGGATGAGATGGGCAAAGCCATGATGGGCACTGGCGAAGCAGACGGTGAGAACCGTGCTGTGGATGCTGCCGAGAAGGCCATCGCGAATCCACTGCTGGACGAGATTTCTTTGGAAGGCGCAAAAGGCGTTCTGATCAATATTACAGGCGGTTACGACCTGACGTTGTTTGAACTGGACGAAGCAGCCAACAAGATCCGCGAAAAGGTGGACGCAGATGCGAATATCATCGTGGGCTCTACTTTGGATACTGCGATGGACGGCAAAATGCGCGTGTCTGTTGTGGCAACTGGCATCGACGCTGTCGCGAGTAACGCAGAAACACCACTGCCACGCCGGTCGATGGCCGAACCGCTGACACAGCAGCCACAGGTTGAGACCGCAATTCAAGCACCAGCACCAGCGCCGGTTGCTGCTCCTGTTGCGACACCTGCGGCGGCAGTTGCTGCACCTGCGCCACAGCCTCAGCCGGAACCGGTGGAGCGGAACCTGTTCGCAGAGCAGCCGGCCCCTGTCGCACAGCAAGAGGCCAGTGATGGTTTGCCGCCGCCCGCCTATCAGCCCGCGCCGGAAACCTCTGTCGAAGCACCAGCACAGGCATATGCAGCACCGGCTGGTCGTGCGACACCGGGCACACCAACGCCTGAGGCGATGGCACGCTTGCACGCTGCTGTGAACCGTCAACCTGCCGCTGGCGTTCCTGCTGCAGCGCCAGTTCAGGCGCCTGTCGCCACCGAAGCGACATCTGAGGAAAAGTCACGCTTTGGGATCAACTCTTTGATTAACCGCATGACTGGATCAGAGGCTCAGCCTGCGCCACGCCGTACCCCGGAAGTGACAGCATTGCGCACCGAAGCTGAGGCCGATCCAGATCAGGAACGCATCGAAATCCCAGCGTTTTTGCGTCGTCAGGCGAACTAATTCTGATGAAATAGGGGGCGTTACGTCTTGTGACGTGTCGTCACTATCACAACAAAAGGCCGCCTTCGGGTGGCCTTTTTCTATTCAAAACAATGATTTGCGGCGGTGCGGCATAAAATTCCGCAATGCAGCATCCGCATGTTTCAGTCGGTTGCAATTGGTGAATTGAGCGAAGGGGGTGCCAGCCCTAGGTTACGTGTCAGAACCAGACATATCCAAAGGACGCCTCTTGCAAGCGACGTTGAAGACATCTGTGACTTTCGAGGGGCCCGGCCTGCATGCCGGAATGCCAGCCCTGATGAAAGTGATGCCTGCCAAGGCAGACACCGGAATTGTCTTCCGGCGGACGGACGTGCCTGCTGATGTCGCCACGTTGGAAGCGCGCTGGGATCATGTGCAGGTGATGCCGCTGAACACGCGACTTGTGAATGAAGCCGGTGTTACTTTGTCGACCATTGAACATGTGATGGCGGCTTTGGCCGGATGCGGCGTTCATAACGCGCTGATCGAGATTGACGGCCCTGAAGTGCCGATCCTTGATGGGTCGTCTGCTGCCTTTGTCCGCGGCTTTGTGAAAGCGGGCTTGGTGCGTCAAACTGCGCCACTGCGCGCTATCGAGATTTTGCGTGATGTGGAAGTGACCGAGGGCGACGCCTTTGCGCGTCTTTCACCGGCCACCACGCTGCAGATTGCCTTTGATATTGCATTTGATGATGCGGCGATTGGTGTTCAGCAAAAGACCCTGAACATGGCAAATGGCACATTTGTGCGCGAGTTGTGCGACAGCCGCACGTTTTGCCGCGCCGCAGATGTTGAGACGATGCACGCCAAAGGGCTGGCCCTTGGCGGCACGATGGACAACGCGGTTGTTGTTGATGGTGACCGAGTGCTTAGCCCTGGTGGCCTGCGTCATTCTGATGAAGCTGTGCGACATAAGATGTTGGATGCATTGGGTGATTTGTATACGGCAGGTGCACCGATCCTTGGCCGTTACACCGGTCATA
Organism: uncultured Paracoccaceae bacterium; assembly: GCA_938016515.1. GTDB lineage: Bacteria > Pseudomonadota > Alphaproteobacteria > Rhodobacterales > Rhodobacteraceae > Yoonia. The sequence continues at coordinate 3,765 of CALILP010000088.1, forward strand.
AAGCCGGTCACAACCTGACCAACAAGCTGTTGCGTGCCCTGTTTGCTGATCCGCAGAATTGGCGTTGGATCACATGTGACCCAGCAACTGCTGCCCGTTTGCCGGGCGTTGGCGTCTCAACAGCTGATCTGGATGCCGTTGCCTAAGGCTGCATCTAAATCCACACCTTGCGCGGAAGTGAACCGGACACGTCAAAAGGCGTTTTGCCCTCGATTTTTCTGTGTTAGACCATGCCGAAACGGGGTCAAAGACCCTTGCAGAGTTCGCGTCGCGTGAGGACAGGTATGTCAGGCACAATTAAACAGAAACGACCCGGTGCATTCGCCTTGTCTGCCGTTCTGGCCCTTGGCCTGTTGTCTGGCTGTGGTTTCTTCAATTCCGACAATGAGCCCGCGCTGGAAGATCTTTCAGCACAACAGATTTTCTCGAAGGGCGAGTTAGAACTGGAACGTGGTCAACCAGATGAGGCCGCTGTCATCTTTGGCGAGATCGAGCGTTTGTATCCGTATTCTGGCTTTGCCCAGCGTGCGTTGATTATGCAGGCGTTTTCGTTTCATAAAGACGAGGATTATCCGAACAGCCGTGCCGCCGCACAGCGCTATATTGATTTCTACCCGGTCGAAGAAGATGCCGCTTACGCGCATTATTTGCTGGCGCTGTCATACTACGATCAGATTGACGAAATCGGTCGTGATCAGGGCCTGACGTTTCAGGCCTTGCAAGCTTTGCGTGTTGTGATCGAACAATATCCCGGAACCGAATATGCGACTGCCGCAATCCCGAAATTTGACCTTGCGTTCAGTCACTTGGCTGCCAAGGAAATGGAAATTGGCCGATATTACCTGAAGCGTGCGTTCTACGCGGCCGCTGTGAACCGCTTCCGGATTGTAGTTGAGGATTTCCAGACGACCACTCATACGCCAGAGGCGTTGCACCGGTTGGTCGAGGCGTATCTATCGCTTGGTCTGACGGCTGAGGCGCAAACAGCGGGTGCGATCCTTGGGCATAATTATCAGGGCACGGAATGGTATCAGGAAAGCTTTGCTTTGCTGACTGGCCAAGGCCTAGAATTGCGTCCTGTGGGCGACAATTGGTTGTCCTCGATCTATCGCCAAGTGCTGCTGGGTGAATGGTTGTAAGCAGAGTGTGGGCTAAGGCCCGTTTGGTGGGGGCTGTCTGACAGATGCTGCGCGGTCTCGATATTCGCGACATGCTGATCATTGATCGGTTGGAGCTGGCATTCCAACCCGGCCTGAATGTGCTCACCGGTGAGACCGGTGCTGGTAAGTCTATCCTGTTGGATTCATTAGGGTTCGTTTTGGGTTGGCGCGGCCGTGCTGAACTCGTTCGCGCGGGTGCCGCGCAGGGTGAGGTCACCGCTGTCTTCGATTTGCCCGATGGTCATCCGGGCCACGCTGTCTTGGAAGAGGCCGGGATGGCCGCCGAGGATGGCGAGGTGATCTTGCGCCGCGTGAACGCCAAGGATGGGCGCAAGACAGCGTGGATCAATGATCGCCGGGTCAGTGGCGAGGTTTTGCGCCAGCTTTCCGATACGTTGATTGAATTGCACGGCCAGCATGATGACCGGGGCTTGCTGAACCCGCGCGGGCATCGCGTGCTGCTGGATGAATATGCCGGGTTGGATGGTGACCTGGCAAAATGCCGTGCGGCCTGGCGTGCCTTGTCAGAGGCACGTAAGCGGTTGGTGGCAACGCAGGCCCGGATCGCAGAAGCGCAGGCCGAGGAAGAATACCTGCGTCATGCCGTGGCTGAGTTGGATGCCTTGGACCCCCAACCGGGTGAGGAGGCTGCATTGGATACCCAACGCCGGTTGATGCAGGCCGCCGAGAAAATCCGCGACGATATTGCCAAAGCAGGCGATGCCGTGGGTCTGTCAGGTGCAGAAGGCATGGTGTCTGATGCGTCGCGGTGGTTGATCGGTGCGGCAGCGCAGGCCGAAGGGAAGTTGGATGCCCCGCTGGCTGCGTTGGAGCGCGCGGCGTTGGCGTTGGATGAGGCGCAGCAGGGCATTGGGACGTGTCTGGATGATTTGTCATTCAATCCATCAGAGTTGGAAGACGCTGAGGAACGCTTATTTGCGATCCGCGGCTTGGCCCGTAAGCATCAGGTTCTGGCGGATGAGTTGAGCAGCTTTGCCGATGATCTGCGGGCCCGTCTGGCGGTTGTGGACGGTGGTGCTGCGGACCTTGCCGTTTGTGAAGGTGATGTCGCCACTGCACAGGCGGCATATGATGCCGCAGCGGATCGACTGACCGCCAAGCGTGCGAAATCCGCCAAAGCGTTAGACAAGGCAATGGCTGCGGAACTTGCCCCACTTAAGATGGAACGCGCTGTTTTTGCGACAGAAATGACGGACGCGGATGCGGGCCCGGATGGCCATGATACCGTTGCTTTTACCGTCGCGACCAATCCCGGCGCGCCGTCGGGGCCGCTGAACAAGATTGCGTCGGGTGGTGAACTCTCGCGGTTCTTGCTTGCTTTGAAAGTATGTTTGACGCAGGCGGGTGCCGGTGGCCTGACGATGATCTTTGATGAGATTGATCGCGGCGTTGGTGGTGCCACAGCGGACGCCGTCGGGCGGCGGTTGTCTGAACTGGCGGCAGGGGGGCAGGTGCTGGTGGTGACCCACTCGCCGCAAGTGGCCGCATTGGGTCAGCATCACTGGCGGGTGGAAAAGCGTCAGACAAAGACACAGACCACATCAACCGTTGTTCCATTGCACGCAGAAGACCGCGTTGATGAAATCGCCCGTATGCTTTCGGGCGATACAATTACCGATGCTGCGCGGGCTGCAGCGGCTGCATTGATGACCGCATCCGCATAAGCTGCGCAACCATTGGACAGGTCACTGATTTTGCCCTAAGCCTAGAGGCGTTATGTCACGCCTTGCGGCAGGGTAAATTGCCGCGCTGAAAGTTCCCGCTATGCGTTCGAAGGCCCCTAGTTTCGCCACCCAGCTGTACCGCAGGGGGCGAAGCGTGATGTATCGCGGGCTGTTTACGATCCAAAGGAATGGGGCGAACCAGATCCAGTTCTGGTTTATCGCCCTGATGGTCGGAATATGTGCAGGCTTTGCAGCACTTGGGTTTCGTCTGAGCATCAATTGGCTGCAATCGACGTTGTATCAGGCCGAGGATGTCTACCGCCTGCATTCTTTGGTCACCGCGTTAGAGTGGTATCATATCGTCCTGATTCCGACCCTTGGTGGTTTCGTGGTTGGTTTGATCTTGCACTTCTTCACGCCGGACGGTCGCGCCCGATCTGTTGCGGATGTGATCGAGGGGGCTGCCCTTAGCGAAGGTCGGGTGCATACCAAAAGCGGCGTCGCCTCTGCTCTTGCCAGTTGGATAACCTTGTCGTCCGGCGGGTCGACCGGTCGTGAGGGGCCGGTAGTGCATATGGCTGCTGTGATCTCGACGGTGGTGTCGCGGATCATTCGGGCTGATGGGATCACCGGGCGCGACCTGCTGGGTTGCGCTGTGGCCGCCGCTGTTTCCGCAAGTTTCAACACACCGATCGCCGGCGCCTTGTTTGCGTTGGAAGTGGTATTGCGCCACTTTGCGGTGCATGCCTTTGCCCCTATCGTTATCGCCTCGGTTGCTGGGACGGTCATCAACCGGTTGGCGTTTGGCGATGTGACATCGTTTGTATTGCCTGCCCAGAACGCCCTGAACTTCTATGTGGAATTGCCTGCATTCCTGATGCTGGGATTGATCTGCGGTTTGGTCGCCGTTGTGATGATGCGGTCGATCTTTTGGGCAGAGGACTTTGGCAATCTGGTGCAGCGCCGGTTTCGGATTCCCGGCTACATAAGACCCGCCATGTCGGGGGCCTTGCTTGGTGTGATCGCAACACAGTTTCCCCAGATCATCGGCGTCGGTTACGAGACGACCGTCCGCGCCTTGTCGGGGGATATGACGCTTGGCTTTGCGATTATCATTGCTGTGGTCAAGGTCGTTGCCGTTTCCATCACTATGGGAGGGCGCATGGGCGGGGGCGTGTTTTCACCTGCGCTGATGGTGGGTGCGTTGACGGGCCTTGCCTTTGGGATCATCGCCACAAGCGTCTTTCCGACCGTGTCGGGCGAAGGCTCGCTTTATGCGCTGGCTGGCATGGGTGCGGTCGCAGCCGCTGTTCTGGGTGCGCCCATTTCCACTGCATTGATTGTCTTTGAATTGACAGGGGACTGGCAGACAGGTCTCGCCGTGATGGTCGCCGTGTCGATGTCGACCGCGATTTCTTCGAACCTTGTGGATCGGTCGTTCTTTCTGACCCAATTGGAGCGGCGCAATGTCCATTTGGCCGCAGGGCCGCAGGCCTATTTGTTGGCGACTTTCCGTGTTGCCAATGTGATGCGGGGCACCGAACGCGAGAATGCAGCCAACCCTGATATGTGCTGGGATTTGATCCGTGAAGGGGTCTACATCGACGGGAATGCAACCTTGGAACAGGCGATGCCGCTGTTTGAAAAGGCGAATTACGCTTTCATTCCAGTGGTCACCTTGGGCGACGAAGACGCCCCGCCAGAGTTGTGGGGGGCGTTGTTTCAGGTGGATGCGCTGAAGGTGATGAACAAGGCGTTGGCAGCCACTGCCGCCGAAGAACACTCTTGATAGTCAGACCTGCTCGACGGTGACTTTCTCACCCTGATGGAAGGCCAGATGGCCTGCGATCTCTTTGACCCCGTCTTTTGGATCTTCGTAGGACCAGACCGCGTCAGGGATCGTCCCGCTTTTCGCCTCGACCGAGAAATACGTAGCGGTTCCCTTGTGGGGGCAGGTCGTGGTTTTGTCAGAAGGTTCCAGAAACGCCATCGCGATGTCGGACCGGGGAAAATAGATCACCGCCTCATAGCCGTTTTCTTGCAGGGACAAAGCGGTCTTGCTTTCCCCCAACACGGCGCCAGCCACCCGGACCACCCAAGTGCCGGTTGCGGGCGAAATTGTGATTGCGTCGGTCATAGCAAAATCCTTCTTCAAAGCGGGCGCGTGTCGACAGCAAGCGTTTTGCCGAACATGTCACGCAGGTGTAACAGATATTTAGCGGTCAGAGTGGTGCGCAGGCGGTCGTCAACCAGTCGTGGGCAGCACCTGATATGCTCTCTGACAGAAGCGTCAGGATATCAGCATGGTAGCGATCAATCCAGTCCCGTTCTGCCCCTGTCAGATCACCCACTTTGATCAGCCGCCGATCGAAAGGCACATAGGTGAGTGTTTCAAAGGCGAACATCTCGCGGTCATCAGCGCCCGGCAGGTCCGGGGCAGGGATAACAACGATCAGGTTTTCGATCCGGATCCCAAAGGCGCCTTCACGGTAGTATCCCGGCTCATTCGACAAGATCATGCCCGGTTGCAGCGCGACATGAGAACGACGAGAGATCCCCTGCGGCCCTTCATGCACGCTCAGATAACTGCCAACGCCGTGCCCGGTACCATGGTCGTAATCCCGCCCTGCTTGCCACAGCGGTGTGCGGGCCAGAACATCAAGGTGTTGCCCCCCGACGCCTTTTGGAAAGCGCGCCTGACTGACAGCGATCATGCCACGCAGGACTTGGGTATAACAGGTTTTGTGTGCGTCAGTCGGTGCGCCGATGCTGATGGTTCTGGTGATATCGGTAGTCCCGTCCACGTATTGACCACCTGAATCGACCAGCAGCAACTCACCTGGGTTCACGAGTCTGTTGGTGTTTTCATCGACCCGGTAATGCACGATGGCACCGTTTGGGCCAGAACCAGAGATCGTTTCAAAAGAGATATCCCTCAGGGCGTTAGTTTGACGCCGGAAAGACTCGAGCTGGGTGACAACGTCAATTTCGGTCAGCTGGCCTGTGGGGGCCTGCGTATCAAGCCACGCCAGAAAGTTCACCATGGCCACTGCGTCACGCATGTGTGCTGCGCGGGCGCCCGCGATTTCAGTGTCGTTCTTGCAGGCTTTGGGCAGGCTGCAGGGATCGGTCGCATGCTGTTGCTTGTCTTGGGGGATCAGATCAGCAATTGCGGTTGGACAGGACTTTGGATCAAGTGCCACACTGCCATCAAGGCTTTGCACGGTTTCGCTGAACGTGTCCCAGGGGTGGACTTTCACCTCTGACCCAAGATGGTCCATCACATCAGCAGCCTGATCGTCGCGTGCAAAAAGCGTGACAGCGCCCGTACGGTTCAGGATCGCAAGCGCATGGGGGACAGGGTTGCGCTCAATATCGGTCCCGCGGATGTTCAACAGCCAGGCGATACTGTCAGGCAGCGTCAGAATAGCGTGATCCGCTTGAAGGTCTGCGCCGATCCTTTTCCGCTTTGCCGCATGATCTTCACCTGCAAATTCAATTGGATGCACGGTGAAGGGGGCGGCAGGTGGTGCCGGTTGATCGATCCAGACGGTATCAACAGCATTTTCAATCGGGGTCAGCTTGATCTGGGTTTGATGTAGCGCCTTGGTCAGGGTGTTGATCTCGCTGACGGTATGTAACCAGGGATCAAATCCGACGGTGCCCCCAAGTGGCAAATGGTCTTTCAACCAATCCGCCAGCGATGTCTCGGGCCAGTGAACAGGGGTGAAGACATCCGCGACCTGTTGCTGGACCTGAACCCTGTAACGGCCATCAATGAACACCCCCGCAACATCCGGCAGTACCGCGCAAAACCCGGCAGATCCGGAAAACCCGGTCAACCATTCCAGTCGCGCGTCTCGTGGGGCAACATACTCGCCCTGATGAACGTCCGCACGGGGAACCAGAAAACCATCAACCCCCAACCGGACTAATTCAGCGCGCAATGCGGCAAGCCGGTCGGGGCCCTGCTGCGGTGTTGAGGACACCTCAAACGTTTGAAACATAGGACGCGCCCTTCTTCTTTTGGTCTTAAATACCTTCGGGGGTGCGGGGGCTGGCCCCCGTTGTCCAAGCGATCAGCAAAATGTGACCTTTCAGACTGATCACCGACAGATCCAACACACCCATGATTTTTCTAGAAAATCGTCTACCCCGCTTTTCGCATCCCCATCACACGCGCGCGTTTGCGCGGGTCTGTATCAAACAGGCTGGCCAGCTGTTCGGTCATCGCACCGGCCAGTTGTTCGACGTCGGTGATGGTCACCGCCCGTTCGTAGTAACGCGTCACGTCATGGCCAATGCCGACTGCAATCAATTCGACGGCCTTTTGGCGCTCGACCATCGCGATCACATCACGCAGGTGCTTTTCCAGGTAATTGGCCGGGTTGACCGACAAGGTGCTGTCGTCCACTGGGGCTCCGTCTGAGATCACCATCAGGATCTTGCGCTGTTCATGCCGGGCAATCATGCGCCTGTGGGCCCATTCGAGGGCCTCGCCGTCGATGTTCTCTTTGAGCAGGCCCTCTTTCATCATCAACCCAAGGTTCGGGCGGGCCCGACGCCATGGCGCGTCGGCCCCTTTGTAAATGATGTGGCGCAAATCATTCAAACGGCCCGGCGTCGCCGGACGCCCATCGTTTAGCCACTTTTCGCGCGCCTGCCCACCTTTCCAAGCCTTAGTCGTAAAACCGAGGATTTCGACCTTCACCTGACAGCGCTCTAGCGTTCGGGCCATTACATCCGCACAGATCGCCGCAATCGAGATCGGGCGGCCCCGCATAGACCCCGAATTATCCAGCAGAAGGGTCACGCAGGTATCGCGAAACTCTGTGTCTTTCTCCTGTTTGAACGACAGCGGTGTCGTTGGGTTGGCCACGACGCGCGCCAGACGGCCCGCATCCAGCGTGCCTTCTTCCAGGTCAAATTCCCATGACCGGTTTTGCTGGGCCTGCAAGCGACGCTGCAATTTGTTCGCAAGCCGCGAGACGGCCCCTTTCAGCGGATCAAGCTGCTGATCGAGGTAGGCGCGCAGCCGTTCCAGCTCAATCGGTTCAGCCAGATCTTCGGCCCGGATTTCTTCATCTTCGTCGGTGGAAAACACCCGGTATTCCGGGTCAGCGGCGGACACGGGCTGCGGGGCAGGTGGTTCCAGCGGGGCCTCGCCTTCTGGCATCTCCATTTCGTCGCCCATTTCGGCCTCGGCCTGATCGTCCATGGATACTTCGGCCTGCGACGCGTCTCGCTGATCTTCCTGTGTCTGCTCTGCAGAGGCCTCTTGCTCATCGCCGTCGCTGTCATCGTCACCGGTGCTGTCCGGCTCGTCCTGCTGGTCGTCATTGCCTTCTTCGGCTTCGTCGTCCTGATCATCATCCAGCGTATCCGGATCGTCACCTAACTGGTCGCCATACCCAAGGTCAGTAATCATCTGACGCGCGAACTTTGCGAAGGCCTGCTGGTCGTTGAGAATGTCTGTCAGACTTTCCAGTGTTCCGCCGCATTGGTCTTCGATGAAACCACGCCACATTTCCATGACAGTTTCTGCCCCTTTGGGCAGGTCACGTCCCGTGGCAAGGTGTCGGATCAGGTAGCCTGCTGCCGTAGAGAGAGGCGCCTCTTCCGTTGATCTGATTTGGTCGTAGCCTTTGCGCAAAGCTTCGTTGCCGATCTTGGCATCGATATTGCCGGCCGTGCCGGGCATGTGCTGGGCGCCAACCGCCTCGATCCGGGCTGTTTCCATTGCATCATACAAATCGCGGGCCATCTGACCCTGAGGCAGATAGCGGGCGTTGGTTTTTGCGTCATGAAACTTGTGTCGCAGCGCAAATGCATCAGCAGTGCCGCGGGCCAAAAGAACTTCGTCGCGGGTCATACGGCGGCTGACCTGCGGCAGGCGGATAGTTTCGGATGTCTGGCCAGCCGGATCAACCGAATAGGTCACGGCCAATTCCGGATCGTCGGCCATGACTTTGGTCGCTTCAGCCAGCGCTTTCTTGAATGGATCCGCCGGGTTGTCGTTTGGTTTGGTCATTTACGCGCAGGCCTCTTTCGTCACCACCCTGACTTAGCTCAAATCAGGACGATGTGAAATGGCCCGACGCCACAATTGGTAATCCGTTATTGCGTGCCGGGTGCCATCAGAACGCTGGTGCATTCAGTCATCATGGACCGTGCCCGCGACAACGCCCAAGCGGCGTCGTTTGGATCGCGATTGATCGTTGCACGGCGTAGCAATCTTGACTGCGCATGTTTGGCTTCAACACGCATCAGCAGGACGGCGCGCCCTTCGTCTTTTGGCATCACCGCAGTGACAAGATCAATCATGGCAGACCGCTGGGCTGTTGTCCGGTCAACGGCCGCAGTGTCGTATGTCCATTGGTGTTCCATCAAGGCGGACAAGCGCCCTGCGCAGGTCGCGAAGAAGTGGAGTTGCTGGTCGGTCGCATTTGTAAAGGTTGCTGCCGGAGACGCGGCAAGCATGAGGATCGCAGTACATGTTCTCAAACCGCTCATGAATTGAGCATTGACTGCAATTGATTGCCGATCAACTGATCAGTTTGAATACTTTGTGTCTAATTGCAGTGATGCAACAGATTAAGTATCTGTTTGAAAGGTGTTTTTGCCAGCGCGGTTGCCCGGCTGGCCAATTGTTTTTTAGTCTTACGTTGCGCCTATTCGTCGTAGTCAGGCTCTTCGAAGGTGATCTTGGCCTCCGGTGCCAGATCGAAAGGATCATCTGACAATTCGTTCATGGTGTTCAGTTCGGCGGCGCCCGGCAGGGCTTCTCCGGCGTCGTTGATAAAGGCCATGCGGGGCCGATAGACTTTGCCGCCCATGTGAATTTCACCTTCATCAAAGAGAAACGCGAGTTCTGTGACGATGCCTTGCACGTTGGCTTTGGCCATGTCTTCGGTCATGTTTTCTGAGAAGAGCGGCAACAGCGTGTGGGCGATCAAGGTTGCCGATGCGGCCGCAAGATCGTCGTGGGATGGCGCGTAGCCGTCTGGCAATTCTGCCCCGATTTTCATTTTCATGTCATCACCTCATATCGATGCGTCGCGCAGTTGGGTCGCGCGTGCTTGGAGGTAGCGTGAAGGTGATTTGTGGCCGCAGTGTGGGCCTTTTGGGACAGAGTGTTGGCGAACATATGGATTGGCAGAGTGCCGCGTAGGGTGCGCACTTGTTGCGCACCGCCCCCGGGTTGCTTGTGTCTGAAGGTGCGCAACAAGTGCGCACCCTACAGTTTAGCCAAGCGACATGCTGGCCGCAGACTCGGGCAGTTCTTCGTCAAAGCAGCGCTGGTAGAATTCAGCGACCGTCTGGCGCTCCAATTCGTCGCATTTGTTCAGGAAGGACAGGCGGAACGCATAACCAACGTCTTGGAAGATGCGCGTGTTTTCTGCCCAGGACAGCACCGTCCGCGGCGACATCACTGTGGACAAATCGCCATTCATAAAGGCCGTCCGGGTCAAATCCGCGACCGTTACCATCTGGCTGATCATTTTGCGGCCCGGCTCTGTGTTGAAGTGCGGTGACTTGGACAGCACGATTGCAGCTTCAGCGTCGTGGCTCAGGTAGTTGAGGGTCGCAACAAGCGACCAACGGTCCATCTGAGCTTGGTTAATTTGCTGGGTGCCGTGGTAGAGGCCCGTTGTGTCACCCAACCCAACTGTGTTTGCCGTCGCAAAGAGGCGGAACGACGGGTGCGGCGTGATGATTTTGTTCTGATCCATCAAGGTCAGCTTGCCGTCCGTTTCCAAAACCCGCTGGATCACAAACATGACGTCCGCGCGGCCTGCGTCGTATTCGTCAAACACGATGGCTACTGGATTACGCAGCGCCCACGGCAGGATACCTTCATGAAACTCAGTGACTTGCACGCCGTCGCGCAGCTTGATCGCGTCTTTGCCGATCAGGTCAATCCGTGAAATGTGACTGTCAAGATTTACGCGAACTGACGGCCAATTCAGACGTGCAGCAACCTGTTCGATGTGTGTTGATTTGCCGGTCCCGTGGTACCCTTGGATCATCACACGACGGTTATACCCAAAGCCCGCAAGGATCGCCAAAGTGGTGTCTGGGTCGAATTTGTAGGTGCTGTCGATCTCGGGCACGCGGTCAGATTTTTCCGCGAACCCTTTGACTTTCATATCAGAATCGATGCCAAAAACCTCGCGGACAGAGATGTCCTCGGTTGGTTTCGCGGGTGTGTCCAGTGTGCCATCGGCCATCTTGATATGCCTTCCTACGGGTCGTGCGTTTGCTCTTTTCGGAATGCTACATAACGCACCGGCCCGCAAGGGGAAGAGCAGGCAAGAAAATGCGCAGTTGCTTAATCCGCGACAGTATTTTTCCAAAGTGATGGGCTGCTTTGCAGCCAGTCGCCACGAAGCCGCCACAATCTTTGGCTCAAAGTGGAATCGTACTGCGGAGTTTGTATTTTGTTTGTGTTCCCACCGCGCCTTCGGATGTCCGAAGGAGAGCGTAATTTCCTTTTTGCGATATTTGCCGTCGGCGCGCTGAGCGCCTTGATGTCTTCTGTGATTGTTGTGCGTTTGTCAGCCTATGGCCCCGCATCCTTTGTGTCTGACCCCTTTGCCCTTTGGACCGTTGTGGCCGGCGCAGCAGGGGGCTTGCTTGGGTTTTGGTCCACGTACAACCGTTGGTTTGGGTTTGCGGGGACCCCTGGACTAGTGCGCGCCGCATTTGGCGGTCTGATGATCAGCTTTATTGGAACCGTTGCAGGCGGCACATTGATCTTGCCGTATTACGGCACGATGTTTGGTCCGTTTCAGTTTGTTATCGCTCTGATTGAAACCCCCACCCTTGGGATGCTGTGGGTGGTAATGCTGATTTGCGTCCACAAACTGCTGGAAGACTGGCGCAATGAGCGGGACAGCATCTTTAGCGAAAAAGAGCCGCCTGTCTGAAGCCGCGCTGGAGCCGGGCTTAGTCTTTGTCGCGGAAGTGCCGGCTTTCCTTGATCTGATCCCAGGCCCAAACAACCTCTGACAATTGTTCTTCCTGAGACCGATCACCACCGTTCATGTCCGGATGAAGAACTTTGATCAACGCTTTGTATTGTTTGCGGATTTGGGGCTTTGACATCGTGTCTTTTGCCTCAAGAATTTCGACCGCCCGACGCTCAGTCGGGGGCAGTCGCCGGGTGCTGGCATTCGAGGCGTTGCGACCGGGGTTCTGGGTCGCGTTCTCGCCCAGCACCTGATGCGGATCGTCGACGCCCAGCCGCGCCCAAGCCCGTTCTTCTTCGGACTTTTTGAATGGCTTCGTTGGGCGGTCCCAGACACGGTCTTTGGCCATTTGCGCCATCAGCTCTGCTTCTGAGGTGCCGTCGAAGAAATTCCACTTTAGGTTGTATTCGCGGACATGTTCCTGACAGAACCAAAAAAAGTCATCCAGAATGTCAGGTGATTTCGGCGCACGGAACTTGCCTGCCTCTTCGCATCCTTCGTGATCGCAGACCCGTTTTGACGTCTCGGAGGCCCCGGACATGCCCCGCCGCCCCCGTGGATTTTTCTTCTTTGCGGAAGAGACGGACATGTCAAAACCGAAGGGGTCATTCTTTTTCATGTCGTCCGTCTCCTTGTCGACTCAGGGGCATCACAATAAACCCCTGATCTCAGGATTGAAGAGGGTGGAGCAAAATAATGGGCCTTGAAGACGAAATAAAATCCGCAATCGCCGAACGACTAGCGCCCGCAGCGTTTGAAGTGATCAACGAAAGTCACAAACATGCAGGTCATGCGGGCGATGATGGCTCTGGTGAAAGTCATTGGCTGTTGGTGATTGATGCGCCCTCCTTGGCAGATCAGTCACGTATTGCCCGTCACCGCGCTGTTCACACGGCGTTGGGTCCCGACATTATCAGCCGTATCCATGCATTAGCGATTACGTTTCAGTAGCTTAGTCTGTCCGCAACTTCGGATCTGCGCGCAAGGCGTCATCGTCGATGGACGGCGTTTCCACCGTCATCATCTTGGCGTCGCTGCGTGAGGTGAACGTCGGTTCGATAGGCGCGGTATTTGTCGGTGCCGTTTCGGCATCGGCTTCAGGCGCCGGCGCTGCAAGGAGCGCACGGGGCGGCTCGGCTGATTCTGTCGCGGGTGCAGCGGACCGGCGGAAGACCATCATGTTTTGATAGGTCGTTGTGCGTCCGGTCAGGCCTTGCCGTTCTTCGACGGGCAGGGTGTCTGTACGGACATATTCCCAACCCGCTGCTCCTTTTTCGTTCATGATCTCTTGCAGCGCGTGTGCGAAACGATCTTCGACGGTTTTCACGCCCTTCGACTTCACGCCTTTTTTGGGGGCGGGGACAACAGAATATTCATAGAACATGATCGTTTTACCTGTGTTTGGTCGCGCGATTCTAGCAAACCTAAATGGCGTGTTAAAGGCAGAGTTCGGGGTGAACCCCGACCTAAAGTCCGAGCTTTGCTGACACCATTTGGTTAACCGCTGCTGGGTTTGCTTTGCCGCCCGTGGCCTTCATGACCTGACCAACGAACCAGCCCGCCAATTTCGGGTTGGCTTTCGCCTTTTCCACCTGAGCGGGGTTGGCGGCAATGATCTCGTCCACCGCTGCTTCGATAGCGCCTGTGTCGGTGACTTGTTTCATGCCTTCGGTTTCGACGATCTCTGATGGGTCGCGGCCGGTGGTGTAGGCAATCTCGAAGACCTCTTTGGCGATCTTGCCGTTGATATCCCCTGACTTGATCAACCCGACAAGTGTGCCGAGGGCCGCGGCCGAAACGGGGCTTTCGGTGATGTCTTTGTCGTCGTCCTTCTTGAGACGCCCGAACAGTTCGTTGATCACCCAGTTGGCGGACATCTTGCCGTCGCGGCCGTCTGCGACTTGTTCGAAATAGGCTGCGTTGGCCACATCAGCCGTCAGCACGCTGGCGTCGTAGTCGGATAGCCCGAAGTCGGCCATGAAGCGGGTTTTCTTGGCGTCCGGCAATTCGGGCAGCGCACTTGCGATGTCATCGACCCATGCCTGTTCGATTTCCAGCGGAAGAAGGTCTGGGTCCGGGAAATAGCGGTAGTCGTGTGCTTCTTCTTTGGACCGCATGGACCGAGTCTCGTTTTTGTCTGGATCGTAGAGGCGGGTTTCCTGCACAACCTCTTTGCCGTCCTCGATGAGGGCGATCTGGCGGCGCGCCTCTACGTCGATAGCTTGCTGGATAAAGCGCATGGAGTTCATGTTCTTGATCTCGCAGCGCGTGCCGAGGTGGCTGAAATCCTGCGTTTCCTGATACTTCTCGTACTGCCCCGGACGGCAGATCGAGACGTTTACGTCCGCCCGCAAGTTTCCGTTTTGCATGTTGCCGTCGCAGGTGCCCAGATAGCGCATGATCTGGCGTAGCTTCGAAACATAGGCTGCAGCCTCTTCAGGACCGCGAATGTCGGGGCGGCTGACGATTTCCATCAGTGCCACGCCTGTCCGGTTCAGGTCTACGAAAGACATGTTCGGGTCCATATCGTGTACGGATTTACCCGCGTCTTGTTCAAGGTGGATGCGTTCGATGCGGACCACGCGGGCTTTGTTGTCGCCCAGTTCAACCAGCACTTCGCCTTCGCCTACAATCGGGTGGTAAAGCTGTGAAATCTGATAGCCTTGCGGCAGATCCGGGTAGAAATAGTTTTTGCGGTCGAAGGCGCTGAACAGGTTGATCTCTGCCTTCAGGCCAAGACCGGTGCGCACGGCCTGTGCCACGCATTCCTCGTTGATGACAGGCAGCATGCCGGGCATGCCTGCGTCAACGAACGCGACGTTGCTGTTGGGTTCTGCGCCGAAAAGGGTGGAGGCGCCTGAGAACAGTTTGGCGTTGGTCGCGACCTGCGCGTGCACTTCTAGCCCGATCACAAGTTCCCAGTCGTGTTTCGCACCAGCGATCACTTTGGGTGTTGGGGTATCAAAGGTCAGGTCCAGCATGGGGTCGGCTCCGTGGAAGGTATCGGGTGCGTTCTAAGTCAGCGCGCGGGTGGGAACAAGGGCAGGCGGACATGCGCGGATGTTGCGCTGTAGGGTTGCTTTTGCCGGGTGCTTTGGGGCAGGTTTGCCGTCATGTTTGCTAGGAAGACCATACTGGGGGGGCTTCTGGCGATCTGTGTAGGGGCCACTGCCATGGCCGATCCTGCCGTTCGCCCGTTTTCCCGCGATGATGCGCTATTGCTGAAACAGGAGACCGCACGCGCGGCCCTTGCCGGATATCGTGTGCAAGCCCGACCGGCCCACATGATCCGGTATCCGGTTCAAATCGAAACGGTCGCACCTGATGTGCGGCCTTTGGCCCGGACCGGGTATTTGCCGAATACGCGGTGGGATTTCAAAGAGGGGTCGGATGTCTGGACCCGCGCTGCCATGACCGCGATTGAGGGACATGGCGAGGGTCTTGATTCGTTGGTGCCGCGCGACATTGATCGGTGGTGCCCCGCGTATCGGACGAATGCCAAGCAAGATCGGTTGGCTTTTTGGGTCGGCATGATGTCGGCCTTGGCCAAGCATGAAAGCACCTATAATCCGCGCGCCGTCGGGGGCGGGGACTTGTGGTATGGGCTGCTGCAGATCTATCCTGACACTGCGCAGCGCTATGGGTGTTTTGCCAAGACCGGTGAGGCCTTGAAAGACCCGGTCGATAACCTGAGCTGTGCTGCCCGGATCATGAACGTGACCGTCGCGCGCGACAATGCTGTGGCCCTGCATGACGGACGCTGGCGCGGCGTTGCTGCGGATTGGGGTCCGATGTCGAATAGGGGCAAGATTGCTGAGATGGCATCGTGGACCAGCGCGCAACGCTATTGCCAGCCAACACAGATCGTTCGGCCCGAGGCCCGTCCAATTGATCAGTTTTTGGTGATGGCAGACCCGGTCTCGAATGGTCCTTGGGTTAGCACGAGGTCTGTTGCAGGCCGGGACGACTGAACCCATTCTTCAGGGCGGTTGATTTGCGTTTGCCCAGACCAAGTGTCGCTTCTTTGAGCAATGCTATTCCTTCATCAGCGTTTCGCGGTAAGCCCGCCCCATCAATGGGTGCGCCGATGGTGATCTGGTAGGGCTGAAGGTCCTTGTTCAGGGTCTCGTGAAACAAGGTAATATCCCGCAATGTCGGATGGATGAGATCACACAGGTAGAACAGCCACGAGTTTCGGGCTTGTAAGTTCACAGGCACCACAGGCAGCTCAAATTTCCGGGCCAGCATCGCAGCTGAGGACATCCACGGACGCTCATCCAAGTGGATCCCCCGCCGCTTAGCCAGTCGACCGGATGGAAAGATCAGACCCAGCCTTCTGTCTTCTTTGGCTTGCCTGACAAAGTGCATGGTTTCGCGCGCGCTGGCATGGGTCCGCTTTTCGGTGCGCCATTCAACCGGGCAGATCATATCTTTCATTTGCGGCAAAAGCCGCAGGATGTCTTTGTTGGCAAAGGCATAGGCGTCGGGACGTCGTTGCGTGATCATGTGATGAAGGATGATCCCATCGGCAATGCCGGTTGGGTGGTTTGCCACGATCAGCGCGGGCCCGGAAGCTGGCACATTGTGCAAGCCTGTGACCTGAACACGTCTGGCCAACATTTGCCCCATGCGCCGCATGATGGCTGCCGCATTATCGTCGCGTATCGTTTCAGCGAGTTGCACCGTGCGGTCATAGTGCAAAATTTGATTGAGTAATTTGCGCGCCCCACGCGCAAGCGGAGAAGGCGCATCCAACCATGGCGCGCGCTCTAGGATCAGGGCATCAATGCGGTCCTTCATAAGACCTCAATGCACAACGGGCGTAACGGTTCCGTGACGGCCGATCAGCCGCCAAGCATGCGTGTCACCATTTCTTGCGTATCGCGCGATAGCTTGGGGGTTGCCGCAATCCGTTCCAGCGCTGCCCGCATCTTGGATTGCCGGTCTGCGTCGTAGCGCGTTATCCCGTCATAGGCTGTCGCCATGCGCGCTGTCGTTTGCGGGTTCAGGGGGTCAAGCTGGATCAACCAATCAGCTAGTAGCGCATATCCTGACCCGTCCTTTTGGTGGAACCCT
Source organism: uncultured Paracoccaceae bacterium (assembly GCA_938016515.1). Classification (GTDB taxonomy): domain Bacteria; phylum Pseudomonadota; class Alphaproteobacteria; order Rhodobacterales; family Rhodobacteraceae; genus Yoonia. Next base: position 20,658 of record CALILP010000088.1, read on the forward strand.
GCGTGATGCCCGGAAAGCGGTCCAAACACCGACCGGAACCGGTTGGGGTTGCGCATCGTAAAATCTGGATGCGTCGTCAGTTTCAGAACCGTCGCAGCCGTGTGATCTGGATTGGCGGTGCTGACCTGCAAGCCGAACCATTTGTCCATCACCAGCCTGTCCGCCTTCCACTGGTCTTCGAACGTCGCAAGCTCTGCCGTCCCGTGCCCGTTGCGCAGCAGGCAGGCAAGGGCTGCAATCTGCTGGGTCATGTTGTCGGCCTGCGCGAATTGGTGTGCGGCCTGCTTGCCGCCATCAAGACGCGTAATCAGGCCCAGAACCGCATTTCCAAGGTCTCGCTTTCCCGAAGGGCCGGCATCTGGCGTGTAGAGGCCGGGGACCTGCATAGCCGCGTAAATTGCTGCCAAATGATCCTGAAGGTGTTCCGCCAAGGCTTGTTTTAAGGTTTCATGCGCCAGATGGATTGCATCAGGGTCAGGCGTGATCCCATCGTCGTATAGCGCCCGTGCGATATCGGCTTGGCTTGGCAAGGACAGCAGGAAAGCCCGATATGCGGGGTCCAAGGCCTCATTGCGCAGACTGGCTTTCATACCGTCAAGATAGCCCTGTTGCGGGGGGGCACCATCCCGGACCATTGCCTTTAGCAGCCCTTCGACCAAACGGTTGCCAGCATCCCAGCGGTTAAACGGGTCTGTGTCGGTTGCCAGTAAATGCGCAAGGTCCGCGTCTGATTGATCTTGTTTCATAATGACGGGAGCCGAGAAACCTCGGTTGATCGACACCAGCGGTCGTTCCGTCAGGCCATCGAATGTGATGGTCTGTGTGTCTGTTGAAAGAGTGATGAGGTGTGACGCCACAACTTCGCTGCCGTCTTGGCCGATCAGGGCGGTCTCAAGTGGGATGACCCGTGCCGGCCAATCGTCTTTGCCTGCGGCCGCTGTTTTCTGGGACAGCGTCAGGGTCAGCGTGCCGTCTTTCCACGCTTCGTCCACCGTCACATGGGGCGTGCCGGGGTCCGTCCACCATCGCGCGAACTGGGTCAGGTCTGTGCCCATGGCCTGCTCGAACGCGGCTCGGAAATCCTCGATCGTGGCGGCGGATCCATCGTGGGTGTCAAAATAAATGTCTAGCGCTTGTTTGTATCCGTCGGCCCCGGCAAGGCGGTGCAACATGCCCACAATCTCTGCGCCCTTTTCGTAGACCGTGACTGTGTAGAAGTTGTTGATCTCGACAAAGCTGGAAGGCCGGGGCGGGTGCGCCAAAGGTCCCGCGTCTTCCCGGAATTGGCGCGCGCGCAAAAGGACCGCATCGTCGATACGTTTGACTGCGGCCGAGCGCATGTCGGATGTGAATTGCTGGTCGCGGTAAACCGTCAGGCCTTCTTTGAGGCATAGCTGGAACCAGTCCCGGCAGGTGATCCGGTTGCCTGTCCAGTTGTGAAAGTATTCATGGGCGATGATCGCCTCGATCCGTTCGAAATCTGCATCTGTAGAGGTTGTCGGCGAAGCCAGAACGCAGCTGGAGTTGAAAATATTCAAGCCCTTGTTTTCCATGGCCCCCATGTTGAAGTCATCCACAGCCACGATATTAAAAATGTCGAGGTCGTATTCGCGGCCATAGACCTCTTCATCCCAGCGCATGGATTTCTTCAGGGCCTCCATCCCGAAGGCGCATTTGTCTTCGTCCGGGCCGGGACGCACGTAGATGTTCAAATCCACGTCCTTGCCAGACATCGTTGTGAAGGAGCCGGGGTGGGCAGTTAGATTGCCTGCGACGAGGGCAAAGAGATACGCAGGCTTGGGCCACGGGTCGTGCCATTCGGCCCAGCCTTCGCCGCTGTCGACAGGATTACCGTTGGACAGCAGCACCGGATAGTCGCCTTCGATGCGCACTGTGAAGGTCGCCATGACGTCGGGCCGGTCGGGGTAGTAGGTAATCTTGCGAAAGCCCTCTGCCTCGCATTGGGTGCAGTACATGCCGCCAGACATATAGAGACCTTCAAGGGCGGTGTTGGTCTGTGGCGAGATGTCGACCTCGGCCTCCCAGATAAAGGGCGCGGCAGGGACGTTGCAGGTCAGGCCCTCTGGGGTGACTGTGGGGCTCACGGGTGTTCCATCGATTGCAGCTTTGATCAGCCCAAGGTCTTGTCCGTGCAGAAAGAAGGTGGTGTCGGTGGCATCCGGGTTCGGTCTGAACGCGATCCGGCTTTTGACGCGCGTGGCTGTGGGGTGCAGCTGAAAGGTCAGCGCGACACTGTCGATCAGATACCCAAACGGGGTGTAGTCAGCCAGATAGATCGTCTGAGGTGCGGCATCTTTCATCGGGTGACCCTTTTTGAACAATGGTTGAAATGCCTATGCGAGCAGACAGGCCTTTGCGCTTTAATATTGAGAACCGGGCAGGGAACCACAAGGGATCGTATTTTCAAAAGGCTGCATTAGGTTCAGGGTGGTGATGCGCCGCCGAAGGGTCACGCGCATCTGCACGTCAGAAAGGTGCCTTATGAAGATGCGCAAAAAGGCGGATTTGCCGCAAAAAACCTGTGCGACCTGTGGAAAGCCGTTTGCGTGGCGCAAGAAATGGGCGGCTGTCTGGGACGAGGTGCGCTATTGCTCTGAAAGGTGCCGGCGCGGCAAGTCTTGAAAGCAAACAGTTTTACAGTCCCCTCGCGTTGCCTGTTAGACAGAATTGTCCTAATTCAGGGCGCAATCGAACCGCGACAATCTGTCGTGCCATCAACAAGGGTCCTGAGTATATGCCAGAATATGTCGACCGCGCCGGTCTAAGCGTTGATTCCATCCTGAGTGATTTTATTGAACAATCCGCTTTGCCCGGCACCGGGGTAGACGCGACTGCGTTCTGGTCTGGCTTTTCGGCGTTGGTACATGATCTGGGCCCTCGCAACCGCGCTTTGTTGGATACACGCGACAGCCTGCAAGAACAGATTGACCAATGGCACATTGATCACCGGGATGCCCCGCATGACCGGCTGGCCTATGAGGCTTTCCTGAGCGAGATCGGCTATCTGGTGCCCGAGGGCGATGCCTTCAAAATCGAGACGACCAATGTCGATCCCGAGATCGCGACCGTTCCCGGCCCGCAGCTGGTGGTGCCGATCACCAATGCCCGTTTTGCCCTGAATGCTGCGAACGCCCGTTGGGGTAGCCTTTACGATGCTTTCTACGGAACCGATGCGATGGGCACGCGCGCGCAACCAGGCGGATACGACCGGGGCCATGGTGCCCGCGTCGTGGCCCGCGCCCGTGTTTTTCTGGACGAGACTTTTCCCATTGTCGGCAAAAGCCACGCAGATGTATCCCGCTATACGGTCTTGGACGGCGCGTTGTTGGTTGATGATCAGCCGCTGGCCGATCCTGCGAAGTTTGCGGGCTTTCGTGGCAACCCGAAAGCCCCTGATGCAGTGCTGTTGCGCAATAACGGATTGCATGTGGAACTGGTGTTCGACCGCGCCCATCCAATTGGCAGCCGCGATCAGGCCCTTTTGGCTGATGTCCGTCTGGAAAGCGCTGTGTCTGCCATCATGGACTGCGAAGACTCTGTTGCTTGCGTGGATGCAGAAGACAAGGTTTTGGCCTATGGCAATTGGCTGGGTCTGATGCTGGGCAATCTGACGGCTGATCTGACGAAGAACGGCAAGGTGATGACTCGCAGGCTTGCGGACGATCTTGCATATACCGCACCGGACGGCAGCACATTGACCCTGAAAGGGCGCGCGCTGTTGTGGATCCGTAATGTTGGTCATCTGATGACCAACCCTGCAGTGCTCGATCGCGATGGCAACGAAGCCTTTGAAGGGCTGTTGGATGCGATGATCACCACGTTGATCGCGATGCATGACTTACAGCGCGATGGGGGCAATTCTGCGCTGGGCTCTGTTTATGTGGTGAAGCCGAAAATGCACGGACCCGATGAGGTCGCCTTTACCACCGAGATCTTCAATCGGGTGGAAAGCGTGTTGGGCCTGCCTGAAAACACCGTTAAGATCGGGATCATGGATGAGGAACGCCGCACAACGGTGAACCTCAAAGAGTGCATTCGGGCCGCAAAGGCTCGTGTGGCCTTTATAAATACCGGGTTCCTGGATCGGACCGGTGACGAAATTCATACCTCGATGGAAGCCGGACCGTTCAGCCGCAAAGACTTTATCAAGCGCAAGGGCTGGATCACAGCCTATGAAAACCGCAACGTGGATATCGGTCTGGAATGCGGGTTTTCCGGCAAGGCCCAGATCGGCAAGGGCATGTGGGCAATGCCGGACCTGATGGCCGCAATGGTCGAACAAAAGATCGACCATCCCAAGTCGGGCGCAAACTGTGCTTGGGTCCCAAGCCCAACGGCTGCGACATTGCACGCGCTGCATTACCACAAGATCGATGTCATGGCGGTCCAGCACAAGATGCTGTCAGGCGGGCGTCGCGCCCATGTCAGCGCCATTTTGGATATTCCTTTGGCCGCGTTCCGCGCTTGGACGGACGAACAGGTCCGTCGCGAAGTGGAAAACAACGCACAGGGGATTTTGGGCTACGTCGTGCGGTGGATCAACGCAGGTGTAGGCTGCTCTAAGGTGCCGGACATCAATGATGTGGGCCTGATGGAAGACCGCGCCACCTGTCGGATTTCCGCCCAAGCCCTTGCCAACTGGCTTCACCACGACATCGTCAGCCAAACGGTTGTTATGGAAGCAATGCAGAAGATGGCTGCGGTTGTGGATCGCCAGAACGCCGATGATCCTGACTATATGCCGATGGCCCCCGGTTTCGACGGGATCGCCTTTCAGGCGGCCTGTGATCTGGTGTTTCAGGGGCGGGTACAGCCATCTGGCTACACCGAACCTGTGTTGCACCGCCGCCGTCTTGAATTCAAAGCGCAAGCCTAGTGGTCTTGCTTTTAACAAATTCTTCAGAACAAGGAGGCCCTTACCGTGGCTGATATCTCAATTTCCAAAGCGCGCGCGATTATCCGCAAGACTCTGGCGCAGGGTCGCGAGATGGATCTCAAACCCTTGTCCGTTGTCGTGCTGGACGCAGGCGGCCACGTTAAGGCCTTTGAACGCGAAGACGGTGCGGCACCGGGGCGCTTTGGGATCGCGCAGGGCAAGGCTTACGGTGCTGTGATGCTGGGCATGAGCGGTACAGCACAGATGGCCCGTGCAGAACAGCAGGCCTATTTCATGAATGCCGTCAACGGCGTCTATGGCGGTCAGGTTGTGCCAGTGCCCGGCGGCGTTCTGGTCCGCGACAAGCGCGGTAATGTCATCGGTGCAGTGGGCGTGACTGGTGATACCAGCGACAATGATCTGGTTGCTGCTATGGCCGGGATTGAGGGCGCAGGTCTTGCTGGTGACGGCTAAGGTGTTGTTTTGCACACGCAAGTGTTCGCGGCTGTGAGCAAGTAAGGGTTTTCACGGGCGGATTTGCACAGTATTCAGTAGCTTGTCAGTTTCATTGTCCAAAGGTGCTATATGTCACGACCCGTTATCGGAGTGATCGCAAATAGCCATGTGATCAGCGATGATTACCATGTGCAAGCCGCAGGTGAGATCAATCTCAGAGCGGTCCGGGACGCCTCGGACGCTATTCCTTTGATGATCCCCGCCGACCCGTCGCTATTTGATTTGGATGAATTACGCGCAAGCTGCGATGGCTTTGTCTTTACCGGTGGCCGCCCGAACGTGCATCCTGCAGAGTATGGTGAAGAAGAAACCGAGGCCCATGGCACATTTGATCGTGCCCGCGACCAACTTGTGCTGCCGCTTATTCGGGCCTGTGTCGATGCGGGTCAACCGATTTTGGGGATCTGCCGTGGTTTCCAAGAAGTGAATGTCGCCTTTGGTGGCTCGCTTTATCCCGAAATCCGTGACTTGCCGGGACGCGACAATCACCGGATGCCCCCTGATGGGACGCTGGAAGAAAAATTCGCCATGCGCCACCAGATCACCTTTACCGAGAGCGGGCCGTTTCATCGTTTGATGGGATCGCAGGTTGTATTGACCAATTCGCTGCATGGTCAGGGCATCAAGGAACCGGGCGAGCGTATCGTGATTGATGGCCATGCGCCCGATGGCACGCCCGAGGCGATCTATGTCAAGGATGCCCCAGGATTTTCCCTTTCTGTTCAGTGGCATCCAGAATGGAATGCAGCGATGGATCCGGTGTCACGCCCGTTGTTTTCTGCATTTGGCGACGCATGTCGTGCTTGGGCTGCGAAGCGTGCGAATGGGATGCGAGATTCGGCGTAGCCTAAAGGTTGAGTGCATTTTTCGTGATTTTTCCCACTGCCGCTTTGGCACCGCAAAACCTATATTTTGTAAGTACCGGTGCCGCAGTTCTCAGTTTTCGGTTCATGCGTGAAAGGCGCCGGTACACCCCCGATTTTTCTTCGCGCTGATGCGTGTTTTTGTGCTTGCCGTAACAATTTTCGCCCGTCAGACAGAGGACGTCTGAACGAGGAGAGGCAGCATGAAACGGTCCCGCATCAACGATATCATGGCGCAGGCGGATGAGATGATCCGCTCTCATGGGTTTACGTTGCCACCCTTCGCGAAATGGTCACCTGACCAGTTCAAAGCCAACGCAGATCGCGCCGCAAATGTGATCAGTGCCCGTTGTGGGTGGGACATCACCGATTACGGTGCTGGCCGCTATGATGAGATGGGCTTGTTCCTGTTCACGCTGCGCAATGGTCGCCAAGAGGACCTTAAGCGCGGTGGCGGTATGTGTTATGCCGAAAAGCTGCTGATTTCAAAGCAGGATCAGCTGTCTCCGATGCATACCCATGTCCTGAAGGCTGAAGACATTATCAACCGGGGCGGGGCCACGATGGTGATTGAGCTTTATGGCTCTGATCCGGACGGTAATTGGGATGAAACTGCTGGTGGCACAGTGATGTGTGATGGCATACGGCGCGCATTTGCGCCGGGTGAAAAGATCAAGTTTGCCCCCGGCGAAAGTGTGACCCTGATGCCCGGCGATTGGCATGCGTTTTGGGGCGAGGGCGGCGATGTGCTGATTGGTGAGGTCAGCACCGTCAACGATGATGAGACCGACAATATCTTCCGCGATCCCATTGGCCGTTTTGCCGATATTGATGAAGACGTTGACCCGACCCACTTGCTGGTCAGCGATTATCAAAACTGGCTGAGCTAAGCAGGTTGCGGGTGCTCAGAGCACCTGCAACATCTGCGTTTCATGCTTTTTCAGGCAACGACGCGCTGCTGGGCCGTAGCCCATTGGGTTGCTGCGTAGTTCGGGGAAAAGGGCGAACAGTTCCTCACGGGCCGAACCTGTAATGCCGTGCAGGCCTTCTTCGCCGGGATGGAAGCTTTCGGTGGCCGCACCGTCCGCATAGACGACCTCGTGATGGTCGAACATCATATGGATGTACGTCACGTCGCCTCCGGTTTCGCGGGTGACCAACTTGTCGTCCACAAGATGGATCGCAGGCATCAGCACCTCACGCTCACCGAACAGCAGTTCTGCCCGGTAGCCGGTGAACAGCATGCGGTGCTGCGGTGAGACAAGCAAATCGGTTTCCAGACCTGTCACAGCGCCGGGGCGGATGCGCACTGGGGCGAACTTGCCCTTGGCGGCCACGGTCCGGGACTGGATCCAGCGGATCGGTTGCAGTCCGTGATCTCGGGTCACCACCATGTCGCCAACCTTTAGGGTCTCGATTGGGCGCGCGCCTTTTGGCGTGGCGATGGTTGTGCCGGGGGTGAAGCAGATGATCCGTTCGATATCTGTGAACGTCAGTGTGGTGCCATCATCCAGCTGAACCGAACCTGAAAAGCTGCCGTCTGGGTCTGTGGTGGTCACCAGCGTGCTCAGGTCTGCCAAATCGCCCAACTGCAGCGTGTCGCCGTCGCCGATCAGGTTGCCAAAGGCGTCCCGCTCTTCGTCGCCGCCATCGATCGTGATGTTGCCGTTGCTGGTTGGTCCCGTGGTGTTCAGGATCAGAAGGTCATCATCAGCGCCGGTGTCGATGTCGTCACCATTGCTAAACGTGACTTCATCTTCGCCAGACCCAGTCGAGACAGTGTCGCCACCAGCGCCACCTGTGACTGTGTCGTTGCCAGCGCCGGTGATAATCTCTTCGATCTCGGTAAAGCTGGTTGTATCTGTGCCGTTCGTGATTGTGCCGGTTTCAGGTGCTGAAAGGTCAACAACAACGTCCTCGGTCAGGCCAGAGCCATCAAGGATATCTGTGTCAGTGTCGCCTGCGTCGCTGCCGCCAGCGATGGTATCATTGCCGAAGGTGTCGTTCACAACGATTGTATCGTCGCCAGTACCTGCGGTGATGCTGTCGTCGCCAATACCACCTGCGATCGTGTCGTTGCCAGCACCTGCATCAAATGTATCGTCACCCGCACCGCCAGACAGCATGTCTGTGCCAGCACCGGTCGAGACAACATCATCGCCGATGTCGCCCAACACAGTATCGTCGCCTGACCCTGTGACAATCGCTTCGATCTCGTTGAAGTCGAGCGTGTCAGTCCCGTTATCGACCGTTCCGGTTTCGGAAGCCGCGAAGTCGACAGTGACGTCTTGGGATAAGCCAGAGCCGTCCAGAACGTCACCAGTGCCGTCCGCGCCGGTTCCCCCATCGATATCGTCATTGCCGAAATCATCGTTGATGACGATGTCGTCCTGACCGGTCCCTGTTGAAATGACGTCATTGCCAAAACCGCTGGTGACTGTGTCATCTCCGGTGCCGGACTCGACCGTAATGCCTGATGTATCAGCCGTCAGGTCAACGGTGTCGTCGTTGTCTGTCCCCACGATCCGTTCAATATCGGCAAAGTCGCCGTCTGATCCAGCAGCGCCAACAAGATAGGTGCCTTCTTCATCGCCATTGAACGTGACATTGACCCCATCAGTCGTGCCAACCGTGTCAAAGCTGACCGTATCGATGTCCAGCCCATCGGTGTCTTCGCCGCCCGTGATGGTGTCTGTGTCGTCGTTTGCAGCAACATTGAACGTATCGCTGTCGCCGCCGCCGAACAGCGTATCGTCGCCCGCACCACCAGTGATAATGTCATCGCCGGTGGCAGCGCGCAGCCCGTCGTAGGTGGCAAGGTCTGTAAAGACGTTCCCTGTATCGGGCCCAGAGACAGAGGCCGTCATGGCGTTGCCGCCGTTATTTTCGTAATAGATGATCTCTATGACGTGGTCACCCGCGGGCAGGGTGATGGGCGTGCCAGAAACACTGATGACACCGTGGTGGCCGTCGTTGTCGACAACCTCAATCCCATTGATGAACAGCTTAGAGCCGTCATCTGATGCAGTTTCAAATGTATAATCGCCTGCTGCTGTAACCGTCAGAACAGACGTGAATTTGAGCGCATAGTCGTCGCCGGCGTCAAAGGCCGTGGGGTTGATTGTATCAGTATAGCCGACCTCGGTTGGGACACCTTCAAAGTCTGCTGTGTCTTCAGCGAAGCCCGCTTGCGCAAGGGTTCTTGGGTCGCCAGTTGGATCAAGGTCGTAGTATTCGTAGAACCAAGCTCCGCTGGCCGTGTCGCCATAAACGATATCGTCTCCGGCGCCTGCGTCGATGGTATCAGCGCCGTCACCGCCATAGATGTCGTCATTGCCAATACCAGCTGTGATGCTGTCATCGCCGCCTTGGGCGACAATGATGTCATCGTTTGGTCCTTCGCCTGCAAGCAACTCGTCGCCTGCATCAACCAGATCGCCCTCCAAATCACCGTTGTATCCGGCGTCAATGACATCTGCGCTTTGCGTCCCGGTCACGATCCCATCAGGCGGCGGAAGCGGAATGCCAATGGCGTTCAGGTACAGCGGATCATCGGCCTCTGCGGGGGCAATCCCATCAAGCGTGACTGTTTCACCGTTCGGGAAGTTCAGAACCGCATTGCCAGATCCATCGTCTGTCACAACGACGTCGTTGGTATTAACCGGAACAGTGTTGGAGTCGTTCAGGCCGGTGACATCAAAGGTGTCATTCCCTGTGAAGGACCCATCCCCGTTTGGCGTTGGGGCGTCAAAGTTCAGAACCGTGTCGCTGCCAAAGCCGTCCGCCAGTACAATGACGTCGTCTTCGCCGTCAGGAGTTGCCGCGCCTGAGGGGCTGAGGTCAATGGTGTCGTCGCCCTGACCGCTGGTGATGGTGTCTTCGCCGCTGCCCGCCAGGATGGTGACATCTGAAGTGTTGTCTGAAGCATCGATGGTGTCGTCAAACGCGGTTGCGTCAATACGCTCGATTTCGGAAAAGCTGCCTGCGGCAGTGGTGCCATCAAAGGTGTAGGTCCCGGACTCTGATCCGTTGAAGTCGACCGTAACGCCAGCCGACGAGGTCGGAGAGGCAAAGTCGACCGTATCGATGTCGCCGTTACCTACGTCTTCGCCACCAGTGATTGTTTCGGCATCACTGTTGTCGGAGACCTCAAACGCATCGTTTCCGGTTCCGCCAAAGTTCGTGTCGTTCCCGGCCGAGCTTGTGAATGTGTCCTCACCATCGCCACCGTACAAGGTGTCGTCGCCAATCCCGCCGTCTAGGCTGTCGTTGCCGCCACCAGTGGAATCGTCGATCGGAATGGTATCAAAGGTCAGATCACCGATGTTGATAGAGTGGTTGCCGAAAGCCGGATCAACATTGTTATAGTCAATTTCAATGCGCGCTACCGGGCCTGCGACATCGATTTGCAAGAACCCATCAATGTCATCGACGGAACCACTTGGGGCTGTGGCGGTCGCTGTCGCCGTGGCTACGCCATTGGCGTCTGTACTGGTTGTCAGTGTTGCTGCATTGCCCGGTGTCAGTGTGACGGGGATCAGGTTGCCATCGATATCATAGGCGCGAATGACAACTTCGTCGCGAAACTGGCCACCCAGCCTGTCGATATCTGAAATCCCAAAGGTGACATTCTCGACGCCGTTAAAGTAGCCGGGCTGGGCTGCTTCAAAATTAATGGTGGCAGTTGCTGCGTCGCCGCTTGTGCCAGCAGTTCCGCCGCGCAGCATGATGGATGAATTGTCGTCGACGCCGTTGTAGTCGTACAGAAGATCAGTTGTTTCCATCTGCGCGTAGGTGAAGTTGTCTTCTGCTTCAACGGACAGGGAAACAGTGATGTCCCCATTTGCTGATGCGCCGCTGATCCCATCGCTGACATCTGCGCCATCGCTTAAGCCAAGGCCGGACCAGTTGAACGTTGTAGTGCTGGCAGTGGCGCCTGTGTCGTCGGTGTTGTCGCCATAGATCGTATCGTTGCCAGTGCCGCCTGTGATCGTGTCATCACCGTTCACAGCTGTTGTCTGATCACCCACCAACAGATCATCACTTGCGCCACCATCAATGGTGTCATTTCCGGACCCGCCATAAACTTCATCCGCACCTTCGCCCGCAAGGATGCTATCATTGCCGGCGTTCCCGAAAATCAGGTCATCATCCCCGGTGTCACCTGGCAGGATCGCGTCGCCGTTATCTACGACATCGCCGTTCGGATCGCCCGCATAGCTGCCGTCAATCAAATCGTCTCCGGTCGTACCCGAGACTGTGCCATCGCGCGCAATAGCGTTGGTGAAAGAGAGGGCCTCAAGGTTGATAACGCCGGTATTGTTGGTTTCAGAATTTCCGTCTTCGTAGAAGATGCGGAATGATCCTACGGGCCCCGCGATTCTGACGACAATTGATGACTGGTCATCTGTTGTGACATTGGAGGCTTCGATTTGAAGCTCTCCGGTCGAGCCGTCTTGCTCTGCGATGTGTCCGGCACTCGTGGTCGTGAATGTGATCGGGATTGGGTTGCCCGCGAGGTCATATGCTTCCACGCGCACTTGATCGTCCCAGCCGCCGTTACCGGTTGCCTGATCAACGTCAAACAGTGTGAATTGGACGTTTTCGACAGCGTCGCTGAACGCGACGTCCAAAGCGGATTCGCCGAAAGACGCATAGCTGCTGCCGCGCAAGCCCACGCCCGTCCGGCCGAAGAATGCGCCCTCTAGTCCATTGGCTGTGAAGCTGGCCTCAGTGGTTACGCCGTTGTCGCCAGTCAGCGTTTGTGTCGTCGATGTTGTTGGGATGTTAACGTTTGGCATCAGGAGGCTCCCAATGCAGTCGTTTGCGCCGTTGGGCAATCAAAAGTGATTTTTTTTGAATGGCTTATGGTGCGTTTTGTGGTGCTACGATCAAGGCGCGCCACAGCGTACAGAGCACCGAAAAATCGATTGCTCCAAGTGTGCGCGTGCACAGTGAGGGCCGACGATGGTCCTTGCAGCATTTTGCGTCTCCAACCTCAAACTTTTACACAACAAACACGCCGGCACTTCCGGCTTGGGCGGCAGGTTTGGCCTGCTTTCCCGGTAACTCAATCAAAAGAACTAGCTGAGGGCGATGGCGAGACTGCGCTGAGTAAGCGGCAGCAATGAGGTCAATTGAGACAAATTTTAGGCAAAGTCTCGGAAAAGTGGCGTCACTTTTTGGCAGCTGTTCCCCCCGAAACATCAATTTTTATTCAACTATACGTCAAGCATCGACAACCTAAGGGTGTGTCTTGCGAACTGTGGCATCATTGAGGCAAATCGGTTGCGCGCGTAAAGAATGGGGGTTGCTGAGCGCAGACAACTTGCCCAACAGACCTCATGCAATGGACGCGATCAACGCCGGAATCCGCTCTTTGAATTTGAAGAAACCTTTGGTCGCATGCGGCCACGCGTTGGCGTCATAGGGCCTCATCTGCTGCGATAAAGTGATGCCAGCTGGGCGCATGTCACCTTCAATTCCTCGCAACACGTCTGCCGTCGGCCCAACCGGTGCGTAACTGGTTATGATCTGTGTCAGGTCATTGTTCTGTGCCCATTCAAGGACATCGCTGATTTGTTTGGGGTGGTCGAATTGATAGTCGGTGCGCATGGCCACGTTGTCCAAACCCGCTTGTACAAATGCTGTGACGTCCGGTGCGACATGCAGCGGAGTGCGGCCCGATGTTGTCTGCAACACTGCTGTCGCGACAGGGTCCACTTTCCCGAACATCCACGCCGGTGACATGTCATCTTCCGTCAGTAGAAGCCCTGTTTTTGCTTTGCGATCAATGGTGTCGCTTCCCTTAAGGCTGATAGGGTCCGGGTTGGGCGGTCCATCCAACGGCGTTGCCTGCCGTGCAAGACCCTTGGGTGAAAAGCGCCCGTCTGTGAATTTTGCGATGTTATCAGCCTGGGCCAGATAGGTCTTGCCGCGCGTCTGCAACCCACCCACCCAACGCCAAGACAGCGTGTTGCTGGCAGGGTCCCCGTCCAGCAGATGCCGCATGAAGAAATCCGCACCAAGGACCCACGGCAAACGCAAAGTGAAAATCCAGATTGATGCAAACCACATGCGTGCGTGGTTGTGTAGATAGCCTGTCTCGACTAGCTCTTTTGCCCAGTGGTCGAAACAATCGATACCGGTTTGACCAGTGCAAGCGGCTTCCCAGTCGGACCTCAAGCCGCTTTCAGTTTGGACCCTATTGAGTGCCGCTTTCAGGTCGATCTGGTATTGCATCCAGACCGATGGCCGCATTTCTAGCCAGCCTTTCCAGTAAGTGCGCCAATAGACCTCTTGGATGAATTTTTCGGCCGCCTTGGCAGAGTGATGCCGGAGGGTGGCCCGCAGCACCTCTTCTTCCGTGATGATCCGATGTCGAATGTATGGCGACAAGGTCGAGACGGTGGTGTGGCCCGGCCGATCATAGTTGCGTTGGGACGCATAGTCGTAGCCCGCATGGGGTACGAACGCGTTCAATTTCGTGAAGGCGGTGGTGTAGGTGGCGTCCATCATAGATTGCCACCTATTGCGCCCGACCACAGGGTCAACCCATTGATTACGCGAAAACAACCGTTTTGGACACAGCATAGCAATAGGTACCAAGGACAAGGTCCCAGCCTAGCAAATATGACGTGCTGACCGCGTCGGCTGTGTCACCCAGCACGTCAAAGCCACCGTGCGTCAGCTCAAGGCGCGTGCCGTTTTTTGTTGGATGAAAGGACACAGAAACGACCGTTGCATGTTCTTCATCGGTGTCTGGAAACCATGCAAACGACATATAATGCCCCGGCTCCCAGCCGATGATGCGCCCCCAAAGGTTTATGGTCCCGTCTGGTCCAACTTCTTTGATGTCGCCGTTCTTACAGGGCTCAACGATAATTTTGGCATCAGGGCCAAGCGTCGCGTTGCTGTCTTTCGGCCACCAGACATCCATGTCGGCCAAAAAGAGGTCGAAGGCTTCCTGACAGGTCAAAGGCACCTCTGTCGTTTTGTGAATTGGGGTCATGTCCTGTCCTTTCCGGCGGCTTTGTCTTGGGCGGCCTTGGTGTAAGCAGCAAGGGCGTCGTCCCACATGCTATCAAGGTATTTACGCAGATCGTCTGCGCCTTTCGGGTCAATCGCATACAGCCTGCGGGTGCCTTCGGTTCGAACGGTCAAAAGGCCGGCGTCCGACAAAACCCGCAAATGCTGGCTTACTGCAGGGCGGCTGACTGGCAGGGTCTGTGCCAATGCGCCAACGTGCAGGGGGCCTGCCTTGAGAGCTTCTAGGACCAGCCTACGTGTCGGGTCGGCGAGGGCGGCTATTGTCATTCCGTAAGTCATTACTTACCGTAAGTCATGGCTTACGGATTCGTCAAGGACCGTTTGCCGCTCTTGAAGCCCCTGACACGCCCCACTAAGACTCTGTCAGGACATTTAAAGTAACGATGGCACTGACCATCCCGGAATGAGGCGCAGCCGATGCAAGATCCAGTAGAAACATATATGAACCTCGTGCCTATGGTGGTCGAACAGACCGCACGCGGCGAGCGCGCCTATGATATCTTTTCCCGCCTGCTAAAAGAGCGGATCATTTTCCTGAACGGTCCAGTGCACGATGGCATGAGCCAGCTGGTCGTAGCCCAGCTTTTGCACCTTGAGGCAGAGAACCCTAAGAAAGAGATCAGCATGTACATCAATAGCCCTGGCGGCGTGGTGACATCTGGTTTGTCGATCTACGACACGATGCAATACATCAAGCCAAAGGTCAGCACGCTGGTGATTGGGCAGGCGGCCTCGATGGGGTCGCTGTTGCTAACAGCGGGTGAAAAGGGGATGCGTTTCTCGCTGCCGAACTCTCGCGTGATGGTCCACCAGCCCTCTGGCGGGTATCAGGGTCAGGCGACCGATATCATGATCCACGCGCAGGAAACGCAGAAACTAAAGGACCGTTTGAACCAGATTTACGTGGAGCATACCGGTCAAACTTTGAAAAAAGTTGAAGCTGCGCTTGAGCGTGACAATTTCATGTCCCCCGAAGAAGCCAAAGACTGGGGTTTGATCGACGAGATCGTGGCCAATCGGCCAAAAGATGAAGATAGCGACGCATAATGACCCAATCGTCCCATCCCGTAGTGGATTGTTAACACTTCGTTGACACCATCGTGGGATGGGCATTTTGAGATTGTGGAAGGGTTCTGGCTGCCGTAGGTTGGCGCCGAGCAAGCAGTTTTCGATACGTACATGGCCATTTGGTCAAGGGGAATAAGATGGCGACTTCGTCCGGCAACGACAGCAAGAACACCCTCTATTGTAGCTTTTGCGGCAAAAGCCAGCATGAGGTCCGCAAGCTGATTGCGGGCCCTACAGTTTTCATCTGCGATGAATGTGTCGAACTGTGCATGGATATCATCCGTGAAGAGACGAAGTCAGCTGGCCTGAAAGCTGGCGAAGGCGTGCCGACCCCGACAGAGATTTGCGGTGTTTTGGACGATTATGTGATCGGCCAAATGCACGCCAAGCGCGTGTTGTCCGTGGCTGTTCACAACCACTACAAGCGCCTGAACCACGCCGATAAGTCCGACATTGAATTGGCGAAGTCCAACATCATGCTGATCGGTCCAACCGGTTGCGGTAAAACGTTGCTGGCCCAGACCTTAGCGCGCATTCTTGATGTGCCGTTCACAATGGCTGACGCGACGACATTGACCGAAGCGGGCTATGTTGGTGAAGATGTCGAAAACATCATTCTTAAGCTATTGCAGGCCTCTGAATATAATGTCGAGCGTGCCCAGCGTGGCATCGTCTACATCGACGAAGTTGATAAGATTACGCGCAAGTCCGACAACCCTTCGATTACCCGTGACGTCTCGGGCGAAGGTGTGCAGCAGGCCTTGCTGAAGATCATGGAAGGTACGGTCGCCTCTGTCCCACCACAGGGCGGTCGGAAGCACCCCCAACAGGAATTCCTGCAGGTCGACACAACCAATATTCTGTTCATCTGCGGCGGCGCCTTTGCTGGCCTCGATAAGATCATCAGCCAGCGCGGCAAAGGCTCTTCGATGGGCTTTGGTGCCGAGGTGAAGGATGTCGATGAACGTGGTGTGGGAGAAGTGTTTACCGATCTCGAGCCGGAAGATTTGCTGAAATTCGGCCTGATTCCTGAATTTGTCGGTCGATTGCCTGTGATCGCGACGCTGACTGATTTGGATGAAGACGCACTGATCATCATCCTGACCAAGCCAAAGAATGCGCTGGTGAAACAGTATCAACGCCTGTTTGAACTCGAAGACACCAAACTGACGTTCACTGACGACGCACTGACGGCAATCGCCAAGCGGGCGATCGAACGCAAAACAGGTGCGCGTGGTCTACGGTCCATCATGGAAGACATCCTGTTGGATACGATGTTTGATCTGCCGGGCATGGACACTGTCACAGAGGTTGTTGTGAACGAAGAAGCTGTCGGCTCGGATGCTTCGCCCTTGATGATCCACGATGACAAGAAGGCCAAGAAAGCACCGGCAACGGCCAGCTAACGGATGCAGCGGATGAGCTCTGGCGGGATCTTTGAAGATCAGGTCGGCTATTCACGCGCCGTTGTTGCGGGTGGGTTTGTCCATGTTTCTGGGTGTGTATGCCCCGGCGAAGATGTGCCGGATGATGTGACGGCACAATGTGCTGGTGCCTTGGCGCTGATACAAGAGACTCTCGGACGGGCAGGCGTCGGTTTTGCCGATGTTGTGCGGGTCCGGTACATGTTGCCAAATACTGCTGATTTCAAAGCCTGCTGGCCGCAATTACGTGCGGCCTTTGGTGACAATCCGCCAGCCGCAACGATGATCCGCTGTGGTCTGATTGACCCCAAGTATAAGATCGAAATCGAGGTGACGGCACTGGCCGCTGCGACCTGACACCACTGGACCTTGCACCGTTTTTCGGGCATCAGCGTGCTAACGAGTTGGAGACAGATCATGGGCCTCGGTCAAGTTATCAATCGCGCATTCACTTGGTGGAATGGTCAGACCTATTCCATGCAGTTTTTCACCTGGCGCAAAGGTGAGAAAGTTGGTGAAGACAGCCAAGGCAACGTCTTCTACCAGAACAGCGACGGTAAACGCCGCTGGGTTATCTACAATGGTGATATCGAAGCGTCTCGCGTTGACCCAAGCTGGCACGGCTGGCTGCATCACACGTGGGACGAACCGCCGACGGACAAGCCGCTGGCCCATAAGGATTGGGAAAAGCCACATCAGGAAAACCTGACAGGCACTGCGATGGCCTATGCGCCGACAGGGTCCTTGCGAGCTGCAGAGCCAAAGGCACGATCAGACTATGAGGCATGGAGCCCCGAATAAGGGCAAGCAGCGATGCAGGAAAACAAGACAGAGACGCTTGTCGGTGCTGCGGTTCTTGCTGCGGCAATTGGTTTTGGTGTCTATGCAGCACAGGCTGCTGGCCTTGGGACGCGTACGCAAGGTTATGATCTTACTGCCAGTTTCCGCTCTGCTGAAGGTATCGTCGAAGGGACGGACGTGCGTCTTGCAGGCGTAAAGATTGGCCAGATCAGCGATATGACGCTTAATCGGGATACATTCCGGGCTGATGTGACGCTTCGTTTTGCAGATGGTGTTGCGATCCCGAATGACAGTGCCGTTGCGATTGCCTCTGAAGGGATCCTGGGTGGCAACTTTGTTGAGATTATTCCGGGTGGGGCTTTGGACAATTTCACAGCTGGTGAGGAAATCGAAGATACGCAGGGCGCGATCAGTTTGATCTCGTTGCTTTTGAAGTTTGTATCTGGCGAAGGGGATAGCAATTGAAGCGCTTCATTGCAGGAATGTGCATCGCAATGTTACCAACCATTGCCGCGGCACAAGAGGCAGCGACAGCCCGTGGCGCGGACCTTCGGGTTTTGGACAAGCTGAATGGCATTGTCACAGACGTGACACTGCGTACAGGTGAAACTGCGACGTTGGGGTACCTGAAAATCAATCTGTCGGAATGCCGCTTCCCCCGTGCAAACCCTAACGGTGACGCTTATGCTGAACTGGTCGTGACATATCGTAATGGGGAAACGCCGGCATTCGAAGGCTGGCTGATCGCCTCTGCCCCAGCTCTCAACGCGATGGAGCATCCGCGTTATGACGTTTGGGTGTTGCGCTGTATCAGATCCTGAGGCGTGGGGATCGGTGTCGCGACATCGAACTTTGCCAAGACATTAAGCGCATCGCGCAACATGGCATGGTAGTCGTTGCGGCTGATTTCTATCGCACCCAATGTGGCAAGATGCTCGGTGATGAATTGCGTATCGAAGATGACGAACCCACAGGTGACGAGCCTGTCCACTAGATAGGCCAAAGCAACCTTTGATCCGTCAGTGGCGGTACTAAACATGCTTTCCCCGAAGAACGCCCCGCCGATAGCAACGCCGTACACACCGCCGATCAACAGATCGTCTTGCCAGACTTCGCAAGAGTGCGCGTCGCCGCTTGCGTGCAATTCTGTATACAGATCAAAGATCGTTTCATTGATCCACGTCTCTTCGCGGTCTGCACAACCTTGTAAAACATCGACAAAACATGTGTTGAATGTGATGTCATACACGCCACTGCGCAACCGGCGGCGCAGTGAACGCGACATGTGGAAGCCATCAAGAGGCAAGATACCACGCAGCCGGGGATCAACCCAAAAGACCTCGTCGCTGTCACGGGTTTCTGACATCGGGAATACGCCCAGCCTGTAGGCCTGCAGCAACAAGTCCGGTGTCAGCACCTCGTCTTTCATGACGGGCTACGCGAGGTTTTGCTCCAGCCAATGTTCCAGCCAATGGATTGTATAGTCCCCGGTCTGTACATCAGGCTCTGCCAGCAACGCATGAAACAGGGGGATCGTGGTATCAACACCATCGACGATCAATTCCCCCAAAGCGCGCGACAGTCGCGCCAATGCCTCCGGTCGGTCGCGACCGTGCACAATCAACTTGCCGATCAGGCTGTCGTAGTAGGGTGGAATCCGGTAGCCATCATATAGCGCACTGTCCATGCGCACGCCCAATCCACCAGGTGCGTGGTATTGCGAGATTGTTCCGGGGCAGGGTGCGAAGTTAGGCAGCTTTTCTGCGTTGATACGGACCTCAATCGCATGACCATTGATCTGCAGGTCATCTTGTCCAAACGACATCGGCTCGCCCGATGCGACCCGCAGTTGTTCACGGACCAAATCGACGCCGAAAATCCCTTCGGTGACAGGATGTTCCACCTGCAGCCGGGTGTTCATTTCGATGAAATAGAACTCATCGTTTTCGAATAGAAACTCGATTGTTCCAGCGCCAATGTAGTTGATTTTGGCAACGGCATCCGCACAAACCTTACCAATCCGTGCGCGCAATTCAGGCGTGATGCAGGGGCCCGGTGCCTCTTCAAAGACTTTCTGATGTCGCCGTTGAAGCGAACAGTCGCGCTCACCCAAATGCACCGCATTGCCTTTGCCGTCACCAAACACCTGAATTTCGATGTGGCGCGGTGTTGTTAGATACTTCTCGATATAGACTCCGTCGTTGCCAAACGCGGCTTTGCCTTCTGCACGCGCAGACTGAAACGCTTGTTCCATATCAGCAGCCGTCTTGGCGACCTTCATGCCGCGACCACCGCCGCCTGCGGTGGCCTTGATGATGACTGGATAGCCGATCTCTTCGCCAATCCGCTGGGCATCTTCTAAAGATGGCACGCCCCCGTCAGAGCCGGGAACACAAGGCACACCAAGGTCTTTCATGGTGTCTTTGGCCGTGATTTTGTCGCCCATTACACGGATATGTTCCGCCGTTGGGCCGATAAACGTCAGGCCATGGTCTTCGACGGCTTGAACGAAAGCCGCGTTTTCGGACAAGAAGCCGTAGCCCGGATGGATGGCCTGTGCGCCTGTGATTTCACAAGCAGAGATGATCGCCGGAAAGCTGAGGTAGGACTGCGCGGAAGACGGAGGACCGATGCAAATCGCCTCATCGGCCATGCGGACGTGCATTGCGTCAGAATCGGCGGTGGAATGCACCGCAACCGATTTGACACCCATTTCGCGGCAGGCACGGACCACCCGCAGGGCGATTTCACCGCGGTTGGCTATCAGGATTTTGTCGAACATCGGATGCCCCTATTCGATGATCATCAAAGGTGCGCCAAATTCGACTGGTCCACCATCTTCAACAAGAATGCGCTTGATCGTTCCTGATCGGGGGGCGGGGATGTGGTTCATGGTTTTCATAGCTTCGATGATCAACAGCGTCTCGCCTTCAGATACCGTCTTGCCGACAGCCGAAAACGCAGCTGCGCCAGGTTCCGGTGACATATAGACTGTTCCAACCATCGGCGAGGTCACAGCACCCGGATGGCTTGCAGGATCATCACCTGATGGGGCAGGGGCGCTGGCTGGTGCCGCAGCTGCAGGCGGGGCGGCTGGTGCAGGCGCAGCAGGAGCCGCGACGGGAGCAACTTGCGCGTAACGTCCAACCCGCACATCAAGACTGTCATTTTCCGCATAGTCCCGTTTGACGCGCAATTCGGTCAAATCGTTTTCACGCAGCAGTTCTGCCAGCGCCTGAATAAAGCTGACGTCGCTGTCATGAGAGGTCTTTTTGCTCATACTGTCCTCGGCCCGTTACCTGTTTGCCCGGCTCTTATGTCGCGTGACATCAGCCGATTGCAACGCTTATAGGCGAAGGGTGCGGCGGTGGAAAGCCGGGGAATGACGTAACGTTCTTTAGGGCGTGTGGGCATTCACGCTGCACCACTGGCGCAGCGTGAATGCCCACAGGCCCTAGGTGCGCGACCCGCGCGGTGTAACAATCGCGGTCGTGTTGATCGCCGCCTGCGATTGTCGGTAGGCCTGCAATACGACCTGTTCGCCTTTGAAAGTGCGGTCATCTGCACTTGGGTGGGCAACGCCTTTCAGCGCTGCGATGCGTGATGCATTCACAGCGCCTAGCATATCCTGCGACAGCCCCGCAGTTTGCGAGCCACGCGCGTATCCAGCTGTTGGTGTGCGTGTCGCACCTGTATGAGGGGCACGCGGCAAGCGCCGTGCCGTCTGATGCTGTGGCAACGAAGGTGCAAATGTAGCGGAGCGGGTATCCATGATTTGGCCTAAAATTGCATCGAATTGATACAATTATTTTTCCGCAACATCCTTACTTATCGATTAAGGCCACAGCATATTTTTTCGAAAACGTGCAATTCGTGTCAGATCGCCAAGTATTGCGCCCGAAGTTGCTCGTCATCGAGGACTTCTTGGGCCGATCCGTCGTAGACGACTGTCCCAGTGTCCAAGATCACCGCGCGATCTGCCAATTTCAAAGCTGCAACCGCGTTTTGCTCGACGATCACTGTGGTGATGCCCTGATCACGAATGATATTCAGCGTCTTTGCGATCTCTTGCACAATAACAGGTGCAAGGCCTTCGTAAGGCTCGTCCAGCAAAAGGACTTTGATGTCGCGGGCAAGCGCGCGGGCAATGGCCAACATTTGCTGTTCACCACCTGACAGCGTCACGCCTTCCTGTTTGCGCCGTTCGCCCAATCTGGGAAACAGTTCATAGATTCTTTCCAGCGACCAGCCATGTGGTGGGGCGATTTGGGCCAGCTGTAGGTTTTCTTCAACCGTCAGACCAGCAATGATCCGGCGGTCTTCGGGCACCAGGGCAATCCCAGAGCGCGCAGCTTCGTGGCTTTTCATCTCGTGCAGCGGTTGGTGGTCAAGCCAGATCTCACCGTGCTTTAGGGCTGGATCATCCAACCGGGCAATCGTGCGAAGAGTGGATGTTTTGCCAGCGCCGTTACGCCCCAAAAGCGCAAGGATCTCGCCCTCGTGGATGTTGAAGCTGACGTTTTGTACAATGTAGCTTTCGCCGTAATACGCTTCGATTTCCCAGACGCTTAGGAAAGCAGGGTGGGTGGCCGCGTTGTTGGCGTTCTTGTTGAATGGTGCGTTCATTTACTCTCTCCCCGCCGCGATTTTTATAGAAAAATCGGGGTGTCAGACCTGGGCTTCACCAAGGTACGCTTCACGCACTTTTGGATGGCCTTTGATGTTTTCCGGTGTTTCTTCAACCAATGGCGTGCCCTGCGCTAACACTGTGATCCGTTCGGCCAGTGAAAAGACAACGTGCATGTCATGTTCGATGATCGCCATCGTGATGCTACGCTTTTCATTGATCTCTTTCAGCAGATCGATGGTGTTGTTCGTATCGGCCCGCGCCATCCCCGCTGTCGGTTCGTCCAGCAAAAGTAGCCGCGGCTCTTGGACGAGGCACATCGCCATTTCAAGCCGTCGTTTGTCACCGCGGGACAAACTAGAGGCAGTCATGTGGCGCTTGTCCAACATGTTAACGTCTTCGAGAATCGCCTCTGCTTGCTCTGCAATTCCAGTTTCGTGACGGGTATTCTCCCATGCGTGTAGGCGGAATGCCCCATCGCGTTTGGCGAAACATGGGATCATGACATTTTCGAACACCGTGAGATCGGCGAAGATTTCAGGCGTTTGGAACACTCTGCTGATCCCCATTTGGTTGATCTCATAGGGCTGGCGCCCCAGCACCGATTGGCCGTCAAACATCACCGAACCAGAGTCCGGAATGAGCTTGCCAACCAGAACATTCAGCAAGGTAGATTTACCGGCCCCGTTCGGGCCGATAATCGCGTGTACTGTGTTTTCCGCAACGCTTAGGTTCACATCACCCAAGGCCTGCAGGCCGCCGAAGCGTTTGTTGATGCCTTTGACTTCTAGAATTCCCATCTGTCCGTCTCCTTATTCTGCAGGCTTCGTGGCGCCAGAAGGCGTGTCGGAAGACTTCTTGCGGCGAAACAGGCCGCCGATGCGTTGGCCTAACTCGACCAGACCACCGGGCAGGAAGATGACCACCCCCATGAACACAAGGCCCAGTGTCAGGTGCCAGCCCTTACCAATGAAGGGGTGAATGATGGTGACCATGAAGTCAGCTAACCCATCCGGCATGAACTCAAACCAGCCCCGCACAACGTTGTCATTGATCGTCGAGACGATGTTTTCCATGTACTTGATAGCGCCCGCGCCGAGGATCGGACCGACCAAAGTCCCGACACCGCCCAGAATTGCCATGATTACGATCTCACCAGAGGCCGTCCAGAACATCCGTTCTGCCCCCGTCAGCGGATCCATTGCTGACATCAAACCACCCGCCAGACCAGCATACATGCCCGAGATGACAAAGGCCGTCAGCATGTAGGGACGTGTGGACACACCGACATAGTTCAGACGCTGCTGGTTCGACTTGATCGACCGCAGCATAAGGCCAAAGGGCGACCGAAAGATACGGATCGAGATGTAGAATGCGATCAGCATGCAGATACCAGCCAGGTAGTACCCATTCTGGAACACGAAGGACCAGCCGCCGACGTCCCATGTGAACGAGTCGTTCATTTCCCAACCAAACAGGTGTGGTAGCTTTGGGTCGCCTTCGCTGTACAGGATCTGGGGGTCATCAAGATAGACCTGCAAGCCCGTTTCGCCGTTAGTGACGATCGTGTTGAACATTTTGCCGACCAAATCTGAGTAGGCGATCGCGTACATCATCTGGGCAAAGGCCAGCGTCAGGATAGAAAAGTAGATCCCGGACCGGCGTAAAGCCACGTACCCAATAACGACCGAGAACAGGCCGGCCACGATGATCGACAGCGCGATGGCAGGGACGATGTTGTATGACAGCAGCTTGAACATCCAAACGGCTGCGAACGATCCCACACCCAGAAAGGCTGCGTGCCCAAAGGACAGATATCCGGTCAGTCCAAACAGGATGTTGAACCCGATGACCAAGATCCCGAAGATCACAAACCGCTGCATCAGCGCAGGGTAGCCCGCGTTAAACTGCGAGAAGGCGCTATCCGTTGGGAATGGGTTCAAAAGGATCGGCGCCAGCAGCACCATAAGCGTGACGACAACAAAGAGCATCGTGTCTTTTGCGTTCATTCCAAGCATGATTATTCCTCCATCACGCCCTTGCGTCCCATCAGGCCACGTGGCCGGGTCAGCAAGATGATGATTGCGACAAGGTAGATGATGATCTGGTCGATGCCGGGCAACAGGGATTTGACCTCGTTCATCGAAGCAAAGCTTTGCAAGATCCCCAGAACGAACCCGGCCAACACAGCACCGGGCAGCGAGCCCATGCCGCCGACGACAACCACCACAAAGGACAGCACAAGGAAGTCCATACCGATATTATAGTTGGGTGACAGGATCGGCGTGTACATTACACCTGCAAGGCCTGCGACTGCGGCCGCAAGGCCAAACATGAATGTGAACCGCTTGTCGATGTCGATGCCCAGCAGGCCGACTGTTTCGCGGTCCGCCATCCCAGCGCGGACGACCATCCCGAAGGTCGTGAACTGCAAGAAGGCGAAGACGGCTGCAATAATGGCCAGCGAGAAAAGGAAGTACACAAAGCGCCAGATCGGATAGATGATCGCGTTTGGTTCGAACCCAAGCATCACGCCAAAGTCCATTGCACCCGCGAATGCAGAAGGGGCAGGGGTTGGGATTGGGTTCGCGCCAAAGTTGGCTTTGATGATTTCACCGATAACGATGGCAAGGCCAAATGTCACAAGGATCTGGTCAGCATGTGGGCGTTTGTAAAAGTGCTTGATCAAACCGCGTTCCATTGCAAATCCCACGATGATCATGACCGGAATTGCCAGAAAGATTGCTAGGGGAACGGACCAGTCGATCATGGCCGCCCCAATCTCGGGTCCGAACCAAGCCTCGACGTAAGGCGTCTCGACTTTGAGCGGATTGCCCAAAAAGTCAGTTTGCGTTTCGTCTACCATCTCGAAGCTGGTCGAAAAGATCCGCTGCAGTGTCACAGAGCAAAACGCCCCAATCATAAACAATGCGCCGTGGGCAAAGTTCACAACGCCCAATGTGCCAAAGATCAGCGTCAGGCCAAGTGCGATCAAGGCATAGGCCGATCCCTTGTCCAAGCCGTTCAGCGTTTGAAGAATAATGTCGTCCATAGCCCCCGCCCTTTTTTAAGGTCGATGATACCCAATCGGGCCGCCCCAAAGCGCCCGTGTCAGTCTCGTATGCCCGAGAAGCGGGAGATCGGCAGTGATGCCGATCTCCTATTTTTGTTGGCTTATGCGCCTGGGTTACAGGTACCCAGCGTCGCTTCTGCACCACCAAACATTGGGTGGTCAGCTGGATATTCGACCTGCGCACGAGGCGTTTGGTCGACGATTTCCAGTGTATCGAACTGGTTCGTTGGGTTCTCTGTACCCTTCATAACCAGAACATCTTTGAAGCACTGGTGATCAGAGCCACGATACAACGTTGGACCGTTGCCCATGCCGTCAAACTCGAAGTCTTCCAGAGCTTCGGCAACGCCACATGGGTTGAACGTGCCAGCACGTGTCACAGCATCCGCATAGAGCAGTGTCTGCACGTAGCATGTATGCGCCGCACCGGATGGTGGGAAGCCGTACTTTTCACCGAAGGATTTCACGAAGGCTTTGGTGCCTTCATCCTGCAGCTGCCAGTTCCAGTTCATAGAGCCGATCACGCCTTCGATGTTGGCGCCCGCACCAGCGGCCATCAACTCAGAATACAGTGGCACGATGATCTTAAAGTCTTTGCCGTTGACCTGCTTGTCCTTCAGACCAAACTGAACCGCTTGTGTCAGCGAGTTCACCATGTCCCCACCGTAGTGGTTCAGGATCAGCGTATCAGCACCAGAGTTCAGAACAGGCGCGATGTAGCTAGAGAAGTCACCGGCACCAACGGGTGTCAGAACAGTCTCTGTTGTGCCCCAACCCATGCCTTCTGTGACAGCCTGGATGGATTCCTGTGTAGTCCAACCCCAGTTATAGTCAGCAGTCAGGTGATAAGCTTGACGCTCATTGCCGTACTCGCCTTCCAGAACGGGGCCAAGGGCCGCACCAGACATGAAGCCGTTAAAGAAGTGGCGAAAGCCATTTGCTTTGCGGTCTTTACCGGTTGTGTCGTTAGAGTGTGTCAGACCAGCCATGAAGATCACGCCAGCTTCCTGACACAGACCCTGCACAGCCACAGCCACACCAGAGGACGAGCCACCAGTGATCATGATGCAGCCGTCTTTCTGGATCATGGACTGTGCGGATGCACGTGCCACGTCAGATTTTGTCTGCGTGTCGCCTGTGACGAATTCAACTTTTTTGCCAAGAATGCCGTCGCCTTGAAGGTTCTTCTCGGAGAAGGTGTTCAGCATTCCGCCGTCGCCTTCACCGTTCAGGTGCTCAACAGCAAGTTCCTGCGCGCGAAGTTCGTCGAGACCTTCTTCAGCGTAAGGACCGGTTTGCGGAACGTTGAAGCCAATTGTGACTGTGCCGCTGTCGCCCGGCGCATTGGTATAGCCAGAGTGGCCATCTGCGCGCAGATACGTCGGCAAAGCAAGACCGGCACCAGCGATGGCACCTGTCTTCAACACGCCACGACGTGAGAAGTTGGATTTGGACATAAATATCCTCCCTGTTTATCGAAAAGCCACGCCGGTCTCCAAGCCCGCGCGGCAGGCACTTTGTGCTTGGCTCACCTTGGAGGCGAATACCCTGTTGAACCAACACCACATTTTTGTCGCAATTGAATTGTGTAAAGTAGTGGACAAGGGCTTTGTAAATTCAGTAAAATGATTATCAGCGTAATGCAGAAAGCATCTGAAAACCCACGGAGAATCCAGCATGGTCGGTGAACGCGTCATTGGCTCTCGTATACGAGAGCGCCGCTTGGACCAAGGGTTGCGTCAGGCTGATGTTGCCGAAACAGTCGGGATTTCTGCAAGTTACCTGAACTTGATTGAGCACAATAAACGCCGAATCGGGGGCAAACTGCTGTCGCAACTGGCTGATGTTCTTGAAACGGATGCCGCAACTTTGGCCAGTGGCGCTGATGCTGCAATTCTTGACGGAATGCGTGCTGCGGCAGCCAGATTTCCTCAAAACGTCGAAATTGCACGCGCAGAAGATCTTGCAGCCCGCTATCCCGGTTGGGCCAGCCTGATTGCAGCATTGGAAGTGCGCACAACGGCATTGGAAAGCGAAGTTCAGGCGCTGACCGATCGCATCGCACATGATCCCGCACTTGCCGGTGCGTTGCACAACGTGATCACTGCTGTGACGTCTATTCGTGCAACGGCGGGTATTCTTGTGTCAGGGGACCGGATTGACGAAGACTGGCAACAGCGGTTTCACGTCAACATCCACGATGACAGTCGCAAGCTTGCGGACGAGTCAAAGGCGTTGGTGTCTTACCTTGATCAACCAAAGTCATCGACACACAAATCCGCACCGATGTCAGTGTTCGATCAGGCCGAGGCTTTCTTTGCAGAGACCCCAGACTTGATGGCGGCTATCGAAGCCTCGCCAGAGGCTCCGGCGCTTGGTTTGCTGACGTCGTTTGAGAAAGTGCGTCTGGATCGTGATGCGCGCGTCTTGGTTTTGCGTCACATCGAACGGATGAAGGCGGACGTGCAGGCATTGCCAAAAAATACCTTTGATGCGGCTGCCCTCGCAGCCCTTGGAGATCCCACCAAACTGGCCGCTCAGTTTGATGTCCCGCTTCCGGTCGTCTTTCGGCGGCTTGCGTATCTTCCAGCGGATGTTGGGTTGCCGCCGATGGGTTTGGCGATCTGTGATGCGGCAGGGGCCCTGACGACGATCAAGTCCGTCGCTGGGTTTGGTTTGCATCGTCGCGCAACAAGTTGTCCGCTCTGGCCCCTGTTTGCGGCCCTTGGCCAGCCGATGCGCCCGATCAAAACAGAGGTGATCTTGCCTGATCCCGGTGAGACACGCTTTTTGTGTTTTGCTGTTGCAACCACAAAACCTCTGGCGACCTTCAATGTCGCACCGCAGGTTGAAAGTACGATGTTGGTTGCGGCAGATCCTGATCCTGGTCACGGCGATCCGTTACTGGTTGGGTCCAGCTGCCGGATCTGTCCCCGGTCAGATTGTGCCGCGCGCAGGGAGCCATCTGTCATCGAAGGTTTCGTTTGACGCTGCATTGCAGTTTGCGGTGTTTCTTTGACAGGCTACACAATTGCCGCGATACTCGATCGCGGGACGAGGAAGCGCTGCGGCGCTGACATATGGGACAGAAAATGGGCAAAAGAGTTCTTCTTATTGAAGACGAGCCGAACATCATTGAAGCCATCAGCTTTATTCTGTCGCGGGACGGGTGGACGGTACATACACATGAAGATGGCGAAACAGCCATGGAAAAGGTCCGTTCGACCCCTCCAGACATGATCATACTCGATGTCATGCTGCCGGGTCGCAGTGGCTTTGATATTTTACGTGATATCAGGGCTGACGATGCAACATCCGCGTTGCCTGTGATGATGCTGACCGCAAGGGGGCAGAACAAGGATCGGGAGCAGGCAGAAAGATTGGGGGCAAACCACTTTATGACCAAGCCTTTCTCAAACCAAGACGTCCGCGACCATGTCCGGCTTCTGATCGGAGAGCCGGACTAATGGCTGGCGAATTTTTGCAAACCCCGGTCTATCTTGCCCGTCGATCTTACAGGCAACGCAGACTACGGGACGCTGCTAAAATGGTCCCGATTGTGGGTGTCATACTTTGGCTCTTGCCGTTGGTGGCATCGGCCCCAAGATCGGGATCGACGGGACTGTATATCTTTGGGGTTTGGATGGCATTGATCTTTGTGACAGCGGGTGTTTCGGCGCGGCTGCGAGACGACCCAGAACAGCCTGAAATGGCTGGTGATAACACAGACCCGAAGTGACAAGGGCCAGAATGGGCATAGCGGATGTCGTTTAACCTCCTGATCGTTGTGTCTCTGGCGTATGTCGCATTCCTCTTTCTGGTTGCGTTCTGGGCGGAACGGCGGGCGCGGCGCAGTGGGGCCGGGTGGCTGCGGGGGCCTTTCGTCTATACGCTTTCCCTGTCGATTTATTGCACCGCATGGACATTCTACGGCGCCGTTGGGTATGCCGCCCGATCTGGCCTCGAATTTGTAACAATCTATCTGGGACCTACACTGGTCATGATCGGTTGGTGGTGGGTGCTGCGCCGACTGGTTCGGATCGGGCGCACCCAGCGGATCACTTCAGTGGCCGACTTGATCTCAAGCCGGTTTGGCAAATCGACGTCACTTGGCGTGATCGTCACCCTTTTGGCCATCGTCGCGGCCACACCCTATATTGCATTGCAGTTGAAATCGGTCACGCAGTCGTTTTCCGTTTTTGCGGCGTCAGGTGGCAGCATTTGGGGGCAAGACGATCTGAACACGGCGGCGATTTGGGTCGCGATTGGGCTTGCGATTTTCACGGTCCTGTTCGGGACCCGGAACCTCGATTCAAACGAACGGCACAGCGGGATTGTAATTGCGATCGCTGTCGAGGCGATTGTAAAGCTTGTAGCCCTTGTTGCTGTGGGGGTCTTCGTGGTCTGGGGCATTGCGGGTGGCCCGGCGGCCGTCCTGGCGCAGATTGATCAATCTCCGATTTCGTCCTTCCAGCCCGCTGGAGGGCGTTGGGCTGCGATCATCTTTTTGTCAGCAGCGGCCTTCATCTGCTTGCCGCGCATGTTTCAGGTGCTGGTCGTCGAAAACGCAGACGAACGGAACTTGCGCACCGCAAGCTGGGCGTTTCCGCTTTATCTGATGGCGATGTCATTGTTCGTCGTTCCGATTGCGGCTGTTGGTTTGCGATTGATGCCTGAGGGTGCAAACCCGGATCTGTTTGTTCTGACACTGCCGTTGGCACAGGGCGAAAGCGGCTTGGCAATGCTGGCCTTCTTAGGTGGGTTTTCCAGTGCGACATCGATGGTGATCGTTTCGACCATCGCGCTTGCCACGATGGTATCAAACCACATCGTTGTTCCAATTTGGCTGAATGCACGCACACCGGGGGCCACAATGTCGGGGGACGTGCGCTATGTCATCGTGTTGTCGCGGCGGCTTTCGATTGCGGCGATCTTGGCGCTTGGATACCTTTATTTCCGCTTTTCAGGGACAGGAGCCGCCCTCGCAGCCATCGGTCTGATTTCCTTCAGTGGTGCGGTCCAAATCCTGCCCGCCCTCTTGGGAGGGATATTTTGGCGAGGGGCGACGCGGGTAGGTGCCGCACTTGGACTAATCACAGGATTTGCAGTCTGGATGTGGACGATGTTCTTGCCCAGCTTTGGCGCTGACGTCGCTCTGTCGCAAGCTGTGCTGGATCAGGGCCCATTTGGCTTGTCGTGGCTGCGGCCGCATGCCTTGTTTGGATTGGACGGAATGGATCAACTGGTCCACGGCCTGATGTGGTCAATGCTTCTGAATACAGCGATGTTCTTTGCAGGCTCGATCATGAGCTTTCCGCGCCCGCTTGAACGTTTTCAGGGCGCTCAATTCGTTAACGTCTTTGAGATGTCGGAAGGTGCAAAGGCCTGGTCCGGCCGTGGCGCAAGTGCTGAAGATATGCTGATCATGGCGCAGCGTATCCTTGGCGGTACCGAAGCCCAGACCCTCTTTCAACAAGAGGCCGCAGGGCAAGGAAAGTCGGGTTATCTGCCGGATGTATCTCCTGATTTCATTCTCAGGTTGGAACGTGAACTTGCAGGGTCAGTTGGAGCTGCAACGGCGCATGCGATGATTGGCCAACTGACCGAGGGTGCGGCCGTGTCTGTGGAAGACTTGATCGCTGTGGCCGATGAGGCGGCACAAATCCTTGAGTATTCAAACCAGCTGGAAGCAAAGTCAGCAGAGCAAGAGCGGACAGCGCGAGCTTTGCGGGACGCAAACGAGAAATTGACAGCATTATCAATTCAGAAAGACGCGTTCCTCAGCCAGATTTCACATGAACTGCGCACACCGATGACGTCTATCAGGTCGTTCTCGGAAATTTTGCGGGATGCGAATGTGTCGGATGATGATCACACCCGTTATGCTGGAATCATCCACGCAGAAGCCTTACGTCTGACGCGGCTTCTCGATGACCTCCTTGACCTGTCGGTACTCGAAAATGGACAAGTCACATTACATCTACAAAGCGGTCAGTTGACCGATCTTCTGGATCGCGCAATTGGGGCAGCGGGCGTTCACAATGCGAACCTAGGCATTGCGCGGGATCGCGCATCTGAAGAGATCCCGTTGATGACCGATCTTGATCGGCTTGTGCAGGTATTTGTGAATGTGATCGCCAATGCGCGCAAATATTGCACGGTGGCGCAGCCGGCATTGCGGATCCATGCCCACGAATACGGTGGCAGGCAGGTCGTTGATTTCATAGATAACGGTCATGGGATTGATCGCGAAAACCAGTCGATGATCTTTGAGAAATTTGCCCGTATCGAGGATGAAGGCAAAGCGGGTGGTGCGGGTCTTGGCCTTGCAATCTGCCGCGAGATCATGGCGCGTTTGGGTGGCGAAATCTCATATCTGCCCGGAAAAAGCGGGGCTGCGTTTCGCGTGACGCTGCCGGAACCCGTCTCGAAGCCTGATGCGCAGGTCTTGTTAGCTTCCCAGTAATGTATCGGCGGTAAAACAACAGGGGCCACTGATGCGTCTCCTGACGGATTGCGCCGTGGGCAGGCGTGGGGATAGGCAAGCCGAATTGGAACGTATGAGCCGACAAGTGTCACATGATGTGCTGCGCCGGATGGTTTCGCCACCGCCGCCAGCGCCCGAAGATGTGCCGATCACGTCTTCTCGGGCGATGCGTTTGGCTATTACGCGGGCGGCCGATAAGACCCATGACCTTGCTATCGGCGTTCTGGGCCTGCGTGAAGAATTGGTCTCGCTTGATGATTTACTTGGCATGCTTGCGCCCGATCTGATGTTGATCGCAATGACGCAGGATGGCCCGATGGTCGGGGTGGCCGCATTGGACCTACAATTGCGGTCCGCACTGATTGAAGCCCAAACAGTCGGCAAAATTATTGCAGCTGATCCGGATGATCGCCCACCGACCCGGACAGATGCAACAATGGCCGTTCCTTTGCTTGCTTCGATCATTGCGAAATTGCAGGAAACCACACCACGCACGCCATTGGATGGTTGGGGCCAAGGCATTGTCCCTGGGGCTTTGGTTGCAAACGCAAGGACAGCTGGCTTGATCTTAGCAGAGCGTCCCTATCGGGTCATTCGCGTGACGCTGGATTTGCAGACGGCAGAGCGTCAGGGCGACCTGTTGCTTGCGATGCCAGATCATCTTGTCGCAGCGCCCACTCAAGAAATCCCCCAAGAAGACGGTGATTGGACCGCGCGCTTTCAAGCGACCGTGAATGCGTCGCCAGTGCGGCTTGATGCTGAACTTCACCGCTTCAAGTTGCCCTTGTTCGCAGCGGAAAGTCTGCAAGTGGGGCAGGTCCTGCCACTCACGGGATGTATGGTTACCTCGATCAAGATGCGTGCCAAAGACGGCCGCATGGTCGCGACTGCCCGTTTGGGACAGTCCGGCGGGATGCGGGCCATCCGGATAGAGCAGGCAGCAGCACCGGACATGTCGGACTTGGATCAGCTTGGCGACGCAGCAAACCGCGAAGGCCTCCCGGTGCCGGACCACGATCTGGGCTTTGTGGCAGATAATGCCGACACGGGTTTTGGTGATGATGACGGTGGAATGATGGATATGGCGGGGCTTGCAATGGATGCGGAGGCCGCGCCGATGGATACTTTTGGCACAGACGACGCGACAGAGGCGTTGGATGACATCGAAGCTGCCCTTGATCTTGAAGGGGCTATTGCGGACGCGGGACCTGACGCTGCCGCATGGGGGCTTGAAGACGAAGGCGCTGAGCTGCCGGCAATGGGACAAGCCACTGCGCTTGATTGGTCAGAAGAAGACTTGGACGCAACCAGCGGCTAGCAGCAGTATCTTTCCAGTAGCTTGAGAGATACAGTTGTTAGGCTTTGCGTTGGGCCGCAAGTGTTTCTAGCTGAGGCAGTAACCCTCTTAAATCATAGCCAGCTTTTGCAGTCGCCGCGACAATATCGTCGCTTTTGATGTCTCCGGCTTGGCCAAGCGCCCAAATGATGGAAGAGCGCGTGCCCGAGGCACAATATGCCAACACAGGGCCATCAGACGCATCAATCGCAGCCCGTTGTTCCGCAATGTTTTCTGCATTCAAAGTATGGTGGGTAATGGGAAGGATCACAAAATCCAGACCGGCCGCTTTTGCCGTGGCTTCCATGACGGACGCGCAGATATCTCCGGGGATTTCTGCGTCAGGTCGGTTGCAAATGATCGTCGTGAACCCGGCATCTGCGATCGCTTGGCAATGCTCTGGCAAAATTTGGGGGCTGACAGCGTAGGTCGGGGTAAGTGGGCGAATATCCATGCGCGCTGTTCTAAGCTTTCTGGGGCAGATGGTCCAGTTTAGGATGCAAACGCAGCATCACAGGTCATTCAGGCAAGAATAACACCCACAACAACCATCATCAAACCCAGCATCGACAAAAACAAAGCACCGATGTTGATTGGCAAGATCTTTGACAATCGGGCGCGGAGGGAATCGTCATCCAGCCCTGCGCGTTTCGCGCGCGTGACCGCGAAAATGCTGTAGATGATCCCAGCCAAACCGATGGCAGACAGCCCCGCGCCAATCCAGACAAGCCATTCCATTTTGCATCCCTCAAAGTTTCGCGCTGCCTATCGTTGCTGTAACCAACTGGCAAGGGTTGCGGGCCGGGCAGGGCGCAGCTAGGGAAGGGAAAATGGCCGTCAATCAGCTAAAAGGAAATTCCATGTCCGATGTCGTCTCTGAGTCCACAACAACCGTTGCTGCAGCCGAATTGCGGCAGTTCATCGAACGGTTTGAACGCCTTGAAGCAGAGAAAAAAGACATTGCCGACGCCCAGAAAGAGGTCATGGCAGAGGCTAAGGGCCGCGGCTACGACACCAAAGTGATGCGCAAGGTCATTGCGATCCGCAAGCGCGACGCCAATGATTTGGCTGAAGAAGAAGCCGTGCTGGACATGTACAAATCCGCACTGGGGATGTGAACATCAGCTGGGTGCGTCGTCAAAGCGCCCAACATACAAAGGAACCACGCCTGACCGGCCCTAGGGCTCGATAAAGGTCACGTCGGGCATTGCCGCAATGGCATCCACGTCTTCGTCGTAGGCAATCGTCAAACGTTCGACCAGATCTTGTGTGAAGTCAGGCAAGTCCACCTCATCTTCCAATAAGTCCTCGATGGCGTATTTGTCCAGGAATGCCATCGCGATCTTCAGTTCATGTTGGGGTGTTGGCGGTGGATTCTTCGTAAGATAAGCCTCCATCCGGCGCATGCCTTCGGGCGCCATAATTGTGCGAAGTAGGTCAAACGTGCCGACCAGCGGGGTCGATAATGGCACCCCGGTCAAGGACCGCATCAACCGTCCCCAAATCAACGGCGTATCCTCATTGCACCACACGGTCAGTTTACACTCTGGGGCGACGTAGCGGATACGCTTAATGACGTCCGACCAGCGCACCTCTGTCGGGTGCATACCACGCATGAAGGTGGGAAGATCGTCGAATTTGGACTTTGCTATTGTCTCAGGAATGAACGTTGCCGGGTTGCGGATCCCTAAGCAAAATTCGATGTCGTCACCTGGAAACAGCTGTAACAGACCTCGGATTTTGAATTCGGAAAGGGCGTAGAAGGCACCTTTCTCGAAAATTCTGTTCGGAATGCAAATGAAGTTCGAGTTTGATAAGATCAACCGCTCTGTCGGTTCGTCGTCAAGGATGGCGTCCAGCATGATCGAGCGTACGTCAGGCGGCGGCGGTGCCCCGTCGAGCGCCTGAATCGTTTCACGCAGCAATCTGCGATATTTGCCGGGGCCGGGGACCTTGACGCCGTCTTGTGAAAGAACATCGCCATTGCGCAGCAACGATTTGAGAAGCCGGTCTTCGTCGGTGCAGTTCGCACCAATATGAACAACAATTTCCATCTGCACCGCCCTTTGGCTTTTGGGAGGTAACATAGTCCAATTTCCAGACAGTTAAACCGCTTTCAGCCCTGCCATTCCTGCGGTGCAACCGCTTGGGCGGCGCTCCTTACAACGTTGGAAACGATGGTAGTTTTGCCGCGAGGGTCATAGGCTGATTTGGGAGCGGTTTTGGGGGGCACAAACAAGTCAAACGGTAACTTTACTGCTTGGCTGCTAGAACGAAGCGCGATTAAATCGTGACTATTTTTGACTGGAATCTCCGGTCGGCACCAGTTCGTGCAATTTTTGCTATCGGGGTTTGCAAAGAACTCTTGCACGGATCAAAATGACAGTCTAAGAGGCGCGCAGTGCCCCTATAGCTCAGCTGGTAGAGCAACTGATTTGTAATCAGTAGGTCCGCGGTTCGAGTCCGTGTGGGGGCACCATTTCAC
>CALILP010000089.1 GCA_938016515.1 uncultured Paracoccaceae bacterium
CCCAGCAGCGGATCTTGCACCACGTCGATCAGGCGCAATGCAAACAGCATCGCACCCAAAGCCGCTAGTGTGACACCGTAGTTGTCCACGTAAAGCTTTGGTGCATAGATATAAATCGGCAGGCCCGCCGCGTTGATCACTGCAGCGAAGAGGCTGTAAGCTGGAAGGCGGTTCATTTGCTGACTTCTGTATCCAGCGGCTCCGGACAGGACCGGAACGTCGCTTTCTTCCACCACAGTTTGATGGCTTGCCAATGGATCAGTGTCAGCACGCGGCGTGATCCAAAGGGCCGTCGTACCGCCGCGGTCAGGATCGAACGATTTGTCAGCGGCGCGCGGTTGCCCTTAAGGGTCGCGACCAACCCACCTTCGCCGCGCGTATAGTCGATGACGATGTGGACGTGTTCATCGGTGATATCGAAACGGAAGGTGTAGCCGCCCTCGATAGGTTGGAACGGCGAGACGTGGAAGATCTTGCTTGCCGATAGCGTCTCTTCCTTGGTGATCTCGCGCATGTCGTCGTGGTGGCACAGGTACGAATGACGCTGGCCGAAAGTGTTCGACACCTCTGCGATGACCGCGCGCAACACGCCCTTCGCATCGTGGCAAAGCCAAAACGATACTGGGTTGAAGACGTGACCCAGCAAGCGCGGCTGCGCCAGCAGGTCAATGCGGCCATCAAGACGAATTTGGTGGGCATTCAGCACGTCGCGGACCCACGTGGTCCCCGTCCCTGCTTTCGGCACACCACCATGATCACTGTCTTGCAGCGACATCAGGTTTGCCCCGTTACGGCTAAAGAAACCGGGGCCTTTCACAGGCGCATCAGCATCCACCAACACATAGTCGATGGAATAGCGGAACGCGTTTTTCACTGCCCCCCGCCGACCATGATAGGTCTCGCCTGCGATATGATCGATGCTGGTCACTCTGCCGCCACGGCCAGCCGGTCAAGCGCGTTGAGCGCGTTCACAACGTCATAGCCCGAGGACAAGCCATCCTCGTGAAACCCATTCTTCATCCACGCGCCACAGAACCACGTTCTGTTTGATCCATTCATCGCCACCGCCTGCTCCTGCGCTTCAATTGCAGCCTGATCATAAACGGGATGATGCAACGTGACTTCATCCCAGATCAAATCCTCGCGGATTGGTCGGGTGCTGTTGAGGGTGACCATCATCTCTTCGCCCTGCAACCACGGTTGCAAGGAATTCATCCAATAGGTTAGATCAATCTCTTCGGTGGCCTTGCCTGCTGCCTCGACGTAGTTCCATGACGACCATGTCTGACGGCGCTTGGGCATCAGCGACACATCAGAATGCAAGACAACGCTGTTGGGCTGGTAACGCACGGCATCCAAAACCTTGGTTTCCATCTCTGTCGGGTCGGTCAACAATTTCAGGGTCACGTCGGAATGGGTCGCAAAGATCACTTCGTCAAAATGCTCCCAGTCCTGACCGTCGGTGGCAACATCAACTCCGGCAGGTGTCCGGCGGACGCCAGCAACCGGGGTGCCAAGGCGCATATCAACGCCGCGGGTGAACATCGCAGCACCCAGACGGTTCACATATTCCTGACTGCCACCATCAACCGTGTACCACTGGTGTTGACCGGTGGCGCCTAGCAAAGCGTGGTTATCAAAGAACTGCATCATCGTTTTGGCTGGAAAATCGAGGATCTGCTCTTTCGGGGTCGACCAGATCGCACCCGAGAATGGCAAGAGGTAGTGATCCGCAAAATATTCCGACAGTTTCAGCTTCACCATCAGGCCACGAATGGTCAGCCCTTCTTCCTGTGATGCAGCCAACCCCTCTTTGTTGAATTTCAGCAAATCGCGGACAAGGCGCAGGAAACGTGGGTTCGCAATGTTGCGCCGCGTGGCAAACAGAGCATTCAGGCTGGCGAGGCCGTATTCCATGCGTCCCCCACCAAACGAGGCCCCAAAGCTCATGTTGCTTTTGGTGACCGGCACATCGAGATGTTCAAAAAGTGCTGTCAGGTGAGGATAATTGGCATAGTTGAAGACGATAAAGCCCGTATCCACGACCTGATCGCCATTGCGCCCCGCAGTCTTTGTTCGTGCATGCCCACCTAAGCGGCTTTCGGCTTCGAACAGAACAACCTGATGATCTTTGGCGAGTGCGTGGGCAGCACCCATGCCGGAGATTCCCGCCCCGATCACTGCAATTTTGCGGGGCGTCTTCGTCGTCGTCTTAAATGGCATGGATTGGTCTGCTCCTGTCGGTCGCGGTATTTTATCTTGATACGTCATGGACATAAAGCTGGATGACTCTCTGGAAAACTTAGGTAAAAAAACAGCCAATATTTTCTTTGATCGTTTGTGATCCGGCAGCGTTGTCGCACCGTAGTAACTACATGTTGACGACAACCACACCGACCGCCACACCGGACAAGGCCGTGCTTGCCGCGAATGCTGCATTCATGCGGCCCGAAGACCGGAGTGTGAAGGCGAAGACCGTGACGACTGACGAAACATCAAAGCGTTTGGCTTGGGTGACGCATGTTGTGGCCGTACGGGACAACAAGGACACCGCTGCATTTGCAGAGCTGTTCGCCTATTTTGGTCCGCGCGTGAAGTCGTTCTTGATGAAGTCGGGGGCCAGCCCTGATCTGGCAGAGGAATGTGCGCAGGACGTGATGGTCACCCTGTGGCGTAAGGCCCATATGTTCGACCCTGCCAAGGCCAGCGTGTCGACATGGATTTTTACCATTGCCCGGAACCGCCGCATCGATTTGCTGCGCAAACAGCGCCGGGTTGAGCCGGAAGATTTACCGTGGGGTCCAGAGGCCGAACCCCGGCAGGACGAGGTGATGGTCCTGCAGCAAGAAAGTGAAATACTGGGGCAGGCAATTGCCGCCCTTCCCGACAAACAACGCATGCTGATCGAAAAGGCTTACTATGGCGAATTGACGCACAGTGAGATTGCAGCCCAAACGGGCTTGCCTTTGGGCACGATCAAATCACGTATCAGACTGGCGCTGGACCGCTTGCGCCATGCAATTGGATAGAAAGACCGCAATGACAACGAAGATCAAACATCACCTGACGGATGACCTGTTGATGGCCTACTCCGCTGGGACGCTGCCCGAGGCCTTCAACCTCGTGGTCGCCACCCACATCTCCTTGTGTGACGAATGTCGCGCGCGGATGGGCAGTTTTGATGCTGTCGGCGGCGAGTTGGTCGCGCATTTAGAGGCCGTTCAGATGGCCGAAGACAGCCTGACAGCCATCATGGCCAAAATTCAGGCCGAAGCCGGTGTGTCCGAAGATGAGCCGTTGGCCGCGCCCGCTGTTGGCAGTGGCCTTTTCCCGACTCCGCTGCGTGACTACGTGTCGGGTGACCTGGAAGACGTCCGCTGG
This sequence comes from uncultured Paracoccaceae bacterium, assembly GCA_938016515.1. Classification (GTDB taxonomy): domain Bacteria; phylum Pseudomonadota; class Alphaproteobacteria; order Rhodobacterales; family Rhodobacteraceae; genus Yoonia. The sequence goes on from CALILP010000089.1 coordinate 3,382, forward strand.
CGCAAGGTTGGTGGTGGCGTCAGTCAGGCGATCTTGAAAACCTCGAAGGACGCAACGGTCCGGTTGTTGAAAATTCCAGCTGGAACCGCCGTCCCAGACCATGGTCACCGCGGAACGGAACTGACGTTGGTTCTGCAAGGTGCCTTTGTCGATGAGCATGATCGCTTTGGCGCAGGTGACATCGAAGTTGCAAACGAAGATCTGCACCATACTCCGGTTGCCGAGGCGGGTGTGGATTGCATTTGCTTGTCCGCCACTGACGCGCCCTTGCGCTTCAATGGGCTGCTGCCTCGCTTGGCGCAGCGTTTTGTGCGGATCTAATTCGCGACGCTGATGATTGACCGCAGGAACGCCGCTGATGATTTCAGCGGCGTTTTCTTTTGCTTAGTCCGTGAAGTCCCAGACGATATCTGTCTGCCGACCGCCACGCGCCAGTGTTCCCGCACCACCCGGCGCAAGGGTCAGTGTCGTCCCCCGAAAAGCCCCGGTAATTACAGCGCCCTCTGCGGTCATACTGACCCGGCCTCTATGAGTGCCGCAGACTGTATCGCCGCACGGGCGCAAGTTGAAAGTGCGCAGTTCTGACCTTGCAGGTGCGAGGATCTGAATCGGGGCAGGACGATAGCCCTCTGTTTGATAGACACTTTTCATGATCGTTTTGCCCAGTGGCGGCGCCGTGTTTTCAATCCTGTCGCCACAGGCCGCCAGCGCCCCAAACATCGCGAAGACAAATGTTAACCGCATCATGCCCAAATTCCTTTATCTGTATTACCGCCCACCTTTGCCATCATTGTCGATTTGTGCAAGCGGCACAATCTTTGGATCAGCATCAGGTGCAAGTTCTTCGAAGTCAAAGTTGTCCAATCTGTCAGCCCGCTTGCCCGCTCGTGTCGAGGCCGTAATCACGCCTGCCACGTCATCACCGGCCTGTCGCAAGTGCGTTTCAAGCTTGCCTGCCTTTTCGTTAATAATCTCGACGTCCCTGTGAAGCATCCGCAGCGCTTTACGGATTTCACCGGTTTGTTCGCGCATCCGCGCGTCTTTCAAGATGGCCCGCATGGTATTGAGCGTCGCCATGCAGGTTGTCGGCGAGACGATCCAGACACGTTCGTTAAAGCCGTGGCGCACGACTTGCGGCAGACGCGCATGCAGTTCCGCATAGACCGCTTCCGACGGCAGAAACATGATGGCGCCATCAGCGGTTTCGCCCTCGATAATGTATTTCTCGGAGATCGCTTTGATGTGGACCTTCACCGCTTCGCCAAGGGCGCGCAACGCGGTCTCTTGTTCTGGCTTGGTTTCAGCGGCAGCCAAGGCCTCGTAAGCCTCGAACGGGAATTTTGCGTCGATGACGATAGGGCCCGGCGGGTTGGGCAAATGCACAAGGCAATCGGCCCGTTTGCCGTTCGACAAGGTCGCTTGCAGCGCATAGGCGTCCGACGGCAAAGCCTTAGAGACAATGTCGGTCAGCTGGATTTCCCCGAACATGCCGCGTCGCTGCTTGTTGGACAGGATATCCTGTAAGGACAGCACATCACCCGACAGCTTTTCAATATTGGTTTGGGCCTTATCAATCGTTGCCAGCCGTTCTTGCAGCTGGGTCAGGCTTTCGGTGGTTTTCTCGGACGAGCCGGCAAGGCTTTCCTTCATGCGCTCTTGCATGTCCGACATGCTGCGCGCTGACTTCAACGCGTTGTCTGCAAGTCGTTCAGCCACCTGCGCGTTCACCTCGGCCAACCGTGTTTCCATCGTCTGGATCACACGCACCTGCGCGCTGGCCTGTGCATCGCTGACGGTCTGAATGTTACCGGCCAGCTGGTTTTGACCCTGCCCCAATGCGTTCACATCTTGCGACAAGCGGCTCATGGCGCCTGCGACAGTATTGACCAATTCCGCAGATTGCCCTGCCCGGCGCACCGCCACGATCAGCAGGATCACGACAAGTAGAATAACCCCGATACCCGCAAGAAATACCATGACGCGCGGATCATCGTAGGCATACGTTTGTCCGAAAAGCTCTATCATGTGCGCCCGAACAGCCTTTCGATATCGCTAAGCTTAAGTTCGACATAAGTGGGCCGACCATGATTGCACTGGCCGGATTTTGGTGTGGCTTCCATTTCACGCAACAGGGCGTTCATCTCGTCTGCCTGCATCCGGCGACCCGACCTGATGGATCCGTGGCAAGAGACCCGGCTAAGGATCGCATCGATCCGCAACCCAAGCTGGGTGCTGTCGCCTTGGTCGGACAGCTCATCAAGAATGTCCTTGAGCAGCATCTCTGCATTGATCTCGCCCAATATCGCCGGCGTCTCACGGACTGCGATGGCGTTGCCGCCAAAGGGTTCAATGGTCAGACCCATTTTTCCAAGATCTTCAGACGCAGCCAAAAGCGTTGCACGGTCTTCGTCGCTCAGCTCAACGATTTCCGGGATCAGCAATGCTTGCGCTGCCACCCCGCTTTCAGCCATTTGCGCCTTGAGTTTCTCATAGACCAACCGTTCGTGGGCTGCATGCTGGTCAACGATGACAACACCCGTTTCTGTCTGCGCGATGATGTAGTTTTCGTGCACTTGCGCCCGAGCCGCACCTAGCGGTTGCCCCGCGTCCGGGAGGCGCGCGTCGTCTGTGGGTGCCGGTTCAAACCGCGCGGATGGCGCGTCTGCAAAGCCGGGAATGGGGGTGGGCGCCTGCGCCTGAAACGTCATCGACCGCGCGCTGAACGACGGACGGTCCATCTGATAAACGCGGGGCTGCGTTTGCTCGGGCTGCATCGCCCCAAGAGTCGCCCCTGCCACGGTCGTCGACGCCCTGTGGCCCGCGTTGGCAAGCGCATGGCGCAGGCCCGAGACAATCAGGCCCCGCACAGTGCCCGGATCGCGAAACCGAACCTCTGATTTGGCGGGATGTACGTTGACATCAACCAGCGTTGGGTCGCAATCAACAAACAAGGCTGCCACCGGATGCCGGTCTCGCGACAGCACATCCATATAGGCCGCTCGCAACGCCCCAAGCAGCATCTTGTCCCGCACGGGTCGTCCGTTCACGAACAGGAATTGCGCGATGGCCGCCCCCCGCGAATACGTAGGCAGTGCGGCGTATCCTGTCAGGTGAAACCCGTCGCGTTCTGTATCTATGGCCAGTGCGTTTTCCGCAAAGTCCCGGCCCAGAACGGTCCGCAAGCGTCCATGCAGCGCGTCGAACATGTCACCGGTTTCCGCGTCGGCACGGAAAGTCGTGCGTTGGTCGCCGTTGGAGGTGTCGCGCAAGATAAAGGTCACAAATGGTTCGGCCATCGCAAGCCGCTTGACCACATCGCCGATGGCCTGCGCCTCTGCCCGGTCAGTGCGCAGGAATTTCAGGCGCGCCGGGGTGGCGTAGAACATGTCGCGCAGTTCGACGACGGTGCCGCTGTTCAGGGCGGCTGGCGCCACTTTTCCGGCGCCCCCCCCGGCCACAGTGATACAGGCCGCAGACGCTGGCGGGACGCGCGAAGTGATCGTCAGGCGACCCACGGCACCCAGCGACGGCAATGCCTCGCCCCGGAACCCGAAAGAATGGATGTTCAGCAGGTCAGAGCCGTCGATCTTGGACGTGGCGTGCCGTGACAAGGCCAACGGCAGGTCCTCTGCCGCTATGCCGCAGCCGTCGTCGGTGACCCGGATCAACGTCTTGCCGCCGTCCGCAATCGCCACCTCGATCCGGGTGGCCCCCGCATCAATAGCGTTTTCGACCAGTTCTTTGACGGCAGAGGCCGGACGTTCCAGCACTTCACCCGCGGCGATGCGGTTGATTGCGGCGTCATCAAGCTGTCGGATGACAGGTTGTGCGCTTATCTGGGGGTCAGGGACAGCCATGCCACAAGGTGTAGCATGGCTCGTCTTGATTCTGCGAGGTAAGACACAGACTTTTTTAGTCGCTCGTCACAAGCCCTTCGGGCTGCCCCACAACAACAAAGTGCAACGCATCCGGGTCCAAAAGTTCGCTGGCGACCCTGTTGATCTCTTCAAGCGTCACGGCCTCAACATAGTCGTTGCGGTTGACCACATACTCGGGTGGCAGACCGATCATTTGCATACCGACCATAATATCCGCGATCTCACCGTTACCATCAAATCGCAGGGGGTATTCGCCTGTCAGGTAAGTCTTGGCGACGTCCAGTTCTTCTGCCGTCACGCCTTCGTTTGCCATCCGCGCCCATTCGTTTCTGGTGACCTCGATGGCTTGTGCAATCGTATCGTTAGCTGAAGCCACCTGCCCCAATACCATTTCCGCGTGGAATTTGGGCACAAGGAATGTCGAGATACCATATGTCAGACCACGCTTTTCGCGGACTTCCTCCATCAGTCGGCTTTCAAAGCCGCCGGCCCCCAAAATTTGGTTGATGATAAAGGCCGCAAAGAAGTCCTCGTCATCCCGTTCGATGCCTGCATGGCCAAACAATGCGACCGATTGCGGGGTTTCATAGTCGATCACGGTCACACCGCCTGCTAAACCAAAGTCGATATCATCGGGCAGCGGTGGTCCTTCGGCGGGCAGATCGCCCAACAGTTCATCCAACAGCGAGCCAACTTCTTCGGCGGTCACGTCCCCGACGACTGATACGAACATCCGCTCGCGGGTCAAAGCGTTGCGGTGGGCCGTGAACATATCTTCCTGTGTCAAGGCTGTGACGCTCTCGACGGTCCCGTCCATGTTGGTCCCATAGGGGTGATCGCCAAAGGCCGCCTGATCGAAGAAGGCGCCTGCGATACGGTTCGGGTTCTTTTCATCCGAGTTAATTCCAGAGATCACTTGCGCCCTCACCCGGTCAATCGCTGATTGATCAAAGCGGGGTTCGGTGAGGGATTGTTTCAGCAGCGCCAACGCCTCGGGTTTGTTTTCAGTCAAGAACTGGGCTGAGATCGACATCGTGTCGTCGTAGGCCCGATAAGAAAACGATGCAGCAAGGCTTTCCAGCTTTGTCTGAAACGCCTGCGCGTCCATATCACCCGAGCCTTCTTCGATCAGGCCGGTCATCAGATTGGTGGCCCCGCGTTTGCCGGGCTCATCCAAGGATGCACCACCCCGGATGCGGATTTCCAAAGCCACAAAGGGGATAGACGGCTCTTCCACCACCCACGCGTTGATCCCACCGGGAGAGGTGATCGTTTTGATATCAATCGCAGCTGTGGCGACAGTTGCAGACAGCGTGAAAACGGCCGTAAGAATAAAGCGCACCATTACTGTGCCTCCTCTTCAGATGAGACGACCCAGCCGGTCACAGCCTGATCTTTGTTGAGGACCTTGACGGCGACGGCTTTGACGTCTTCTGCTGTCACCTCTTGCAGGATTTGTGGCCATGCCTGCACATCCGCGACGGTCAGCCCTTGCGTCAACGCGGTCCCATAGCGGCGCGCGATCCCGGCCACGTCGTCTTTTGCGTAGATTTCAGAGGCCCGCAATTGCGCCCGGATGCTTTCCATTTGCGCGGGGTCGATCGGCGTTTCCTTAAAGTCTGCGATCACGGCGTCGACAGCCGCTTCAATTTCCGACAGGCTGACCCCTTCAGATGGGGCTGCCGATATCCCAAAGGATGTGTCATCAAGTGATGACCCCCGATATCCGGCACCCGCATAGACCGCTGTTTGCGTCTCAAACTGCAGGGCTTTGCCCAGTGCAGATGTAAATGGCGATCCACCAAGCAACTCAGCCAAATAAACCAAAGCCGCTGCTTCTTTCTGTGCACCGCTGTCGCGTTCAGGCGCCAGATAGCTGCGGGTCACATAGGGCTGCGAGACGCGGGGATCGACAAATGTGATCCGACGTTCGGCCCGTTGTGGTGGCTCTTCGGGGCGGATGCGTTCCGGCAGGTTAGGTTCTGCGGGAATGACCCCATAATACTGTTCGGCAAGGGCGCGAACCTCATCGGGGTAGACGTCGCCTGCGACGATCAGGATCGCGTTATTCGGCGAATAGTAAAGGTCGTAGAAATCCAAAGCGTCCTGCAAGGACAGCTGTTCCATCTCATGTTTCCAGCCAATGATCGGAACGCCGTAACGGTGGTTCTGGTACAAAGCCGCTACAAATTGCTCTCGGGCCAAAGCGCCTGCGTTGTTTTCTGTCCGCTGGTTACGTTCTTCCAGCACAACCTGACGTTCGGTTTCAACGTCCTCTTCGGTGATCCGTAGATTGATCATCCGGTCAGATTCCATCTGCATCATCAGTTCCAGCCGGTCGGCTGCGATACGCTGAAAGTAAGCGGTATAGTCGAAACTGGTGAAAGCGTTGTCAGACCCGCCATTGGCAGCAACCGTTGCTGAAAACTCGCCGGATTCCATATTGTCCGTTGCTTTGAAGAGCAGATGTTCCAAGAAATGCGCGACGCCAGAGGCCCCAACCGGTTCATCCGCTGATCCCGTTTTATACCAGACCATATGGGTCACAACAGGCGCGCGGTGATCTTCGATCACCACAACGTCCATCCCATTGTCGAGGGTGAACGTGGTAACGGCCTCTTCCGCCTGCGCCGCGAACGGCAGGAAGAAAGTCAAAGCGGCAACAAGCAGTCTGGTCATTGGGGGCCTTTCACAACATGCGTTGAAGGATATGTACCCCGGAATGCGGCCTGATCAAGACAACTGACGCAGCTGTGAGCAGATCGCGACATGTGATGCGCCTGTGGCAAGCGGATCTTGGCATATTGTCGGAAGAAATCGTGTTCGGATATTTGCAACGGCTGGCGTTGAGGGCGCGCGACGTGAGCAAAGTCCCTTTCCCGCAACTGCCGATAGAACGAATAAGAATAAATGTTGCCAATGATCCACTGGATATTGCGTCCGTTTCCCTGAACTGATGACCTGCACAGATGACAGAGCCGTTTCAGCCGCCCAATTGAAATTAGGAGAGATTGACATGACCGACCTCACACCGCCTCGGCGCGTTCTGATTACGGCTGGCGCGTCTGGCATTGGCAAAGCCATGGCGCATGCCTTTGCCGAAACGGGTGCAGACGTTTGGGTGGTTGATCGCGATGATGCTGCATTGGCGTCTTGTCCCGCTCATTGGCGTCAGACGCCCATGGATGTGACGGATGCCGCTGCAATGGAGGGCCTGTTTCAGGGCATTGCCCGAGACTGGGGCGGCCTGGATGTTTTGTGTGCCAATGCGGGCATCGCAGGGCAAACCGCTGCCCTTGAAGATCAAGACATCGATCAATTTCGCACCTGTGTCGGCGTGAACTTAGAGGGCGCATTTCTGGCCTGCAAAGGCGCGTTACCGATGATGAAATCAGCCAAGCAGGGCGCCGTCATTTTCACAAGTTCGACCGCCGGATTGTACGGCTACCCCTATCGCGCACCCTATGCCGCTGCAAAATGGGCCATCCACGGCTTGATGAAAACGGTCGCTATGGAGGCCGGACCTTTTGGGGTCCGTGCCAATGTCATTGCACCGGGTTCAGTCGAAGGGCCCCGCATGGACGGCGTGATCGCCCGCGAAGCCGCCGCGAAGGGCGTCACACCTGATGTGATCCGTGACGGCTATGCGGCGGGCACGTCGCTGCGCACTTTCGTGACGGCTGATGACGTCGCTGCAATGGCAGTCTTTTTGGCCTCGGACGCCGCACGATCTGTCTCCGGTCAAATCATCGCTGTTGACGGCCACACCGAGAACCCGGATCCAAAGGTTGGTGGAACCTGATTGTAGATTAAACGCATATCAAGAGTTGCTGCCTATCGTTTTGCGACGACCGAGATTCAAATCGAAAAAGGGGCAAAACCATGCGCATTTCCTGCCTTACGGCACTTATCTTTGCTGGACTTTCCAGCACGGCATCCGCGAACGAGTTTGAAGCAGCGATGCAAAACTACGTAGACACCCATCTACAGGGCTGGACGACCAATCCGGAAATTGTCAGCGCCATTGCTGCACAAAACACCGAGACGTCGCATTTTGATCAAGCCACTATTGATGCGCTCGACATAACATGGCGGGCCCAAGTGGGCAGTGCAGACGCAGACATGATCGAAACCGTCATGACAAACTCGGCCGCACTTTTCCTGCGGCAACAGGTCGAAGCCACCGATGGGGCCATTACAGAGGCTTTCATCGTGGACGCGCAAGGCCTGAACGTGGCCGCGTCACACGCCACGTCCGACTATTGGCAAGGCGATGAGGCGAAGTTTCAACAGACGTATCTGATTGGCCCCGACAGTGTGCATTTCGGGGAAATCGAGTTGGACCAGTCAACCCAGACTGTGCAAGGGCAGGTTTCGATGACTGTGGTCGACCAGACCACTGGGGATCCAATTGGCGCTATTACGATCGGCATCAATCTTACGGCGTTGATGTAGACCAACAGCTCGGGGCGCGGATGCTTTCTCTGCCAAGTAAGTCGCAGCTGAGGCGCTTCTAAAAGAGCTAAGCAATAACAAAAAAGGCCGTGGACTTTGCCACGGCCTTTTTCAAATCGGTGAAGAACAGAGCTTAGTTCTTCGCGTAGAATTCCACCACGAGGTTTGGTTCCATCGCGACTGGGTAAGGCACATCGCCAAGGCCCGGTGTGCGTGTGAATTCACATGTCATCTTGTTGTGGTCAACGGCCATGTAGTCAGGCACATCACGCTCTGGCAGCTGAGACGCCACGAGAACGATTTCCAGCTGGCGGGACTTTTCGCGCACTGCAATCACGTCGCCTTCGTTCACGCGGTAAGATGGGATGTTGACCTTCTTGCCATTCACTGTGACGTGGCCGTGGTTCACGAACTGACGTGCTGCAAAAACGGTTGGCACGAACTTGGCGCGGTACACAACAGCGTCCAGACGACGCTCCAGCAGACCGATCAAGTTTTCACCTGTATCGCCTTTGACACGCTCAGCTTCCGCATAGTGGCGGCGGAACTGCTTTTCGGTCAGGTCGCCGTAGTAGCCCTTAAGCTTTTGCTTGGCGCGCAACTGGATACCGAAGTCGGACAGTTTGCCCTTACGACGCTGACCGTGCTGGCCGGGGCCATATTCACGACGGTTTACTGGGGATTTTGGACGCCCCCAGATGTTTTCGCCCATCCGGCGGTCAATTTTGTACTTGGCAGCGGTACGCTTCGTCATACGCTGATCTCCTTCTAAAAGAACCCCGAGGGGCGTGAAGGGCGTTGTCCTCTATCCGGATTTTGCCAGATTGACAGGGTTCCGCTTGCGCGGTCCACCAACACCAATGAATGCGCGGCTTATAAGGGGGCGGCGGACAGAGTCAACGCCTTCTTGCACCCGCAGCAAAATGGGATCAGGAAGACCAGCATGAGCACCGCACCTTCCCCCCGAGTAATCGATTTTCTAGGCGCGTTTGCGACCGGTGGATTGCTGACCCTGATGGTCTGGTTCAACGGAACGCTGGCTGTCACCGGATCGCTGCTGTTTGCCTCTTGGGTGCCCCATGTCACGGGCAGCATTCTGGCTATTGCCGTCCTCCTTTTCCTGCGTCCAACCAAGGCCAGCACGGTCCGCGCCCCGTGGTGGGCCTATCTGGGTGGCGTGTCCGGGGCGGTCACTGTGGTGGTCACGTCCTTTACCATGAGCACGCCGCTTGCGATTTCCGGGACAATCGCGCTGGGGCTTGGGGGGCAGATGATTTTCAGCCTTGCCGCTGATAAATGGGGTATCATGGGCCTGCCGCAACGCGACCCAACATGGCGCGATATGGCAGCGCTGACGTTGATCCTTACGGGCTCCATCATCCTGATCTATTTTGGAGGCGCGTGATGCTGGGGTTTGCAGCTTTAGCCGTCTTTGGTGGCGTTCTTGTTTCGTTAAGCCGGCAGTTGAACGGGCGTCTGTCGCTTTCGACCTCAGCCTTGCATTCGTCTTACTGGAACCACATCGTCGGCCTTGTCTTTATTACGATCATCGGCGCCGCGCTTGGCGGTCTTTTTGCAGGTGATCCTTGGGGAGCCCCTTGGTGGGCCTATTTGGGTGGCCCGATTGGGTTTATCTTTATTGCGGCGTCAAGCTGGTCAATCACACGCATCGGGGCGGCCCAGACCGCACTTTTGATCATTGCAGGGCAGATGATTTCCGGTGTTATCGTGGACGTTGCTTTGGGAACCGCTGGCAACACAATGGCCCGGATGATCGGCGTGACCCTGATCCTTGCCGGAATGGTTATCGCAAGGACAAACCCCAAAAAGACGCTGGACAAAACCACGCAGACCGATTGATCTTGCGTCAATTCAAAAAGGGGAGAGACGCATGACCATCAAAGTGGCCGTGATTGGCCTAGGGTCAATGGGTTACGGCATCGCTACGTCTGCTGTGAAAGCCGGGCTAACCGTTTACGGCTTTGACGTGAATGCAGCACAAGTGTCCCGTTTCGAAGCCGAAGGTGGTCTGACCGGGTCAGTTGCGGACGCTGGAAAAAACATCTCGACCGCAATCATCGTCGTTTTGAATGCGGCCCAAACAGAGGCCACTCTTTTTGGGCCCAACGGCATTGTGCAGCACATGACCAAAGGCAGCGTTGTGGTGGCTTGCGCAACGGTCGCCCCCGACTTTGCACGGGACATGGCAGCGCGCTGCGCCGCACATGATGTGCTTTATATCGATGCCCCGATTTCGGGCGGGTCGATCAAGGCAGCAACTGGGGCATTGACCATCATGGCGGCAGGGCCGGACAAGGCTTTTGACGCAGCAAGCCCGGTCTTTGATGCCATCTCAGAAAAAGTCTTTCGATTGGGCGCGGAGGCTGGGGCGGGCTCTGCCATGAAGGCCGTGAACCAACTGCTGGCAGGGGTCCATATTGCTGCGATGGCCGAAGCCATGACATTCGGGATCAGCCAAGGCGTGACGCCAGAGGCTTTTATGGAAGTGATCCCAGATTGCGCTGGCACCTCTTGGATGCTGGAAAACCGGGGGCCGCATATCGTTGAAGGCGACTACACACCGCATTCCAGCGTGAATATCTGGCCAAAGGATCTGGGGATCGTGCTGGACATTGCGCGCTCTTCTGGGTTTGGCGCACCTATCGCCGCCGCAGCCCTACAGCAATTTCTTGCAGCAAGCGGGTCGGGCCTGGGCCATGAAGACGATGCGGCCGTCGCCAAGGTTTATGCACGCAACGCTGGGCTGACTTTACCAACAGGCAAACGCGATGCGTGAGACCCACCTGCGCGAGCAGATGTGCCTGCTGGCAAAATCCCTGTTCGATCGCGGCCTGACCGGTGGCAGCACCGGGAATATTTCGGCGCGGACTGCGGACGGGGGATTGCTGGTCTCTCCCACCGGGACCAGCTTTGGCAGACTTGATCCGGGACGGCTTAGCCGGTTTGACGACAAAGGCGTGCTTATTGACGGTGATCAACCGACGAAAGAAATGTCTTTGCACAGCGCGTTTTATGACACACGCAGCAGTGCCGGTGCTGTCGTTCACCTGCATGCGTGCCATTCCGTCGCTTGGTCGATGATGCCAGACGCGGATGAGGATAACTTCCTGCCACCATTGACCCCTTATGCGATCATGAAACTGGGCAAGGTCAAGTTGCTGCCATTCTTTATGCCCGGCGACCCCGCGATGGGCGCAGCGGTTCGCGGTCTGGCAGGCAAACGCAGCGCTGTGATGCTGGCAAACCACGGCCCGGTAGTTGCTGGCAAAGACGTGGAAGCGGCCTGCAATGCCATCGAAGAGCTTGAAGACACCGCTCGTCTTGCCATGCTGGTGCGCGGCATCCCGGCACGGGCGCTGACAGATGCGCAAGTGCAGGACCTTGTGACCAAATTTGATGTGGAGTGGGACGATTGACGACGTTTTCAGCAAACCTTGGGTTCCTTTGGGCGGAATTGCCGCTGCCGGATGCGATCCGGGCGGCAAAGACCGCGGGCTTTGATGCTGTCGAGTGCCATTGGCCATATGAGACGCCGACGACCGATGTGATCGCAGCATTGGATGAAACCGGACTGGCCATGCTGGGTTTGAATACGCGGCGCGGCGATGTTGCGGGCGGTGACAATGGACTATCTGCTTTGCCCGACCGGATCACAGAGGCGCGCGCGGCAATTGATGAGGCGATCGCTTATGCCACTGCGATTGGATGCAAGTCGGTTCACGTCATGGCGGGCTTTGCCAGTGGTGATGCCGCCGAAAGAAGTTTTACCGAAAACCTACGCTATGCCTGTGATCAGGCGTCGCTGCATGGCACCACGATCTTGATTGAACCGCTCAACCACTATGACGCGCCGGGATACTTTCTGCAGACCACCGCAAAGGCCATCGACCTCATCGCGCAAGTTGACCGGCCCAATCTGAAGCTCATGTTTGATTGCTATCATGTGCAATTGATGGAAGGGGATTTGTCTCACAGGCTGCAAGATGCCCTACCCCACATCGGTCACATCCAATTTGCAGGGGTTCCGGCCCGTGGACGACCCGATGAAGGGGAAATCGCCTATCCTTTTGTGTTCAGCCAAATCGCTACACTTGGTTGGCAGAAACCCTTGGGGGCCGAATACAAGCCCGGTGGCCCGACAGAGCCGACACTGGGCTGGATGACCACGACATAGGGTCGCGTTGTTGCAATTGCCCCAACCGCAGCACTATATCAGGCAAGCACCAGTTAAAGGCATGTGATGACCCAATATCTTGAGTTCGAAAAACCGCTGGCCGAAATTGAAGGCAAAGCGAATGAATTGCGGGCCATGGCACGCGAGAACCCCGAAACGGACGTCGAGAAAGAAGCCGCACAGCTGGACGAAAAAGCCAGCGAGCTTTTGACACAGCTGTACGAGGGCCTGACCCCGTGGCGTAAATGTCAGGTGGCGCGTCATCCAGAGCGGCCCCATTGCCAAGACTACATTGATGCGATCTTTGATGAATATACGCCGCTTGCCGGTGATCGAAATTTTGCCGATGACCCGGCTGTCATGGGTGGCTTGGCCCGGTTGGATGGCCGTCCTGTCATGGTGATCGGCCATGAAAAGGGAAATGATACGAAATCCCGGATCGAACGGAACTTTGGCATGGCCCGACCAGAAGGCTATCGCAAAGCGATCCGGCTGATGGACATGGCCGACCGCTTTGGGTTGCCAGTGATCACTTTGGTGGACACGCCGGGTGCGTACCCCGGCAAGGGCGCAGAGGAACGCGGCCAATCTGAAGCGATTGCCCGATCAACTGAGAAATGCCTGGACCTGAATGTACCGCTGGTTTCAGTGGTGATCGGCGAAGGCGGATCAGGTGGCGCTGTAGCCTTTGCAACGGCGAACCGGGTCGCGATGCTGGAACACTCTATCTATTCGGTCATTAGCCCCGAAGGCTGTGCGTCGATCCTGTGGAAGGATGCGGGCAAGGCAAATGAGGCGGCAGAGGCGTTGCGCCTGACCGCCGAAAACCTGAACGAATTGGGTGTCTGCGACCGGATCATCCCGGAACCCAAAGGCGGGGCGCATCGCGACCCAGACGCGGCGATCACCTCCGTCCGCAACGCTTTGATTGGCATGGTCGAAGATTTATCCGAGATGTCCGGCCCGGAAGTCCGCGCGGCACGGCGTCAAAAATACCTCAACCTCGGGTCCAAAGGGCTGGCCGCTTAGGATGACGGCTTTGCTGCGGGGGCATTGGCAGCTGCTGGTGCTTGTGGGGCTGGTTTTTGCGCTGTGGCAGACGCCAGTCATTGTTCCGCTCAAGCTGCTGGTCGTGTTCCTGCACGAACTTTCGCATGCTGCAACCACGATCCTGACGGGCGGCGATGTCATCAGCCTGAGCGTCTCTGCCGAACAAGGCGGAGCCGTCTGGAGCAGGGGCGGCAGTCGGTTTCTGATCCTCAGTGCGGGCTATCTGGGGTCCTTGCTGATTGGCGTCGCTTTGTTGTTTGTCGCGGTCAGAACCCATGCGGACCGGGCTGTGATGGCGGGGTTCGGGGCGCTTATGCTGCTGGTGGCTGTCCTTTATGTCCGGGAAAGCTTTGCGCTTATGTTTTGTGTCGGGACAGGCGTTGCGATGATTGCGATGGCCAGATTCTTGCCGCGCGACGTCAATGATCTGGTGCTGCGCGTGATCGGGCTGACCAGCATGATCTATGTCCCATACGACATCTTCAGTGACACGATTGCGCGGTCCGGTTTGCAATCGGACGCGCGTATGCTGGCCGAAGAATTCGGCGGGGCGACGGTGATGTGGGGTGGAATCTGGCTGGTGATTTCAGTGGTGGTGATCGTGGTCGCTTTGCGCAAAGGCTTAGGGGCTGCGTCCAACATTCACTGGCCTGCCAAGACGTGACTGCGGATGCCTCCTGCGGCTATCGTATCGGATCAAAGAATAAACGGCGGTGGGTCAGCCAATTGATCGTTGCCACATAATAAAATCTTGCTGGGGGTGGTCTGCAAAGTCTGCAGCCACCTCCCAAAGTATCGGATGGTCGTCATCCACCTCAAGCGACGCATGCGTCCAGCCACAAGCTGTGGCCCGTCGCAAGGTTGCAGCAAGGGTCGCCCTTAGCACTGCTTGATCTGGTTGGGTGGTATCGATCCAACCGATGTCCTGATCCGCCCTTAGGCTGGAAAACCCAGTAAGGCGGTTATCTTCATACACAAACAGCGCTTCTCGCAAATCTTCCCCACCAAAGACGGCGGGGTAACGGGCAGCACCGGGGTCTTTTGCAATATTGATCGGGTGGGTCTGCCTGTAGCTGTCCCAATGCGCTTGATACCAAACGGGCCAGTCAGCGCTGGCATCCGGCAGGTGCCAGCGGTAGGTCAACCCCCGCGCATCAGCCAAGTCAGACAGCGGCAGGCCGATGTCGATCAGCCTTGTCATACCGACCTGCACAAAACCTGCACCGATCAGCAGGTCAGAATCCATATCAGCGGGGGCACTGCACCGCAGGTGGAGAATGTGATCCGGTGTCTTGAGGGCTGCAATGTTCTCTTTCAGGGCCTGTGCAGCGACATCGCCATCCAGCAAAGGTTGGTCGTCCAGGGTCAGGGCATGAGGATGCAGATCGGACATCCGCCAGCGGATCACGGGACTTGCTACCACTTTGTCTGGATAACGCGCCGAGCACTGGGCCGATTGTTCGGTGTGGTCATAACCCTGCCAAAGCCTCTGCGTTCAGGCGATCACACGCCGCTTCGATCCGTTCTTCAAGCAGGGTCATAAAGGCCACCGGCTCCATGCCGGGTGCAATTGGGTCCAAAAACTCGATCACGGCAGTGCCCGGTTTGCGGTATACACCACGCTTTGGCCAAAAAATCCCGATGTTGATCGCCACAGGGACGCACGGCTGGTTGAGTTCGCGGTAAAGCGCACCGGTCCCCTTTTTATAGGGCCGCTTTTCGCCAGCAGGAACGCGAGTGCCTTGCGGGTAGATGATCAGCTGGCCGGGCATCGTCGTTCCTGACTTTACATCGGCCAGCATCTTGGTGATCGCAGCCCCACGTTTGCCCCGGTCGACGGGAATACACCCGATCCGAAGGCCATAAAGCCCAATCACTGGTGCATACTTCAGGATGCTTTTGAAAATGAACCGGCCACTGGGCAAAGCCCCAAAAATCGCCAGAACGTCAAAGAAAGACTGATGTTTGGCCGCGACCATGACTTCACCGGTTGGCGG
>CALILP010000090.1 GCA_938016515.1 uncultured Paracoccaceae bacterium
TAAGTGGGTCCCCTGACAGCAAAGATTCAGCTGCGCGGCGCGTCACTCCGCGACGGCCAAGACCTTCGTCTCCGGCGTCAGCCCTGCGATCTCTAACACCAGCTTGCGCCGGACCGCCTGACCAAAAGTCTCGCGGCTTTCTGCTGTCACCATGAAAGACCCCGGTCCGCCGATGATCCGGTTGGCGTATTCTTCTTCAAGGTTGGTGCCAGCCCGCCGCCCATCTTCGGGCCGCAGGATCGGCAACGCATTGATCGTGATCCCTGCGTTCAGAACTTCGTCTCGGGCCGTGCTGATGGCCGGGCCAGAGGAATTGCCGATGCTGTCGCCCGAAAAGTCGATGACGGCGCGGGGGGCGAAGATGTCGTTGGTCTCGATCAACTCCTTCCCTTTCAGCAAGGCCCCTCCGATCGCGTTCCGCCCGTTTGCAAGACGGGGCGGGCCGGTCAGCGCATCTGCAAAGGCAAGCGCTGTTTCTTCGCTGTCGATAATCATCCAGTCTACGACAACGGCGGTGTTGGTCGCCCATTCCACATATGTGACAGCCACATTGCCATAGATCGAATTGCGGATAGCCGAGATGACCAATGGATCTGTCAGCGCAAGTGCATAGCCTTGGCGCTGAAAGGCAAGCTCTTCGGCATCGATGGATCCTGATGCGTCTGCCAGGAGGACCAGTTCCAGCCCGGCCTCAAGTTGTGTTTGTGCCATGGTCAGCATTGGAAAGAGGCACATGGTAAGGGCGATAAGACGGGTCATGCAGCCAGCCTAGGCCGATTCGAGGTCGACATGATGATCAAATTTCAGGCAGTGCCTCGGGTCAGGACCCTAGATCGCTCCAGCTTCGACCATGTAGTTTCCTGCTGTGCACATCGCGGAATCGTCTGCGGCCAGAAACAAGATCATGTTTGCCACATAGACAGGGTCGATCAGGTCCGGCAGGCATTGCTGCTTGCGGCGGCCTTCCAAAGCCTCTGGGGTGGCCCACAGGGTTTTCTGTCGGTCCGTCATCACCCAGCCCGGTACAAGCGCGTTGACCCTGATGCGGTCGGCACCCAATTCGCGGGCCATCGACCGGGTCAGGCCATGCACTGCTGCCTTGGCGGTGGCATAGACGGACATGTCGGCGCAGGTCTCCCACCAGCCGCTGGACCCCATGTTGATGATCGACCCGCCGCCCGTCTTGGCCATGTCGGGGGCCACAGCTTGGATTGCGAAGAACATGTGGCGCAGGTTGGTGTCCATGCGTTCGTCCCAATAAGCGGGGGTGACGTCTTGCCAGTCATGCCTGTCGTCGCGTGCGGCGTTGTTCACCAAGACCTCGAAGGGGCCGACGTCTTCGGCAAGGGTGGCAATGGCTGCCTGCATCGCTGGTATGTCGCGCAGATCACAGACGACATGGGGTGCGCCGGTTTGTGCTGTGATCTGGGCGCTGGCTGCCGCATCCATGTCCAGAAAAGCGACCCGCGCCCCTTGTGCTGCAAAGGCGCGCACGGCTTCGCCGCCGATACCACTGGCCCCTCCGGTCACCAGAACGGGCTTGTTTTTCAGGCTGGGGTAGGTCGCGAAATCAGGCATAGCAGGTCCTTTGCAAAATGTCGTCCCAACGTAGTGTGGCTTGTGCGGACAGGCCAGCCTCGTCACAGTCCCATCAATGCGATGAAGGAGAATGTGATGACACAAGAAACAGTGGGCTTTGTGGGCGTGGGTCTGATGGGGCAAGGCATGGCAGCCAGTATACTGAAGGGCGGCTACCCGGTGACTGTGATTGCGCATCGCAATCGCGGCCCGGTTGAGGCCTTGATCGCAGCAGGGGCAACCGAGGCTGCCAGCCTTGCGGATCTGGCGGCGACCTGTTCGATCATTCACATCTGCGCCCACGGATCGCCACAGGTCGAGGCCATCGTAGACCAGATGTCATCGGCCCTGCAGCCAGACACGGTGATCATCGAGTGTTCCACGTCTGATCCGACCTCCACTGAAAAGTTGGCCGGACTGCTTGGTGATAAAGGCTGCCATATGGTTGATGCGCCGCTTGGCGGGACGCCTGTGCAGGCTGCAGCAGGCCAGTTGGCCGCGATGGTTGGAGCTGATGAGGCCGTGTTCACACGGGTGCGTCCGGTCCTGGAGACATGGGCCGGTGCCATCGTGCATATGGGGCCGGTGGGTGCCGGGCATAAGATGAAACTGCTCAACAACATGCTGGCGATGGGGTATGCGGCGATGTACGCCGAGGCGCTGGCCTTGTCCGAGAAAGTGGGGATTACAACCCAGCAATTTGACAGTGTGATCCGGGGGAGCCGGATGGACTGCGGATTTTATCAGACGTTTATGGGGTATGCCGTCGAAGGCAACGCCGAGGCCCACAAGTTCACGATTACCAACGCCCTGAAGGATATGCGCTACCTAGAGGCGATGGCCGATAGTGTGAACCTTGCTAATCCGGTGGGCAATGCGATCAAGAACACGTTTGCAGAGGCCTATGCGGCTGGTGGGGATGGGCCCGCAAATTACGTGCCGCATTTGGTGGATTATGTGGCCAAGCGGAATGGGGTGAGGCGGGGGTGACAAACGCTGTTCCAGCGTTTGAAGTCAAATTCTCAATTGAGAATTTGCGGCCAAAATTTCGATGAAATTTTGCGGCTCAAACCGCTTGTGTTGTGGGTAACAGACGCCTGTTGAGATCAGCGAGCGTCTTGGCGCCTATCTGTCCCATGTTTGCGATCATATCCTGACGCAGAATGTCGATCACATGGGCTGCTCCTGACCTGCCCATGGCCCCCAGACCATAGTGATATGCGCGGCCAAGCATCACAAAGTCTGCGCCCAGTGCCAGTGCCCGCATGACATCCAGGCCGCTTTCGAAACCGCTGTCACACAAAATGGGCAGGGTGGTGGCGGCCCGGATCGCAGGGAGGGCCTCAATCGTGGCCGGTGCCGCATCAAACTGGCGTCCTGCGTGATTGCTGATCCAAAGCGCATCAACGCCCATATCAGCCAGCTTCGGCGCATCCCGCGCGTCCAACACGCCCTTTACAATCAATGGCCCGTCCCATTCCAACCGCAAGTGCGCAACGTAATCCCAATCGGGCGAGGTGCGCAGCAGGTAGCCCACATGCTGCGTCGAGGGCAGGGCGGTTTGCTGTGACATATAGCTGTCCATCAGCTTCATCCGCGGCATGCCTGTTTTGCGGATGCCGTTAAGCCAAGCTGGGCACATGGCTGCCTGCACGGCCAGACGACCAGTCAGTTTTGGCGGTTGTTGCAACCCGCCGCGGGTCTGGCGCTCTCTGCGGGACGCAACCGGGACGTCGACCGTCAGCACCAGTGTGTGAAAGCCTGCCGCTTTGGCCTGCGCGAGCATGTCCGCCCTGATGTCGGGATCTCTGGGCGGATAAATCTGAAACCAGCCTTGGCCGCCATGATGATCCGCAACGTCCTGTGGCGTCTGGGTTGCCACCGTCGATAACGTGTAAGGAATGCCTTCGCGCGCCGCCGTCTGTGCAAGCATCTGCTCTGCCCCCGGCCAGATCAGACCCGACATGCCGACAGGCGCAATGCCGATAGGTAATGGATAGGTTCGGCCCAGCAGTGTTGTCGTCAGATCAGGGCTAAATTCACCGTGCAGGATTGACGGCTGAAACAGGACCTCATCCAGTTTGGCCCGATTGCGTTGCAAGGTCGCTTCCGTGCCCGTTCCGCTGTCCAGATACTCCCAGACGAAATGGGGGATCCTGCGCTGGGCACGTTTCTTCAGATCGCTGATGGCAGGGAATTGGGCGTGGCTCATGGTGTGGATTAGCGCAGGACGACTGGGGCTTGGCAAGGGCCGCGCTGCCTCCGGCGGCCATATTTTCGGATCAAAGAAACCGGAAGTTTCGCGCCAGAGCAGGTGATGGAGAACATATAGAGAACAGGGTTTTCTTGTTAAGCTGTGCGGTCTATATGGGACAGATGAGCAATTTTTCCGATGAAGACGCCTTTGAGGCCGCATCCGTTCCTTTGTCCCAACGGGCGATGGCGCCCCGGTCCGCTGCCTATCTTGAGGGGTTGAACCCCGAACAGCGCAAGGCTGTTGAGGCCTTGGATGGTCCGGTTCTGATGCTGGCGGGGGCCGGGACCGGTAAGACAAAGGCTTTGACCAGCCGGATTGCCCATTTGCTGACAACCGGCACAGCCCGCCCACACGAAATTCTGGCAGTGACCTTTACCAACAAGGCCGCCCGCGAGATGAAGACCCGCATCGGTGGTATGCTGGGCGAGGCCGTGGAGGGGATGCCGTGGTTGGGCACCTTCCATTCGGTCTGTGCCAAGCTGTTGCGCCGCCATGCCGAACTGGTGGGTCTGAAATCGAACTTCACCATTTTGGACACCGACGATCAACTGCGCCTGATGAAGCAGTTGATTATCGCTGACGGCATTGATGAGAAACGCTGGCCGCCCCGGATGCTGTCCGGGATCATTGATAGCTGGAAGAACAAGGCGCTGACCCCCGACAATATTCCTGTGGCCGAAAGCGGTGCTTTTGATCACAAGGGTGTTGCCCTGTATGCGGCCTATCAGCAGCGCTTGAAGGACCTGAATGCCGTCGATTTTGGCGACATCCTGCTGCATATGGTCGTGATCTTTCAACAGCACGCGGACATTTTGGGCCAGTATCAGCGCTGGTTCCGCTACATCCTGGTGGACGAATATCAAGATACCAACGTCGCCCAATATCTGTGGCTGCGTCTGCTGGCGGGGGGTCATAAGAACATCTGCTGTGTCGGCGACGATGACCAGTCGATCTATGGCTGGCGCGGTGCCGAGGTCGGCAATATCCTGAAGTTCGAGAAGGACTTTCCGGGGGCTGTTGTGATCCGGTTGGAGCAGAATTACCGCTCGACCCCGCATATTCTGGCCGCCGCCTCTGGCGTGATTTCGGGCAACAAGGGCCGTCTGGGCAAAGAGCTGTGGACGGCGGCTGAGGACGGCGAGAAGGTCCGTCTGATCGGTCATTGGGACGGCGAGGAAGAGGCCCGCTGGATCGGTGAAGAGGTTGAAGCGATGCAGCGCGGCACCCGTGGGATGGACAAGATCAGCCTTGACCACATGGCTATCCTCGTCCGCGCCTCCCACCAGATGCGCGCCTTTGAGGATCGGTTCCTGACGATTGGTCTGCCCTACCGCGTCATCGGCGGCCCCCGGTTCTACGAGCGGATGGAGATCCGGG
>CALILP010000091.1 GCA_938016515.1 uncultured Paracoccaceae bacterium
CTGGCCCCGATCCTTGTCTTCACGATGGAAGAGGTCTGGCTGGAACGATATCCGGGCGACGACAGCTCGATCCACTTGGTTGACATGCCAGAGACGCCGATGGCGTGGCGCGATGATGCGTTAGCTGCAAAATGGGCGACCGTGCGGCAGGTGCGCCGGGTTGTGACGGGGGCCTTGGAGGTTGAGCGGACCAACAAGGTGATTGGTGCGTCGTTGGAAGCAGCCCCAACCGTTTATGTGACCGCCGAGGTGGCGAAAGTACTGGAAACGGTTAGCTTTGACGATCTTTGCATCACCTCTGACATTGCGGTCAGCACGGATGCGGCACCAGCTGATGCTTTCAAACTGGACGATGTGGCGGATGTTGCTGTGGTTTTTGACCGGGCAGACGGCGAGAAGTGCCAGCGCTGCTGGAAGATCCTGCCGGACGTGGGCACGCATAGCCGTGCAGGGGTCTGCGGGCGCTGTGACGAGGCGTTGTCATAGCAGCGGACACTCTGCGCGCGGGCATGGACAGCCCCATCGGGCCACTGACGATTGTGGTTGAGGGTGACGCTGTGGTGGCGCTGGATTGGGTGCGGCCGCAGCGTGATGACAGCCATCCGGTGTTAGAGGCCGCTTTGGCCCAGCTGGGTGAGTATTTTGCAGGCCAGCGGCAGGTGTTTGATCTGCCGCTGGCGCCAAAGGTCTCTGACTTTCAGCGCCGCTTTGGGCAGGCGATGTGTGACATTCCCTATGGAGAGACCCGGACCTATGGCGATCTGGCCAAACTGATGGACCGCCCGGCGCAGGCGATTGGGCAGGCCTGTGGGGCCAACCCGATTGCGGTGATTATTCCCTGTCATCGGGTGATGGGGGCCAACGGGCTGACCGGGTATTCCGGGGCGGGCGGTGTCGAGACCAAGGTAAAGCTATTGCAGCTGGAAGGCGCTGGAGGCTTCTTGTTGTAAGGGTGGCGGCGGGTCGAAGCCCCGCCCTACGGATGATCGCAGGCGGTGTGTTTGCGGCTTTTGTTGCACGGGGGCCAGCCCCCGCACCCCCGGGATATAGAAAGAAACAAAGACGTCATGTGCGCGCGCCGCTTAGCCGTCTTTGCCATAAAACGCCTGCTGCGCCGCACCTGCACCCAGCAGGTAGACCGAAGTGACCATCAAGCCGTAGTGCGCCCAAGATGCCGGGTCGAAATCTACCCAAGCCGCCCAGCCTGCAAAAGCTGTCCAGGCCAGGGCCATCGGCAATGTGATCAAGCGCCACCGCTCTGTTCGGACGGGGTGCACGAATTTAACTGGAAAGAACATGGCAGCAGCCAGAACGGCCACAAGCAGTAGGCTGACGTAGAAGTTTGGCTGTAGCGCAAACAAGACGAGGACCACCATGTTCCAGCATCCGGGGAAACCGGAAAAGGAGTAATCCTTTGTTTTCATGCGCGTATCTGCGAAATAGAGGCCGGACGCAAAGGTGATGATGATGATCGCGAGCCAGCCGGTCCATCCCGGCAAGAGCCCTGATTTGAACAGCGCATAGGCAGGGACAAAGACATAAGTCAGGTAGTCGATGATCAGGTCCAACAGGACACCATCAAATTCCGGAGCATTGGTTTTCACGTCATATTTGCGCGCCAATGGCCCGTCGATCCCGTCCACAAAGAACGCGACAACCAGCCACAGGAACATCAGTGACCAATCCTGATCAACGGCCGCCAGCATCGCAAGCATGGCGAAGACGGCACCGGTGCCGGTTAAAAGATGCACCCCGAGGGCTTTTTGTCTTAGTGTCATCATAGTGTCATGCCGGAATTCATCTGTGGGGGCAACTCAATGGGATGGCCGGCCGGTCTGTCATGCTTTTGGATGTGCGCGGTTGTAGACATCCATCAGGTGCGCTGTGTCGACGGCCGTATAGGCTTGGGTTGTCGACAGGCTGGCATGACCCAGCAGTTCCTGAATGGACCGCAGGTCGCCGCCCGCGGACAACAGATGCGTCGCAAAACTATGCCGCATGGCATGTGGGGTGGCTGTGGCAGGCAGGCCCAACTGCATACGCGCCTTTTCCATCACCTTTTGAACCGCACGCGGGTTCAAGGGACCGCCGCGTATGCCACGAAACAACGGGGCGTCCGGTTCCATTGGATGCGGACACAGCTGCAGGTAGGCGTCAACGGCGTCGCGTGCTGCGTCGATGATGGGCACCATCCGCTCTTTGCCGCCTTTGCCCTTGATCACAAGGGTCTCGGGCAGGGGAACAGCGGCACCGGTAAGACCCAAGGCCTCTGATATGCGCAATCCGCCGCCGTAAAGAAGCGTCACAACGGCCGCGTCGCGTGCAGCAACCCAGCCATCGGTTGCTTGCAGTTCGACCGTTTCGATCATGGCAGCTGCGGCATCAACGGCCAGTGGACGCGGCAGTTTCTTGGTGAACTTTGGGCTGCGGGTCAGCAAGACGGCTGTTGGTTCAAAGTCTTCCCGCTCGGCCAGCCATGTGTAGAAGGATTTCACCGCTGAAAGCGACCGCGCAAGCGATCGCGCCCCAACACCGCGCCTGCGTTCGCTGGACATCCAGGACCGCATGTCAGTGACCGAGATCTTGGCCAGTGGGGCAAGGCCTTGGGGGGCGCCCTTGTGCAAGGTCATGAAAGACAGAAAGCCAAGCACATCCGCCTGATAGGCCTTGATCGTGTTCTCGGAGGCATCATTCAGCGCACCGCAATGGTCCAGCCATTCGGCCAGCGCATCGGTACAGGAGGGTGATATCAGGCCAGCCAACGGCGCATGGCCCGTTCAAAGATGCCGCCAAAGAAGGTCAGCAAGTCCGTGCCTTGCTGTGGCGTAAACTGATGTGGATCCTCAGAGCCCATGATCAGCAAGCCGGGCAGGGTGCCGGGGCCGAAATCAAGCTTGAGACAGGCCTCAGAGCGGACGTAAGGCGCTTTCTCACCGTAAAAGCTGTCTTCATCGGCGGTGACCTGTCGCAATGTCACGGGTCGAACAGACATATGACGGCCCTGGGTGATATAGTCGTCGATGGTCCCGATTGGCACCGCGCGCAGCACGTCGCTGACTTTATCGATGCCGGCTGTGTCGTCAAATGTCTCGGATTCCAGGATCAGGCGCATCACATCGACACGCAGCGTGTCGGCGACGTCGCCGGTCAGGTCTCGCAGGAATACTTCAAACTGGGTAGCGTCCATCATGCGTAACACGGCGCGGTGGATCTGGTTTGTCCCGGCCAGATTTTCGTAAGCGGCCGCGATAACAGATCTATGGGTGTCTTCGAGCCGGTCAAGCCGGGCTTCCAGCCGCTCCATCGCGATGCCCCGCAGGTCCACGATATTGCCGCCTTGTCCGCCAGAGTTTGCCCTAACAAGGGTTCGCATCAGATCGTGATCATCCAGCAAAGCGTCTGGATCGGACATGATTTTGGCGCGGACGGATTCGTCCATCTGTGGTTTGGTGCTCATGTAACCTGCTCGTTCGTTTTGTTTTGCAGGCAGCATAGACCAATGGGATTCCAGCTGGACAGGGGAATAATGCGGCGGATGAAAAGCGACGCATTGGTGCAACAGAGACCGCAGACAGGTTTCGTGACTGTCGGTTATGCAAGATTTACAGCGCAGCGCGTGTCGTGATCGAACCGGTTCGAATCGATGGGAACACCACATTCAGGTTCACGTGCGTTGCAGATTCTGGCGGCCTGCCGATAGAGATGTGCGACGTCAGATAAGATATAACCCCATATATTTCAGCCTCATAATGCCACTTTGAGAAATCCCCTTGTAGAAATTGGAACGTTCCAGTATCAAAATATGGAACGTTCCAATTCAGCTTGCTCTGGGTTGGGTCGAAGGGGAGAATAGCGTGACAAAAATTGTTCCAGCCAGTGAGGCCGTCAGCCGTATTCCAGACGGTGCTGTCGTGTCAGTAAGCTCGTCCTCGACCCTTGGGTGCCCGGATGCGGTCCTCAAGGCGATAGGTGACCGGTTTGTGAACGAGGGACACCCCCGCGACATCACGTCCCTGCATCCGATTGCAGCTGGCGACGTCTATGGCGTCAAAGGCATGGATCATATTGCAAAAGACGGTTTGCTAAGCCGCGTGCTGGCGGGGTCCTATCCTTCAGGTCCATCGAGTGTCGAGATGCCCGAGATTTGGAAGATGATCGTTGAGAACCGCGTGGCGGCCTACAACGTGCCTTCCGGCGTCATGTTCGACATGCACCGAGAAGCGGCTGCTTTTCGCCCCGGTGTTCTGACGAAAGTTGGCCTCGATACTTTTGTTGATCCGATCCGACAAGGCTGCGCGATGAACGATAAGGGGGCAGCGTCACCCATCGTGTCACGTGTAGAATTCGCAGATGAGACTTGGCTGCATTTCCCCAACATCATTCCAGACGTCGCCATCATCCGCGCCACGACCAGTGATGAAAGCGGCAATCTGACCTATGAACATGAGGGCGCTTATCTGGGTGGCCTAGAGCAGGCGATCTGCGTGCGTAACAATGGCGGGCTGGTGATCGCGCAAGTAAAGCGTGTGACGGCCAACGGCAGCTTGCGTCCCCATGACGTTCACGTGCCCGGACATGTGGTGGACTGCGTGGTGATTGACGCGGACCAGAAACAGACGACAGAAACGCTCTATGATCCGGCCATTTCGGGCGAAGTGATGCGGCCTTGGGATAGCTTCTCGTTGGCGGATCATGGTGTCGAGAAGGTCATCGCGCGCCGCGCCGCGCAAGAGTTGCGCCAAGGCATGACAGCCAATCTGGGCTTTGGGATCAGCGCCATGATTCCGCGCATCTTGCTGGAAGAGGGCCACCCGGATGCGGTGACCTGGGCGATTGAACAAGGTGCCGTTGGCGGGGTGCCGTTGACCGGTTTTGCCTTTGGCTGTGCGTCCAATGCTGATGCCTTCGTCCCTGCGCCACAGCAGTTTATCTATTTTCAGGGCGGGGGCTTTGATGTGTCGTTCCTGTCATTTCTTGAGGTCGACGTTCAGGGCAACGTGAACGTCTCTAAGCTGGGCAAAAAGCCCTATCTGACCGCAGGCTGTGGTGGTTTTGTCGACATCACATCACGCGCCAAGAATATCGTGTTCTCTGGCTGGTTCGAGGCGGGTGCCAAGATCAACCTGACTGATGACGGGATCGACATCGCGGCCCCCGGAAAATTCACCAAGATGGTGGACAAGGTCGAACACGTCACCTTCTCGGGCAGGCGGGCGTTAGAGCAGGGGCAGAACGTCATCTACGTCACTGAACGCTGCGTAATCCGTTTGACACAAGCGGGATTGGTGGCGACCGAGATTATGCCGGGCGTTGATCCGCAAGAACACATCATCGGCCCGTCACACGGTCGCGTCCAAATGGCTGAAAACGCGACTGTGATGCCGAAGTCCCTTTTGTCTAATGCACCTATGGGGCTGAAACTATGAGCGTTGTGACCTGCACATACGAGGGCAACGCGGCCATTCTGACGCTTAGCAATGAGGCAAAGCTGAATGCGCTTACCGCGGGCATGTTGTCTGAGCTGGACGGGTATCTTGCCAAGTTGGACCGCGCAATCGATGTGCGCTGTGTGATCGTCACTGGGGCAGGGACGAAGGCCTTTTGTTGTGGCGCTGATATTGCGGAATGGGGTCCGTTGCCGCCGGCGGACTTTGCCCGCAATTGGGTGCGTGATGGTCACCGGATCTTCGATCGTTTAGCGCGTCTGAGCAAACCCACCATTGGTGCATTGAACGGTCATGCGTTTGGCGGCGGACTCGAATTGGCTGCCTGTTGCGACATTCGTGTAATGACCCCGCGCGCTACGCTGGCTTTGCCAGAAGCGAAAGTTGGCATTGTG
>CALILP010000092.1 GCA_938016515.1 uncultured Paracoccaceae bacterium
CCGATGCGGAAGTTCCAGCTTGCCGCCGAAGGTATTGGCGAGCGGCAGCCGCCAGAACATCTACGGGACCGGATCAAGAAGACGATGGACCCACTGCCGATCTGGTATGCGCCATTTGAGGACAGCCATGTCGACGTGAGCGCCTATCCGGTGCATGCGCTAACACAACGGCCGATGGCGATGTATCACTCGTGGGGGACGCAAAACGCGTGGCTGCGCCAGATACACGGGCATAACCCGCTGTATGTGCCAACCAAGATTTGGGAAGAAAACGGGTTTGAGGAAGGTGACTGGGCCAAGGTCACATCCGTGCATGGCGAGATTGTTGTGCCTGTCGCGCATCAGGCCTCGCTGAACGCGAACACCGTCTGGACATGGAACGCAATTGGCAAACGCAAGGGCGCGTGGGCCTTGGACGAAGATGCGCCAGAGGCCACGAAGGGGTTCCTGCTGAACCACCTGATCCACGAACTCCTGCCGCCGCGCGGTGATGGGCTGCGGTGGGCAAACTCTGATCCGGTGACGGGTCAGGCGGCATGGTTTGACCTGCGGGTGCGGATCACAAAGTCGGCGGTACCGAACGAGGCGCAACCGGCGATCCCGGCGATCAAGTCGCCGGTGGGCAAAGGCCCCAACAAGCTAACGTGGAAGGTGGGCGCATGATGACGCTTCTATTTGGATCTATGCTCACCTTGAGCGCGATCATGGTTATCAACACATTAATCGACCGGCGCAGGTTCGGTGTACGTTTGGTGTACGTCCGGTGTACGTCCGGTGCACAACAAATCCGGGGGCAAAAATGACCCAGCTTCCTACCTCCACCAACAAAAAACTCGGCCTTGTCATTGACCTCGATACCTGCGTGGGCTGCCATGCCTGTGTGATCTCTTGTAAAGGCTGGAACACGGAAAACTACGGGGCCCCCCTATCGGATCAAGACCCCTATGGTGCCAACCCAACCGGTACGTTCCTGAACCGCGTCCACTCTTACGAGGTGCAACCACCAAACCTGAAAGACGGATCACAAGCCGCAGCACAATTGATCCACTTCCCCAAGTCCTGCCTGCATTGCGACGACGCCCCTTGCGTGACCGTGTGCCCCACCGGTGCCAGCTACAAGCGGACGGAAGACGGGATCGTTCTGGTCAATGAACAAGACTGCATTGGCTGCGGCCTGTGCGCTTGGGCATGTCCATATGGCGCACGAGAATTAGACGCCTACGAAGGGGTGATGAAAAAATGCACCCTTTGCGTCGACCGGATCTACAACGAAAACCTGCCCGAAGAAGACCGCGAACCCGCCTGCGTGCGGACATGTCCTGCAGGCGCGCGCCACTTTGGCGATTTTGCCGACCCAGACAGCAACGTGTCGATCCTGACCAAAGAACGCGGCGGGATGGATTTGATGCCGGAACAAGACACCAAGCCGGTGAACAAATACCTGCCACCACGACCAAAGGACGAAGCACCGGAATTCGACGTGCTTGCACCGTATCTGGAGCCGATTGCCCAAGACGCGAAAGGCTTTGTCGGTTGGCTCGACAAGGCGCTGTCTGCCATGCCCGGAGGATCAAAGTAATGCATCCCGCCCCATCCGTTATTATCTTCACGACGTTCTCTGGCCTTGGGTTTGGCCTGTTATTCTGGCTGGGTCTGGGTGCGTTGCAACCCACCGGTTGGAGCGCTTTCATCTGGTTTGGGATCGCTTATGCGATGGCGGTGGGGGGCCTGCTGGCCTCTACGTTCCACCTTGGCCACCCTGAACGGGCCATCAAAGCTTTCAGCCAGTGGCAGACCAGCTGGCTGTCCCGAGAAGGTATCTGCGCGGTCGCCACGCTTGTGATCATGGGGCTTTACGCCCTTGGTGCGCTCTTTGGCACGCATATTGGGCCGCTTGGTTTTCTGGGCGCGATTGGCAGCCTTGCCACTGTTTTCACCACCTCCATGATTTACGCCCAGTTGAAAACGGTGCCGCGTTGGAAGCATTGGACAACGCCTGCGATGTTTCTTGCTTTGTCTATTGGCGGTGGCGCCTTGTTCACTGGTCTGATCTACACAGCGATTATTTTGCTGATCGTGGCCGGGGTCATGCAGTATTTTGCCTGGACAACCGGGGACACACGGTTGGCTGAAAGTGGGACTGACCTGAAGACAGCAACCGGGCTTGGCAGCATCGGCGAGGTTCGCGCGTTCGAGCCACCCCATACCGGGACCAACTATCTGATGAAGGAATTCATTCATGTCGTTGGCCGCAAACATGCCGAGAAGCTGCGGATGATTGCCATGGGTCTGGGTTTTGTCTTGCCCGTGATCTTGCTGCTGTTGCCGTTCAACCACGTCTTTGCAGCCATCGCGGTCCTGAGCCATATCGCCGGGGTTCTGACCTTGCGCTGGTTGTTCTTTGCGCAGGCAGAGCATGTTGTCGGGCTATACTACGGCAAGCGCTAGACCACGCAGCGTTCCGCAGGCTGATACTGCGGGACGCCTGCCCGGCGGGGGCCATATTTTGGGATCAAAGAAACCCCAAGACAGCGCCCATTTGTGCTCTCAGTCTTCGTCTTTAATGTGCCAATGGGCCGCGTCATAAGCGATATCGCGGGCAGTTTGTTGCAGCATGGGCGCCAGCTTTTCCAACTTGTCTAATGATTGTCGGGCTGTCGTACTGGTGACCGACAGCCCGCCCAGGGGTCGCCCCTTTTCCGTGAGGATGGGCACTGCAATGCAGATGATCCCCGGTTCGTGTTCTTCGCGGTCAAAGCCGTAACCGCGCGCCACGATGTTATCGAGCTCTTCCATCAGCGCATCAGGGGTCGTGAGAGTTTCCGGAGTAAAGGCGTGGAAGGATTGCTGAGCGATGATCCGGTCCAGCTGCGGCTCTGGTGTGAAGGCCAGCATGACTTTGCCCACACCTGTGCAGTAGGCAGGCCCAACCTTGCCCGCCTGCGAATACATCTGCACCGGCTGCACCGCATTGCGTTTATCAAGGTAAAGCACCTGCGCGTTGTCGAGCTGGGCCAGATGCACCGTCTCGCCCACATCAGCGCTGAGCGCGTCAAGGTAGGGCCGCGCCACGGGTGCCAATGTAGATTGCGCCCAAGCCGCATGTGCCAAACGGACAAGACGCACGCCCGGCGCATAGGTCTGTCTGTCGGGATCGTAAGACAGCATTCCCTGATTGGTCAGTGTTTGCACAAACCGGTAAAGTGTCGGCTTGGGATAAGCCGACTTCGACAGGATCTCTCCGAAGCGCACAGGATGTCCAAAGGCCGCAACTTGATCCAAAACAGCAAGTGCCTTACCAACTGTGCCATCCTCTGTGTCTCGTGACATCTGTTACGTCATCCTCTTGCTGCGTGTTGACATTTTCACAGGATAATCGCTTTAGTATCAATATTCAAAACTTAGTTTCACATGTTGGAACTAAAATTCGCCGCCCGCTTGCGCCCTGCCGACTGAGATCTCATGACACGCACCTACCGCCTTGATGATGAGCGTCAGACCCTGGTCCTTGCGGCCCGGAGTGATCGCCTTGCCCAAATTGTCTACTGGGGCCCGGCACTGCCTGCCTCAGAGGACCTTGATACACTGCATGCCGCCCATGTTTTGGACGTCACCGGCGGGATGCTGGACGAAAACCCTGACCTGTCCCTGTGCCCCGAAGCCACCCGGACCTTTCCCGGCCAGCCCGGCCTGATTGTCCGCGACACTGATGGCACGCCTCTGTTGCCCAAGTTTTGCTTTGAAAGTGCCGATAGCAGCGATGGCCTGACCCTTGTTTATGGGGATGACACCAACGGATTGCGCCTGACGTTCACCTTTCAGCCGGACCCCCACACCAGCATCATCACCTGCCAAACCACACTAGATGCCAGCCGCCCGGTCCACCTTCACTGGCTGGCCGCGCCGGTGTTCCCAGGCCCCCAGCAATCCGATGAGATGATTGATTTCTCGGGTCGGTGGTGTGGTGAATTCCAGCCCAATCGCACCGCCTGGAGCCCCGGTATCCGGTATCGCGAAAATCGCACAGGCCGGACCGGGCACGAACATTTCCCCGGCCTGATCATCCCCTGCACGGGTGCTACAAACACTCAGGGCGAGGCCTATGGCTTTCATTATGGCTGGTCCGGTGGCCATCGGATGATTGCCGAAGAGCTGCCGGATGGTCGTCGTCAGGTCCAGTGGGGTCATGCTGCCCGCATGGAAACCCAGCCTGCAACCCAGTTCAAAACAGCACCCCTGTACATCACCTATTCCGACAGCGGGTTGAACGGCTGCGCTGTCGCCTTCCAGCGCCATCTGCGCGACCGGATCGTGACCTGGCCGAAGCCTGATGCGCCACGTCCTGTGCATTACAACTGTTGGGAAGCCGTCTATTTCGACCACAAGTTGCCGGTTTTAAAAGACATCGCTGAAAGGGCCGCTGCACTTGGAGCGGAGCGCTTTGTGTTGGATGACGGCTGGTTTGGTCTGCGTGATGACGACACCCGCAGTCTGTCTGACTGGACGGTTGATCCGCGCAAATATCCGGACGGCCTTGGCCCCCTGATCGACCATGTGCACAGCCTTGGGATGACCTTTGGGATCTGGTTCGAGCCCGAGATGATCAATGAGGACAGCGACATCCATCGCGCCAACCCGCATTGGGCTTTGGGCAGCGAAGACCAAACCCTCGGTCGCCAGCAAAAGGCCCTGAATATGGCCCTGCCAGAGGTCCGCGATTTCCTGTACGATCGGATGTCAGCCATCCTGCGCGATCACGATGTCGACTATATCAAGTGGGATCATAACCGGGTGCTGCCAATGCCCGACGCTGCGCAAACCCGTGGGTCTTATGCCTTGATCGACCGGTTGCGGGCGGATTTCCCAAATACCGAGATCGAAAGCTGCGCCTCTGGCGGGGGCCGGATCGACTTTGGCATTCTGCAGCGGACCCAGCGGGTCTGGCTGTCTGATAGCAATGACGCCTTGGAGCGGTTGCGCATTCAGCATGATGCGGCCCTGTTCCTGCCGCTTGCTGTCACTGGGTCCCACGTAGGTCCACGCACCTGTCACACCTCTGGCCGGGTCTTTGACATCCAGTTCCGGGCATGGGTCGCAGCCCAGCGCCATATGGGCTTTGAGATGGACCCCCGCGAACTGGACCCACACGAAACCGCCGTCTTGAAAGAGGTCACCAGCTGGTGGAAAGCTAACAGGGACTGGATGCATACGGCTGATATCCTGCGGCTTGACAGCGCCGATCCGGTGGTGCTGGCCGAACAGCAGCTGTCGCGCGACGGCGACCGGTTCGTCACATTTGTCGGCAAAGCCGCCACAAGCGCCCAGATTGCACCCCGCCCCTTGCGCCTGACCAATCTGGACCCGGATGCGATGTATCGCGTGACCTTAGTGAACCGAAACGCAGCCCCCGCCTTGTCACGCGGCGATCCGCTGTTAAAAGCCGGGGAGATGAATGTTTCTGGTACATATTTGATGCGCAACGGCATTGTTTTGCCTTGGTCTTTTCCGGACCGGATGTGGGTCGTCGCCGGAGAGCGGTTGTGACCGCTGCGATCAAAGCCGACTGGATTGCCGCAGACTGGGGCACCAGTAACCTGCGTGTCTGGGCGATGGCCCATGATGGGTCCGTGGTGGCCGAAGCCTGCAGCGATCAGGGCATGGGCAAGCTGGATCGGGATGGGTTTGAGCCTGCCTTTCTGGACCTCGCTGGCGCGTGGATCGACGGACCAACGACAGTCATCGCCTGCGGCATGGTGGGCGCACGCCAAGGCTGGGCCGAGGCAAAGTACGCCCGCGTACCATGCCCCGCGACATCGGATGCCCTGTCTCAAGCGACCACAAAGCACCCGGATCTATCTGTCCACATCATCCCCGGCGTCTGTCAGGACAGCCCTGCCGACGTGATGCGCGGTGAGGAAACCCAGATTGCCGGCTTTCTGGCGCGTAATCTCAATTGGGACGGCGTCATTTGCCTGCCCGGCACCCACACCAAGTGGGTCCACGTCAGCGCCAATGAGATCGTCAGTTTCCAGACGTTCATGACAGGTGAGATGTTCGCGGCCATCTCGCAAAGCACTGTTTTGCGCCACTCTGTTGCCAGCGAAGGGTGGGACGACACCGCCTTTGAGACCGCCCTCAGCGATACGATGTCCCGGCCAGAGCGGCTGGCGACCAACCTGTTCTCGTTGCGCGCCGAAGGCTTGCTGCATGATATGTCCGCCACGACGGCCCGCGCGCGCCTGTCGGGATTGCTGATCGGTGCCGAACTTGCGGGGGCCCGGCCCTATTGGCTTGGGCAGCAGATTGCCGTCATTGGCGCTGGCAAGATATCGGCCCTTTATATCAAGGCCCTTGGCCTGCAAGGTGTTCCTGCCACCCAAGTGCAAGGTGACAGCGTCACGCTTGCTGGCCTCACTGCGGCCTACCGCCGCCTGAAAGGATAGCCCTATGTCGCACCGCCCCTTGATCGCCATCCTGCGCGGCGTGACCACTGCAGAGGCCCCCGATATGGCAAAGGCCCTGGTCGCAGAAGGGATCACCCAGATCGAAGTGCCCCTGAATTCGCCCACCCCCTTTGCCACGATCACCGCGATGAAAACCGCTGTCGGCGAGACTGCGATCATCGGCGCAGGCACCGTGCTGTCGACAGATGACGTGGGTCGGGTGCGGGATGCGGGTGGTGAGCTTATCGTTTCGCCCAATTGCGACCAGCGTGTGATTGCAGCCACCAAAGCCGCCGGTATGGCCAGTTGGCCCGGCGTGATGACCCCGACCGAGTGCTTTGCCGCGCTGAAGGCAGGGGCCGATGGGCTCAAGATTTTCCCGGCCAGCCTGCTTGGCCCCGACGGGATCAAAGCGATCCGCGCTGTCCTGCCAAAAGGCACACTGGTTTATGCCGTAGGTGGCGCGGGAGCCGACAACTTTGGTGAATGGATGGCTGCAAGCGCTGACGGCTTTGGCATTGGGTCCGCCCTGTTCAAACCGGGCATGTCTGTTGCGGATGTTGCTGCGAACGCCAAGGGCATGGTCGCGGCCTATGAGGCCGCGACATGATCCATGATGAGACCCAATGCGCGCTGGGTGAAGGGCCCATCTGGCATCCTGAGCGCCAACAGTTTTTCTGGTTCGATATCCTTGGCAAGCGCCTGCATACGACCGGCCAACACTGGCAATTTGCCGAACATGTCTCTGCGGCTGGCTGGATTGATCGTGATACCTTTCTGATCGCGTCAGAAACGCAGCTTTTTGCCTTCAACGTCGAAACCGGCAACAAACGCAGACTGTGTTTTCTGGAAGCAGACGACCGCGTCACCCGGTCAAACGATGGCCGGGCGGATCCACAAGGTGGGTTTTGGATTGGGACGATGGGGAAGTGCGCGGAAGAGAAGGCAGGTGCAATCTATCGCTACTACAAGGGCGAGTTGCGCCAACTTTTCCAGGACATCACAATCTCTAACGCGATCTGTTTTGCTCCCGATGGGACCACGGCCTACTACGTGGACAGCAGGGTCGGACACCTGATGGCAACGGGTCTTGACGCAAAGGGCTGGCCTACTGGCGCGCCGCGCATTGTGATGGACCTCTCCGCTGACGACTTCAGCATCGACGGAGCCGTTGTCGACACCGAGGGCAACATCTGGAACGCGCAATGGGGTGCAGGGCGTGTCGCGCAATACGCACCCGACGGCACATTCCTGCAAGCCATCAGCTTTCCTGCCAGCCAAACATCCTGCCCGGCCTTCGGCGGCCCCGACATGACAACGCTTTATTGTACGTCAGCCACCCAAGGCATGGCCCACCCCGGCCCGGATGATGGCAAGACCTTCACCACGACCACCAAAACCACTGGCCAAAAAGAGCACCGGGTGCTGCTTTAGGCGCGCCCTGTCTCTTCAATTCGCCAAAACAACTCAAAAGGCACCGCCATGCACCGCACACTCGGCGTTTGTTATTACCCCGAACATTGGCCGGAAGACCGGTGGGAAACAGACGCAGCCCAGATGGTGGCCAATGGGTTGTCATGGGTCCGCATTGGCGAATTCGCCTGGTCCTTGATGGAACCGCAAGAAGGCGTCTTCGATTGGGCATGGCTGGACCGTGCGGTTGAAACCCTCGGCAAGGCAGGCCTGAAGGTGATCATGGGGACACCGACTGCAACGCCGCCCCGTTGGATGATCGATAAGTTGCCGGACATGCTGCCGGTAGATGCCGAGGGTCGCGTCCGCAAGTTTGGGTCACGGCGGCATTACGACTTTAGCCACATGGGGTATCGCGAAGAGGCCCGGCGCATTGCCCGGTTGATGGCTGAACGCTATGGCAATAACCCCCATATCGCCGCCTGGCAGATTGATAATGAGTATGATTGTCACGACACGACGCTCAGCTATTCAGATGCTGCCCGCACGGGCTTTCAGGACTGGCTGGCCCAGCGCTATCAATCCACCGATGCATTGAACCGCGCGTGGGGGAATGTGTTCTGGTCAATGCAATATGACAGCTTTGACCAGATCGACCTGCCGAACCTGACGGTGACAGAACCGAACCATCCCCATGTGTTGGCCTTCCGCCGGTATTCATCGGATCAGGTGGTGGCTTTCAATAGGGTGCAAGCGGAAGAGTTGCGCAAGCACACCGACGCCCCGCTGATTCACAACTACATGGGTCGGATCACGACCTTTGATCACTGGAAAGTGGGCGCGGACCTCGATATCGCGTCTTGGGACAGCTATCCAATTGGGTTTCTGTCGGACCGGATTGAGGGGACGCCCAAGGAAAAACAGTTTTACCTGCGTCAAGGTCACCCGGATAATCAGGCATTTCATCATGACCTCTACCGTGCCGTTGGCCGGGGTCGCATGTGGGTGATGGAGCAGCAGCCCGGGCCGGTAAACTGGGCCCCGTACAACCCTGCCCCTCTGCCGGGCATGGCTCGTCTTTGGGCGTGGGAGGCCTTTGCTCATGGTGCTGAAACCGTCTGCTATTTCCGCTGGCGGCAGGCCCCCTTTGCGCAAGAGCAGATGCATGCGGCCTTGTTGCGCCCCGATGCAGAACCGGCCCCGGCATTGGCCGAGGCCGCACAGGTCGCCAAAGAACTGGCCGCGATGCCTGATGTGGGCACTGCGAAGGCTGATGTGGCGCTGGTGTTTGACTACGAAAGCGCATGGGCGTGGGACGTGCAGCCGCAAGGTGCTGATTTTGATATGTTCCGGCTGGCCTTCGCCGCCTATCGCGGATTGCGCAGAGCCGGGTTGAACATTGATATTCTGCCACCTGATACCCGCGATCTGTCGCAATACAAACTGGTGCTGGCCCCCGGCCTGATGCAGATCAGCGAGGCTTTGCAATCGGCCTTGTCCACGTACAAGGGGATCGCTTTGCTCGGTCCGCGCACCGATACCAAGACCGATGAGCTGAGCATCCCGACCCCGCTTGGCCCGCATCTGCCCGGCGTTGATGTCAGCGTTGTTGTCACCGAAAGCATGCCACCCGCCGATGAAATCCCTCTCGAAGGGGGTGGCGCGTTCCTGCACTGGTTCGAACACCTTGAAGGCACCGCACCTGTCCGGCTGAAAACGGCGGCTGGCCAACCTGCGATCATGGGCAGCGACACTCTGCGTTATTTGGCGGGTTGGCCCAACGACAAGACATTTGACGGCTTTATCCGAGAACTGTGCGAACAAGCTGGGATTACGGCCCACGACATGCCCAAAGGCCTGCGCCTGCGCGAGACGGACACCCATCGTTTTGTCTTCAACTATGGGCGCAATCCCCGCAAATGGGGCGACCTGACGATCCCGCCTGCCGGCGTGCATTGGGAAGCCCTGTAAATGATCTTTGGCAATGCAAGCACCGGGGAACCTGTTGAAAAGATCACGTTATCGACGGGCGACCTGACAGTCAGCGTTTTGACATGGGGCGCGATCCTTCAGGATGTCCGCCTTGCAGGTGTGGATCGGTCGCTGACGCTGGGGTCCCACGATCTGACAGATTATGAAGGGGGCTTGCGTCATCACGGGTCGCTGATTGGGCCGATTGCGAACCGGATCAGCAATGCCCGGATCAAGATCGACCGGATGATGTACGAGCTAGAGCGCAATCAGGATGGCCGCATCCACTTGCATTCCGGCGCGCAGGCGACACATCGTCGGAATTGGATGGTCTCGGATCGGTCTGAGACCCATGTCACCTTAACCTGCACCCTGCGCGACGGCGTTTGTGGCCTGCCCGGCAACCGGACGGTTACAGTGACTTACCGTGTTACGGCCCCCGCAACGTTAACGATGGAGCTGACTGGGTCCACGGATGCCACCACCGCGATGAGCTTTGCCAACCACAGCTATTGGAACCTTGACGGGACTGACAGTTGGGATGGTCATGCCTTACAGATCGCAGCGGATCATTTCCTGCCCGGAACCCCCGATTGCTATCCTACCGGCGAGATTGTCGACGTGCAGGGCACCGAGATGGATTTTCGCCATATGCGCAAGGTTCATACCGCCACCGACAGTTTCGACAACAACTTTTGCCTGTCTGACGGCCCAGCCCCTTTGCGCGATGTTCTGACCCTTTGCGGTGCCAGCGGCGTGACGATGACCATGGGCACAACGGCCCCTGGCCTGCAGGTTTACGACAACAAAGAGGGGGCCCGGCCCGGCCGCGCTCCCTTTGAAGGTCTGGCGCTTGAGGCACAGAACTGGCCGGACGCCCCAAACAACGCCGACTTCCCCTCGATACTTGTGACCCCCGATCAGGGTTACGCCCAGACAACGACCTGGACGTTTACGCAGCCGGTTTGATCTTTCGCGCCACCGCAAAGGGTGTCACGATATCCTTGGATTTTTCGACAAACAGGTGCGCCATGACCCGCTATCCCCGCAATATGATCGGCTATGGCCCCCGCATCCCTGATGCCAAGTGGCCGGGTGGCGCAAAGATCGCGATCTCGCTGGTGCTGAATTTCGAAGAAGGCAGTGAAAACAACATCCTGCATGGGGATGCCGGATCAGAGGCTTTTCTATCAGAGATCGTGGGTGCGGCCAGTTGGCCGGGCCAGCGCCACTGGAACATGGAAAGCATGTATGAATACGGCGCCCGCGCTGGCTTTTGGCGCCTACATCGCCTGATGCAGGATTTGCCCGTGACCGTCTATGGCGTGGCCGAGGCGTTGGCCCGCGCGCCTGAACAGGTTGCCGCGATGCAAGCCGCCGAATGGGAAATCGCCTCGCATGGGCTGAAGTGGATCGAGCATAAGGACATGCCCGAAGAGGAAGAGCGCGCCCAGATTGCCCAAGCGATCCGTTTGCACACCGAAGTCACCGGATCACGCCCGACCGGGTGGTACACTGGGCGTTGCTCGATGAATACTGTCGCCTTGACCGCTGCCGAGGGGTTCGATTGGATTTCCGACACCTATGACGATGACCTGCCCTATTGGCTGCCTGTGGGTCGGGACAGACATCAGTTGGTGATCCCTTACACGCTGGATGCCAATGACATGCGGTTCGCGACACCGCAGGGGTTCAACACTGGCGATCACTTCTTCGACTACCTCAAGGACGCATTCGATTGCCTTTACGCCGAAGGTGACGGACCCGATGGTCGCCCTAAGATGATGACCGTTGGGTTGCATTGCCGATTGATCGGGCGGCCGGGCCGGATCATGGGCCTGAAGCGGTTTATCGACTATGTGCAAAGCCATGCAGATGTTTGGTTTGCCACGCGCGGCGAGATCGCGGCCCATTGGCGCGCTGTGCATCCCCCAGTTGACATGGTGCGCCCCTCTGCCATGACGCGCGCCGCCTTTGTGCAGGCCTACGGCAGCATATTTGAGCATTCCCCCTGGGTCGCCGATCGTGCCTTTGATCTGGAACTTGGGCCTGCCCATGACACGGCTGTTGGCTTGCACGCAGCGCTCGTTCGTCCTTTCCGGGCAAGCACACTGGAGGAGCGCCTTGGCGTTCTGCGCGCCCACCCTGATCTGGCCGGAAAGCTGGCTGCTGCCAAGCGCCTGACAGCCGAAAGCACCGCCGAACAGGCGGGAGCCGGTCTGGACACTCTGACCGACGCAGAGCGGGCGATGTTTACCGAACTGAACGCGGCCTATGTCGCAAAGCACGGGTTTCCCTTTATCATCGCCGTCCGCGACAACACCAAAGCCAGCATCCTAGAGGCGTTTCGCACCCGCATCGATAACGACACCGCAACTGAACGCGACACTGCCTGCCGTCAGGTCGAACGGATCGCATTACATCGGCTGAAAGACATGTTGCCGTGAAGCTGCGCTGCTCACCTTTGACCCCGGAAGCATTTGCGCCTTTTGGCGACGTTCTTGAGTGTTCGGGTGCCCCCGACAAATTGATTAACGCAGGAATGTGCGGTCGCTATCATGACCGTGCCTTGTTGGACTTCGGTGAAGACGGTCGGGCCGGGATCAGCCTGTTTCACGCACAAGTCAGAACGCTGCCATACACCTGTGACCTGCTGGAACGGCACCCGGAGGGGTCGCAGGCGTTCATCCCGATGTCTGAAGCGCCATTTCTGGTGATCGTTGCAGAAGACGACGCCGGGCCTGTCCGACCGCGCGCTTTTCTGACGGCACCCGGTCAGGCGATCAATTTTCATCGGGGCACTTGGCATGGGGTTCTGACACCGCTGCACGCGCCGGGGCTTTTTGCGGTTGTGGACAGGATTGGGGCGACCGCGAACCTGGAAGAGCACAAATTGGACGATCCTTTGGTGATCATCGCGTAAATTCATAGACGCCTATTCAGCCAAGCGATTGAATCCAAAGGGCTCTTCTTTTGGGGGGATTCCACACCTTAGAATCCATCTAAACATGGTCGATAATCGTAATTTTATTAACCATTACTGCAGGTTGCGACCTCCTGACACAGTCGCGCGCCCGTGCCTTCTGCACCTTTTGACCTATCTGACGTGTAACCGTTTGAAGCACGCCAAGAATAGAAAGTAGGCACGCTATGGAAATGATGGACACACTGCTGCTGTCGCGCATTCAGTTCGCGGCAAATATCTCATTTCATATCCTTTTCCCGACCATCACAATCGCACTCGGCTGGGTGCTGTTCTATTTCCGCATCCGCTATAACCGCAGCGGCGAAGATCGCTGGATGGAGGCATACCAGTTTTGGGTCAAAATCTTCGCCCTCTCCTTTGCGATGGGCGTCGTGTCCGGCATCACGATGTCGTTCCAGTTTGGAACCAACTGGCCGGGGTTCATGGAAAAGGTCGGCAACATCGCGGGGCCGTTGTTGGCTTATGAGGTGATGACAGCCTTCTTCCTAGAGGCCGTGTTCCTTGGGATCATGCTGTTTGGCTTTAGCCGGGTGAAACGGTGGGTCCATACATTGGCGACCTTCCTTGTGGCCTTCGGGACAACGATGTCAGCCTTCTGGATCATCGTTCTGAATTCATGGATGCACACGCCACAGGGCTACGAGATGATCGACGGCGTCGCACATGCGACAAGCTGGGCAGAGATCGTGTTCAACCCGTCGATGCCCTACCGCTTTGCGCATATGATGATTGCCAGCTTCCTGACCGTCAGCTTCCTGATCGCGGGGGTGTCTGCCTTCCGGTGGCTCATTGGTGGCCAGACAAAAGGTGTGCGCGCTGCATTGCAGACGTCGATCTTTGCAGCGGCCCTGCTGATCCCTGTGCAAATCCTTGTTGGCGACCTGCATGGCTTGAACACAAAAGAGTATCAGCCCGCTAAGGTCGCAGCGATGGAAGGACATTGGGAAACCGGTGGAAATGTGCCGCTGATCCTGTTTGCACTGCCTGACCAAGAAGCACGAGAAAACCACTTTGAGATCGGCATTCCCAATCTTGGGTCGTTCATCTTGACCCATACCTGGGATGGTGAAGTGCAAGGCCTGAATGATTTTGTGACGGAGGACGGAGAAGTCCTTCACCCTCGCGTGGCCCCAGTGTTCTGGTCTTTCCGCGTGATGATCGGGACCGGCCTGGCAATGCTCGTGCTAAGTTGGGCGGGCGTCTACATGATGATGCGCAAGCGCCGCGGCACAGGCGAGCGGGCGGGCATCGAAGGATTGCCGAAACCGTTCCTGTACGCCCTTGTTGGCATGACCTTCAGCGGCTGGCTCGCCACGTTGGCAGGATGGTACGTGACCGAGATTGGGCGGCAGCCGTGGCTGGTGACCGGCGTAATGTCGACCAAAGAGGCTGTGGCAGACGTCCCCGCGCCAATGGTTTTGTCGACGCTGATCGCATATTTGGTGGTCTACGCCATCCTGTTAGGAGCCTATATCACGGTCATCTTCTATCTGGCACGCAAAGCCGCGAAGGGCGAAACCCTGAAAGGGCGTCTTGCGTCATCTGAAGCGGCGCAAGTTGTCGCCGTTCCGGGAGAATAGCGATGGAGTATTTTGGTGACCCTGCCGTCTGGCTGCCGTTTACCTTTGCGGGGCTGATGGGGGTCTCGATTCTTATCTACGTCGTCTTGGACGGGTTTGATCTGGGTGTCGGACTGCTGTTCCCCTTTGCGGATGACGACGAGAAAGATCGGATGATCGCGGCAATCGGGCCATTCTGGGACGCAAACGAGACTTGGCTGGTACTAGCGGTCGGGCTGCTACTGGTGGCCTTCCCTGCGGCACATGGCGCGATCCTGACAGCGCTTTATCTGCCGGTTGCGATCATGCTGATCGGTTTGATCCTGCGCGGCGTGGCATTTGAGTTCCGGGTCAAAGCCCCGATCCAGTACAAGGCCTTGTGGAACAACCTGTTCTTTACGGGATCT
The DNA here is from genome assembly GCA_938016515.1 of uncultured Paracoccaceae bacterium. Taxonomy (GTDB): domain Bacteria; phylum Pseudomonadota; class Alphaproteobacteria; order Rhodobacterales; family Rhodobacteraceae; genus Yoonia. Next base: position 14,780 of record CALILP010000092.1, read on the forward strand.
TTGATGACGTCGATTAGCCAGGGATTCATGCTGGGCATGTATGTGATGGGTCTGACGTGGACGTTGCCGCATTTCGCCTTTGCCATGCTAACAGCCGTGTTCCTGACCGTAGGTTATAGCTTCATTGGGGCCACCTGGGTGATCCACAAGTCAGAAGGCTACCTGCAGGTCAAATCGGTTGAATGGGCCCGGCGGGGCATCTGGGGACTGGTCCTTGGGATTGCCGCGATTTCGATGGCAACGCCTTATGTCAGCACGCGAATTTTCGACAAGTGGTTCGGCTTTCCTGAGATGTTGTTTCTGGCACCTTTGCCGATCCTGTCAGCAGCACTTGTGATCTGGCTGTGGTGGATGCTTGGGCGGATGCCGTTCTATAACGACCGTTTCTCTTGGTTGCCCTTTGCTGCGGCCTCCGGCTTGTGGATCACGGCCTTTGTGGGAATGGCCTACAGTTTTTATCCCTACGTGGTGCCCGAAAAGATGACCCTCTATGAAGCAGCAAGTGCGCCGGAAAGTCTGTTCATCATCTTGGTTGGGACCGTTTTCGTGCTACCGACGATCATCGCCTACACGGTGCTGGCTTATACGGTGTTCCGGGGTAAGGCATCCGAGTTGCGTTACGACTGAGAGGTGCAAATTTTTCAGAAAAATCGTGGTGCGCGTGGTTTGTAGGCGGGCACCACACAGTTTCCGCCTGATCAACCCAGAATCGGTTTGACAGACCGCGGGTCAAAGCGTAATCGGAACGCCGTTGGCGCGGTAGCTCAGTTGGTTAGAGCGATCGACTCATAATCGATAGGTCGGGAGTTCAAGTCTCCCCCACGCCACCAACATCCACCCCTGCGATAGTCGATAGCCTCTGGTCGCCGATAGCCCGACTTACGGGCGTTTGATCCGCAAGCCACCCTGAGTACGGGAGTTCAAGTCTCCCCCACGCCACCATCATTCCCCTCAGTCAGGGATGAAAGGTCGTGAGATATGGGTCTGACAACATCGTGGATGTCCGTTCTGCGTTGCAGGTCATGGATCGGGGGCCAGCCCCCAAACCCCCGGGATATTGGACGAAACAAAGAAGTCAGGGCGTTGTGCGTGCAGTCACGAACTTTGCCCCGCTGGGCCGGATGGAATTCTTTTGGATCGCATCCGCACCAAGTTCCGCATCTGAAACACGCAGTGACGTGCCTGCAGCCGCAAGAACCATGCCGTTGCGAATCTGTTCTGCCGAGAGCCCCGCATTCCCGCGACGTGCGACCAAGCCATAGATGCGGTCGTTCGCAACAAGCACGACCAGCTTGGCCATGCGATGCGCCCGCACTGCCTCGTGCTGGGCCGTTGCCCGCAGCGGAAGCGACAAGCGGTCAATTTCAGTCTGGCTGGGTGGTGCAAGAAATAACCATCCCGCGCACACGAGAACAAACCCATATAGGCCAGCCCGCAGCGCATTAAAAATGACGCGAACTTTTGCAAACGCATGCCGGATTTTCCGAAACATCTCAGGACCTTCACTTTGGTCCCTGCTTAGTAGGCGCCGAATACGGCTCGTTTATGACGCCCGCAGCGTATCGATCATCAACTGGACATTTTCGGGATCCGCATCCGGTGTGATCCCGTGACCAAGATTGAAGATATGCGGTCCCTTGCTGAATGTTGTCTTGATCCGGTTGACCTCGTCCACCAAATCCTGACCACCGGTCACCATATGCGAGGACTTGAGGTTGCCTTGGGTACAGCCACCCGATTGCACATGTTTGGCCGCCCAGTTGGCAGTCACCCCATCGTCCAGCGCAATGCAGTCAGCGCCGATTTCCGCATGTAATCCTTCATACCGCAGGCCAGCCCCACGCGGGAACGCAATGACCGGGACATCCGGGTATTTCGCCTTCAACGCAGCCGTAATTTTTTGGGCAGGCTTGACCGCGTAGTTTACAAAATCATCGCCTTGCAAAGACCCTGCCCAGCTGTCGAAAATCTTGACTACCTCGGCGCCCGCGTCAATCTGCATTGACAGATAATGGATCGTGCTTTCGGTCAGCAACTCAATGATGCCTTCGAAGGTCGTCTTGTCAGCAGCCTTCAACGCATGGGCAGGCCCCTGATCCGGTGTGCCCTTGCCCGCAATCATGTAGGTCGCGACAGTCCAAGGGGCACCCGCAAAACCGATCAACGTTGTCTCTGACGGCAGTTCGCGCGACAGAATGCGAACGGTTTCATAGACCGGCGCAAGGTGCTCGTGGATCGCGTCTGCCGGTTTCAGCTTGGCCAGACCAGCCGCATCTGTGATCGTCGAAAGGCGCGGCCCTTCGCCCGTGACAAACCACAAGTCCGCGCCAAGCGCCTGTGGCAGAAGCAAAATATCAGCAAACAAGATCGACGCGTCAAAACCATACCTTCGGATCGGCTGCAAGGTGACCTCTGCTGCCAATTCAGAGTTGTAGCACAGCGACAGAAAATCCCCTGCCTGCGCCCGTGTCGCCCGATACTCCGGCAGATACCGCCCGGCCTGCCGCATCATCCAGATCGGCTGAGTGTCCAAGGTTTCACCCGCAAGGGCACGCAAAATCGTTTTCTGGCTGGTCATTCTGGCAATCCTATTTGGTCGTGACTTGGTCCCAAGTGTACGTCCCCGTGTCAAGGGAGTTGTCAGGCCAAGTTGACACTGCTAACCATCATTTATGACACTGCAATTGCCTTCCCCCGCCCAGCCCTTCAACATCGGAACCCGTGGGTCACCACTTGCTTTGGCGCAGGCCCACGAGACCCGCGCCCGCCTGATGGCCGCCTTCGATCTGCCCGAGGATGCCTTTGCGATCTGCATCATCAAAGTCACCGGCGATATGATCCAAGACCGTGCTTTGAAAGAGATCGGCGGCAAGGGCCTTTTTACCCGTGAAATCGAAGAGGCCCTGCTAGATGGGTCCATCGATATTGCTGTGCATTCAATGAAGGACATGCCTGTCTTGCAGCCGGGCGGGCTTTTGCTGGATACGTATTTGCCCCGTGAAGATGTGCGTGATGCCTATGTCTCGCACAAATCAACCGGGATTGCTGACCTGGCGCATGGCGCGACTGTTGGCACTTCGTCGTTGCGCAGGCGCGCCCAATTGCTGGCTCGCAGGCCTGATCTGAATGTCGTCGAGTTTCGAGGCAACGTGCAGACCCGCCTGAAAAAGCTGGGCGACAACGTCGCAGAGGCCACGTTCCTTGCGATGGCTGGCCTGAACCGCCTGAACATGGATGATGTTCCAAAACACGCGATCCAGCCAGAGGATATGCTGCCTGCCGTCGCACAAGGTGCCATCGGGATTGAACGGCGCGGCGATGACAGTCGCGCAGCAGAGATGCTTGCCGCCATTCATGACGGACCCACTGGTCAGCGTTTGGCAGCAGAGCGCGCTTTTCTTGCCGCTTTGGACGGGTCTTGCGAAACACCCATCGGTGGATTGTCTGAGCTGGACGGCGGAACATTGCGCCTGCGTGGTGAGATCCTAAAGCCGGACGGGTCCGTGGTCTTTAACGATGACGCATCTGCACCGATTGAAGATGGTGCCGCCTTGGGTCGTGAAATGGCTGCCAAGCTGCTGGACCGCGCTGGCCCCGGTTTCCTGCACGGCTAGGCCCTATCGGCCCGGTCCAAATACAAAAGCATGACAGCACCGACCATGATGGCCCCGGCACCCATGAACGCCGCAAGGGCATAGCCGCTGATCGCCGCCCCAACTGCAAAGATTGCAGCCGCCATCCCTTCGGACACCAGCCTTTGCAGTGCGACCAATGACGCCCCAGCCCCTGCGCGGGCGTCTAGCAGATCTTGCAGGTATGAGATCGACAGCCCGTAAATCAGGCCTCCACCAATGGCGATTGGGACCACCAGGAACCAGACAGCGGCAGTATCTGCCAACACGGGCAAAAGCAGCATGAACAGCGCATAAAACGCGGCCCCCGCAAAGATGATGTGTAACCTGCGCAAGTAGATCACCAGATACCCAACGCTGAGCATCACAACAATTTCAAGGGCCACGAAGACCCCAAAGAAGATGCCGACGTCCCCCGCCGACCGCCCTTCTGCCTGCGCAAAAACGAGGGCCAGCAGAACGGCCATCAAGGTTGATCCAGAGTGTACGGCCCCCATCCACAGGATGCGCCAAACGATACGTCCCGCAAGAAGCTCTTGCAGGGAGGCGAAGAAACCAAGGCCAGACTTTGTGTCGTCCCACGGCGCATCTGCGTCTTTTGGCCAGCGTAGCCAGATTAGTCCGATGTAGATCAGGCTGAACAGAAAAAGGACCGGATAGAGCGTTGTGATCTCAACACCCCGATCAAACAGAATGCCCCAGATCGGCAGAACAATCGCGAAAGGGACTGCAAACAAGGCCCGGATCACGGACGTCACGCCATCACGCTCTGCCTCGGGCCGTCCTGCTGTATAAAGCCGGGTGATCGCAAAAAGCTGGCCCATGATCGTCGCTGTCAGCGGCAAAAGCACTGCATGTGCCAGAACGAAGGTGGTTGCGGAATCTCCGATCCAGACCAAGGCCATCGCAACCGTGGCACCTGCAACAGCCAAGAGGGCCATTAACCGACGGCTTGGGGTCTGGTCGGTGATGATGCCAACGCCGACGGCTGCGATCACCGACATCATCAAAGACACCAGCAACAGCGCCGCATATGCGCCATCTGACAGGCCAAAGACCCGAATGCCCAACAGGGACTTGTATGGCTCGAAGGATGCTGCAAAAACGCCAAACATCATCGTCGCCAACCCGATCATGCGTAAGGTTGGGTCGCGCCAGATTGTCAGGATGTGGCGCATATCAGCTGGGGAACACCTTGCCGGGGTTCATGATCCCCTTCGGATCAACCGCTTTCTTGATCGTGCGCATCACATCCAGGGCAACAGGGTCTTTGCGCCGCCGCATCGTTTCCAGCTTTGAGACCCCCACACCATGCTCTGCGCTGAAAGAGCCCCGTGCCGCTTGCACGCAGTCTTCGACAACCGCGACCATTTCGGCCATCACATCTGGCGTATTGCGGCGCGGGTAAGCCGTGTGGTGGATGTTGCCGTCGCCCAGATGCGACACCACAATTTCGGTCACATCCGGATCGAGTTTCTTAAGGCCATAGGTGATTGCCTCTAAGGTCTCACCCACTTTGCTTAACGGAACCGCAATGTCGGTGTTCACGGCGATACCCGGATCAAACAGGATTTCGCCAGCAGCCTCGCGCCGGGCCCACATTTCTGAGCGTTGCGCTTCGTTCTGGGCAATCACAGCATCCAAAACTTGACCCTTTTCCAGCATCGCGCCGAGGCTTTGCTCTAGCTGGGCGACGATCGGGATCACGCCGTCAGGACCTGGCTTGCCGTCCTTTGCAGCAGTCGCACCGACCTCGATCATGACGTTGACATCGTAGTCATCATCAAAAGGTCGGCGGGCACCCTCGACCCGCTCCAAATGGCGGTCGATGTAAGCTTTTGGCATATACTCGAACGCTTCTACCGCGCCGCCGGTCGCATCTTGCATGTCATTCAACAGGACAAGCCCATCGTCCACAGTCGGCACTGCGACCATCGCTGTCGCATAGGCGATGGGTTTGGGGTGCAACTTGAGGACAGCCCCTGTAATGACACCAAGCGTCCCTTCGGCCCCTATCACAAGATTGCGCAGATTGAGGCCCGAGTTATCTTTGTGCAGCTCGCTCATCAGGTCCATGACCCGGCCATCGGGCAACACCACCTCGACGCCCAGACACAGATCACGGGTATTGCCGTATCGCAGGACGTTCGACCCACCGGCATTGGTGCTTAGCGCACCGCCGATCATCGCGGTGCCCCTTGCGCCAAAGGTCAGCGGGAAGAGCAGGTCGTGCGCGTCAGAGGCATCATGAATGGCAGAAAGCACGACACCTGCATCCACGGTAATTGTTCTGCCGGTCGGGTTCACGTCACGGATTTTGTTCATGCGGTCCAGTGACAGCATGATAGCGCCGTCGTTTGACGTGGCCCCTGTCAATCCGGTGTTACCTGATACAGGAACAATCGCAGTGCCCGCATCATTGGCAAGACGCAAAATGGCCGCGACATCGGCTGTCGACCCGGGACGCACCACCGCATGAGGGGCAAGGATATAGTCGCCTGTCCAGTCAGACTGCCACTTTGCGGTGTCCTGGCCGGTCAAAACATAGTCCGCGCCAATCGCGGCGCGCATTTGATCCAGAATGGTCATGGTATCCCCCCGGCGACAAGCGTCGTCACTCTCGCACCTCCTTGAAAGAGGCTACCACAGGTTGCATGTCAGCGACCCAAAAGGCCAGCGTCGAAATGCAAACCTTGCGGCGATCCCCTGATTTTTCGAAGGAAAATCGTCGACGTCAGATCCACTTTGCCAGCGGTGGCAGACTCATCAAGACCGCATTGGCGTCATGGCCGGTTGTCAGGCCAAACTTCGTTCCCCGGTCATAGACCAGATTGTATTCTGCATACAGACCGCGATGCACCAGCTGCGCATCCTTGTCGGCCTCGGTCCAGGGCGTATTCCGCCGCTTTTCCACCAGCGGGACATAGGCAGGCAGAAACGCGCGCCCGATGTCTTGGGTCAAGGCAAAGTCGGCATCCCAGTTGCCCGTATTGCGGTCATCCATAAAGATACCTCCCACGCCCCGCGCCCGATTGCGATGCGGGATGTAGAAATACTCGTCCGCCCATTCCTTAAGCTTTGGATACAGGTCATCCCCATGTGGATCTAGATGGGTCTTTTGGGTGGCGTGAAAATGCGCCGTGTCCTCGTCGTATTCCAAGCAAGGGTTCAGGTCCGATCCGCCACCAAACCACCACGCATGAGGCGTCCAGAACATACGGGTATTCATATGCACAGCAGGCGCATGCGGGTTTTGCATATGCGCTACCAACGAGATGCCGGAAGCCCAGAAACGTGGATCATCCTCCATCCCCGGAACACCGCGGGCCGCCATCGCCTTTTGCGCCGCGGCCCCAAGCGAGCCGTAGACGCTGGATACGTTCACGCCGACTTTCTCAAAAACGCGCCCGCCTCGCATCACCGACATCAGGCCGCCGCCAGCATCCCCACCATCGTCAGCATTGCGCTTTGTCTCGGTCACTTCAAACCGACCTGCGGGTAAGTGAGTCGTCGGACCTTGGGTCTGGCTGTCTTCCAAGTTTTCGAAAGACGCAACGATATCGTCCCGTAGTTGCCGAAACCACGCCGCAGCGGCGGTTTTTTGCGTCTTCATCTCGTCTGACATGGATGATCCCTTAACTTGATATTGCATAGCGTCCGTTGTGCTATCATCTCAGGGACGGGACCATAAACCTTTGACCCAGATCAACCCCTTGGAGCCTTCTAATGCGTGCCACCCTTCTGATTTTTCCGGTTCTTTTGACCGCATGCGCCACGCCCCGCGAGGCATGCATCGCAGAAGTGACCCAAGAAGTCCGTGTTCTGGATCAGTTGATCGCCGTCACGCGAGGTAATCTGTCCCGTGGTTTCGCCCTCGAAGAACGCCAGGAGGTCGAGACGCGGCGCACATTCTGCACTGGTCGCAATGACGATGGCAGCACCTTCCGCTTTCGCTGCGAAGAGACCGATACGGTTACCCGGCAGGTTCCCGTGGCGATTGATTTGAATGCAGAGCGGGCCAAGCTGACGTCACTGGAACAGCGCCAGCAGCAAAACCGCGCGAATGCACAATCCGGCATCGCGCAATGCGAGGCCCGCTTTCCCGCAGAGGTTTAGTGCGCTGACACCGCAGCCGGGTCGATCAGGGTCCGCCCCCCATCAACCGTGATAATCTGACCGGTGACAAACCCGGCCGCGTCCGAGGCCAGATATTGAACCGCATCCGCAACCTCACCCGGACTTGCGATCCGGTGCAGGGGTGTGTTGTCGACAATTGCCTCGCGCATTTCATCATGATCGCGCAACGTGCCTTTTAGACTGGCTGACATCACCGATCCAAAGGCTACGGCGTTCACACGAATCCGCTCTGGCGCCAAGGCCACAGCCATCGACCGCGTCATTTGATCCAAAGCCGCCGAGCTGACGGAATAAGCCAGCAAATCCGGGTGCGTGCGCCGGGCGGCAATCGATGACAGGTTCACGATCGATCCGACATAGGCATGATCGTCACCGCCTTCTGCCTGCGCAATCATGCGCTTAGCAACAGCTTGTGTCAGACGAAAGGACGCCATCAGATTCTGGTCCAGCAGCTCTGAAACTGACGTGTCTTTGGTATTGAGCGGATCCGTCAACATGACCTGTCGGGATGCATTCACAAGGATGTCGACACGCTCGAACGCATCAATGGTGGCCGACAACAAGTTCGCGATTGTCAGCTTTTTACGCAGATCACCGGCAAAGTGTCGGGCTGGACTATCGTCGCCTGCAAAGTCGCTGATCTCATCTTTCAGCTTGTCTTCGTCCATGTCAGCGAACACAACATTCGCGCCCATATTCACAAAGTGCTTGCCAATCGCGAGGCCAACACCATTGGCGGCCCCGGTCACGATAGCTGTCTTACCTTCAATCGAAAACGACATATCCGTAGTCTCCTGACCCGAGTGTTAGCGCTGTGGGCGCGTGGCGTGGAACACTTTGAACGCGTTATTCTGTGCGATAATGTCAACATTGCGGAAAGCGTCTGACAATGCCTGCTCGTATGGCAAGTGTCGATTTGCCACCATCCATAACTTGCCATGACCTGCCAACATCTTGGCAGCCGACGCAATAAATGACCGACCCAACGACGGATCGGCACTACGCCCGACATGAAACGGAGGGTTCATGACGATTCCCTCATAGGCCGTGTCAGGTGCGTACTGCGTCGCGTCTTCCCACAAGAACTGTGCGCGCGGATCGCTGACATTCTGGCGCGCGCATTCCAGCGACAATGCCTCAGCCTCGATCAAATCCAGCGATTTGACGCCTTCCTTGTCCAACACCGGCCCGGCAAGAAAGCCCCATCCAGCCCCCAAATCGGCCATCCGCCCGGGCAGTTTGGCAGGCAGGCTATCCGCCAGCAGTTGCGATCCCTTATCGATGGCCCCGTCCGAAAAAACACCAGCAGTCGTGACATAGCCATGTGCGCCCGTCGCAGGCGCGGGTGCGGCCCAATCGGCGAAAGCGTCCGTTGCGGGGAACCAGAAAATCCGGCCATGCGCCTTGGTGATCGAAGGCACATGACCCAACACCTTGCGGCATGCCTTGAACAGGCTGTCGATCCCGTCGGTCTTGGTACCATCCACCACAATGACTTCGGCGGTCCGACACGCCGCTGAAATCATCGACCTTGCCAATGCCTTGGCGCGCGGCAGCACGACAATTGCCATCTTTGCGGCACGCACGTCGGTGGCCACATCATAACCGGCCCCCTCCCATCCTGCGCAGTCCGGCTTGAACGTATGTTGGATCATCACGTGATCACGCGGCAAGGCACCAACGTCATAGGTGAGCGGCGGACGCATGACGGTTACTGGACCATCGGTAAATGGCAATGCCCCGTCAGTCAGGGCCGTGGACAGTCGGGAATGTGCGGACATCGATCAGGCGAACAGCGGCAGAACCGCTATTCTTTCTCCATCGTGCATTGCAGGGGGTGCTGATGACGCTGGGCAAAGTCCATCACTTGAGCGACCTTCGTCTCGGCGATTTCGTGGCTATAAACGCCGACCACGGCCAGACCCTTTTTGTGAACTGTCAGCATCAGATCGAAGGCCTGCGCGTGTGACATCCCGAAAAACCGTTCCAACACCATCACGACAAATTCCATCGGCGTGAAATCATCATTCAAGATCATCACCTTATAAAGCGGCGGGCGCTTTGTCTTTGGCTTGACGTCCAGCGCGACGCCGACATCGCTGTCGTCGTCACCGTCTCTGTCGGCCATCAGTGTGATGTCGCTGTGCATAAAGCGGATGATTCCCTTGGTCGCGCAGTGTGTGTCAAAGCGTTGCCCCTGTATATAAGCTGACAAGGCCGCAAGAAAAGCCCAGATTACGGCGAATTCCCGTCAATTCCTCTGTGGCCCCGCTGGACGCAATGGCAACGGAAACACCCGATGTAGATGCAAGTCAGCAATGCCCTACAATATCTTGCAGTGTGACAGAATAGGCACCTTCTACCGCTTTGAAAACTGTCGGTTTACCGCGCGCAATTACTCATGTTAGCGTCGTTGCAATGAATAAGGCACTGCGAAAAATCGTGGGCCACTGAGGCAGTAAAAACAAGCGAGGCAAGCGACGTGACAAGTCGTCTTCAGCAGTGCGCCTATGGCGTGACCGTTTTCCTATTTTCGATCCTCTTGATCCTCACCGCACCGGTGAAAGCGATTGCTGCGCCCTATGCGGCAATGGTGATGGACGCCCGCACCGGCGAGGTTTTGCATTCGCGCAACGCCGACACCCGCTTGCATCCGGCCTCCCTGACCAAGATGATGACGCTTTACATCGCCTTTCAGGCCATCGGTCGCGGCGAGATCGGTCTCGACACCGAAGTGACGATCACCAGCCTCGCAGCCTCAGAGCCGCCATCGAAGCTGGGCCTGCGCACCGGTCAAAAGATCAAACTGCGCTATCTGCTGCGCGCCGCCGCCGTGAAATCCGCCAATGATGCGGCCACGGCTATTGGCATTGCAATTTCTGGATCCGAAGATGCATTCGCCACGCGCATGAACCGCACCGCCGCTGCGATGGGCATGACAAACACCACCTTCAAGAACGCACACGGCCTGACCCAAAACGGTCACATGTCCACCGCCCGCGACATGACTGTGCTGGGGCGTCACGTCATCTATGATTTCCCGCAGTACTATAATCTGTTTTCGCGCATCACCGCTGATGCCGGGATTAAGCAGGTTGCACATACAAACCGCCGTCTGTTGAATTCCTACAGCGGTGCTGATGGCATCAAGACCGGCTACACCCGTGCTGCAGGCTTCAACCTCGTGGCATCTGCCCAACGGGGTCAGGAACGCGTGCTTGCGACCGTCTTTGGTGGGTCCTCTACAAGTGCCCGTAACGCGCGGATCAAAGAGCTTCTGGACATGGGCTTTGAGCGCGCACCAAGCCGGGCGCCTATCAGCGAACCTACACCACCTGCCGCAAACACATTGGTGTCCGACAGCGGGCGCCCAGCCACAAGCAGCGGTGCAGGCAAAACCATCCGCGTCAATGGACTGGTCACCGCCAGCCTGCGGCCACAGGCACGCCCCCCCAGCAACGCCCCACAACTGGACGTGAACACCGACCTGATCGCAAGTGTTTTGGCAGAGGCCGTCGACACCGATACGATCAACAGCGCCTTATCCGAAGCGTTGGGCGAAGCGACCCTGTCCGACAGCTCTGCGACCCCACAACAACGACCCGCAGAACTGATCACCGCCGCGGTACAGGGCCCAGTCCTTACGCCAACGGCCCAACCCGAGGTCGTGACCCGCATTTCCACCTCTGGCGGACGGCATTGGGGGGTTAACGTCGGCCGCTACCCATCCCGCTATGACGCGGAACGTGTCCTGGTCAAAGTCGCCCTGAACGAAATGAGCACCCTCGACGGAGGCTTGCGCCGCATCGTGCAACGATCCGGTGGGTTCGACGCAAACTTCATGGGACTGACCCGCGAAAACGCAGAGCTGGCCTGCCGCCGCCTGCAAGATCGCGGCACAAGTTGCTTCATGATCGGAACAGCCGACTAGCAAAAGGCGTCACAACGACAACATAACTGTCGGCCCCGGCTTCCCCTTCTTTTGGTCCGAAGTACTTCGGGAGGTTTGGGGGGCTGGCCCCCCCTTTGTGCAGCGTCAAAGGCGGCACGAAACCTCAGCCCATTCGCACCGCCATCTCTAACATGCGGTTCGAAAATCCCCACTCGTTGTCATACCAGCCGAAAACCCGGACCAGCCCACCTTTGGTAACGCGGGTCTCCGGCAACGCGACAATCAAGCTTTCGGCGCGGGCCCGCAAATCGGTGGACACAAGATGCTTTTGCGTGGATCCGATGATCCCGCTTTGAGCCGCCATCACAGTCTGTACGTCGTCCAACGTGACCGTCTGATCCAACGTCACCGACAGATCAACCGCCGAGACAGAGGCGACAGGCACTCTAACAGCCGCACCTTCGACCCGTCCTGCCGTCTGAGGCAGGACTTGATCCAATAAACGATGCGCCGACGTTGTCGTGGGAACCATCGACAGTGATGCAGCACGGCTGCGTCCAAAATCGCCGCGCGGTTGATCAATGGTTGGCTGACTGCTGGTGTAGCAATGAATGGTTGTCATCCACCCGGTCTGCAAACCCCATGTCTCATCAATCAGCTTGACCAGTGGGGCCAGTGCGTTTGTCGTACAAGACGCATTCGAGATGATTTTCTGATCCGCCAACAAATGATCATTGGCACCCAACACAATCGTTTCGTCCGCAGCATCAGACGGACCAGAGACCAGAACACGCCCGCCGCCTGCCGCCAGACCCCGGGCGGCCACATCTCGTGTATCCGCGCGGCCGGTACATTCCATCACGATGTCCACGCCGGAAAGATCCAACCCGGATATGTCAGAGGTGGTGTGCAGCGGAATAGACCGACCGTCGATCACCAGCGCGCCGTTCGTAAGCTCAACTGTCCCACGATAGGGGCCAAAGATGCTGTCAAACTCGAACAGATGGGCGCAGATATCAGCAGCAGCCATATCGTTAAGGCCCACAACCTCAAGCGATGGCGCGGCTCCTTGCGCCCAAGCCCGCAACACGGTGCGTCCGATACGACCCAACCCATTGATGAACACACGTGTCATACAAACTCTCCCCATTGCGTTCACGCTGCATCTGTCTGCACAGGGCGACAAGTAAATTCATGTGCCAAGTACAATTGACCGCCCTTTCACAAACCAGTGAACAGTCAATATCGCATTTGCATTTTCTTCCCGTGGCTATCGGCCCGCGAATGCTATGTCGGCTTTGCGCCAGCGACGGTCATGGCGGTCAGCTTTTCAGGGGAAAGCGCTTTGTGACCTTGGAAGTCGGTTCGGAGACGACACCGGCGCACGGCGGCGGGTCTTTGATTGACGGGGACAAGGTTGTCGGGACCATCACGTCAGGCGATTGGGGACACCGGGTCGGTAAGAACCTTGCCTACGCGTTTGTTGATCCTG